>CAYTOR010000096.1:0-8621 GCA_964439505.1 uncultured Sangeribacter sp.
AATTCGGGGCACATCTGCGACCCGGAATTTAACATTTTTTGTGGGACGGGGTCTATGATTCTTAAAACGCAGAAAACGCAATTGTTTTGCGTTTTTTTATCCTATATTGTATTGATATGCAATTCAGTACGTCAAGTGTAAAAATGTATAAATGCAGGAATTGACGTTGGGGTCTAACTTTCGGAGAGGGTTGCCAGGCATTGGCGTACTTCCTCTTCGGTCTTGTGGAGTTTTTCCTTGCAGTGGGTCAGCAACGCGAGGGCGCGCGAGGTATATGTAGCCAAAAGGTCGATGTCGCAGTCGGGTGACTGCATCTTGGCTACTATCTGTTCGAGTTCGGCTATGGCGGCCGTATAGGTCAGATCAGTCATTTCTATGTCGTATTTTATTATTTTCGAGTTCAAAAAGAAAATTCCTTATTTCTTACTTTTTCTTACTTCTCACTTGTTGCTTTATTTCCAAAAATCGGTTGAATCCGGTTTCACCAAAGCTGAATTAATCGATTCTTGAGGTCACTTCGCCGTCCGGTAACGTTGTCGTTATGACCGAGCCGGGAGGAAGATCGGTAACCGAGCGGACCGCCTTGCCGTTGAGCCGCGTGATGGAATATCCGCGTTTGAGGGTGGCCTCCGGACTGAGGACGCTGATAAGCTCGCGCCGGCTCTGCAATCGTTCTTCTTCGAGCTTGACGCGAGTTTCTACGGAATGAAGTATTATCTGCGGCATACGCTGCAGGCGCTCTTGAGAGCGCGTCAGCGCCGCTATGGCCGAAGTGCCGATCTTTGATGCAATACCGTTCAGTCGCTCCGAGGCTCTTCCGGTGACAGTACGTGTAAGCTCTTGAAGCGTGGCCTTTACGTTATCCAGACGATGCTTCTCCG
This sequence comes from uncultured Sangeribacter sp., assembly GCA_964439505.1. Taxonomy (GTDB): domain Bacteria; phylum Bacteroidota; class Bacteroidia; order Bacteroidales; family Muribaculaceae; genus Lepagella. The sequence continues at coordinate 882 of CAYTOR010000096.1, forward strand.
CGTCGATGCGTCGGGGCGCGAGCAGGGGTATGACCGAAGCCAGACGTTCGATCCGCTGTCGCTCCCCGCTCAGGGATAGGGCCGAGAAGTCAGTGATCTTCTTTGTCAGCATCTCCGCGTGGCGTTCGCATGCCTGAAGTCTTTCTGTGAGGAATGAGGCTACGGCGGTCGGGGTCTTGCAACGGGTGTGGGCAATCTCGTCGAGGACTGTCCGGTCCCGTTCATGTCCGATGCCGACAATGACCGGCAGCGGACAGAGGGCTACCCGGCGGGCAAGTTCAGGATCGTCGAAGGAGTTGAGGTCATCCGTGGCTCCTCCTCCGCGAATAATGACGACCGCGTCCCAGAAGTCGACCGCCATCTCCACGCGGTCCAATGCCTCGATTACGCTTGGCGCCGTCTTGACTCCCTGCATTGCCGCAGGATAAAGAAGAGGGTAGAAGGCGAAGCCGGAATTTTCAAGTTGATTGATGAAATCCCCGTATCCGGCGGCGGAAGCTGCGGATATGACCGCTATCTTTTGCGCGTTAGGAATCAAGGGAATCTGCTTATTGCGGTCGAGGAGCCCCTCGCGCTTAAGGTCTTCGAGGATTTCCCGGCGTCGTCTCTCCGCGTCGCCTAAGGTATAAGTCGGGTCGACGTCATGGATATTCGCGCTCAGGCCGAAGGCGGGATTATGGGAGGCCGACATTTGAAGAAGGACCTTCATGCCGGCGGCTATCGGAGTCCCGGTGGCGGCATAGAACTTGCCGGCCAATTGCCTCCAGACGTTGCCCCATATCGTTCCGCGCATTCTTGCGACAGTCTCCCCCCGGTCGTTTTTCTCGATCAGCTCGCAATAGCAGTGCGGTCCTCCCATTCCGATCCGGGCAATCTCGACCGTCACCCAGCGCCGGGCAAGTTGGGGCGCCGCGTTGACGTGCGAAGATATGAGGGACGTAAACTGATGAAGGGTGAGGGCTTCGGTCATTGTGAAAGGGTAATGTCACTTAATGACGCCGAGCTCTTCCAGTCCGCCGGTGACGGGGTTGAAAGTGGCGTAGGATGGTTGCTTCTTATCGGTGAAAAGAGAGGGTGAGAGTCCGAACTCGCAACCGAACTGAGCGAATTCCATTTCTTTGTTGTAGAGGGTTTTCCCTCCGAAGGTCAGAGTAACCTGGGCTTCGCCGGGAATACAGTATCTTACCGCATCCTTGGGCAACTCTTTCTCTTTTCCGTTAGCGTCTGAGGGGAGTTTCCCTTCGGCAGTCACGTTGATACGGATATTGACCGGAGCGCCGGCATAATCCTGTGCTCCGCAGAATCCCTTGAAGTCTGAGAATCGAAAAAGAACTTCCGACGTGTCCTCCTCCGGAACGTATGTGAAAGTCCGGGTGACAATCTCTTTATAAGAGCATCCCGTAAAGGCGGCGGTCATAGCGCGTTGCTGTTCCTTAAGCGACGAGAGCATGAGTTCAAGTTGCTTGCCGTCTACGGGCATTGTGTCGGCCGTGCCCCGGGTAAGGGAGAGATAGGCGTCGCGTACCTCCATGAGATTTTCAGACAGCATCTCCGCTTGCTTGGCGGTAGACTGCGATGCGATGAAATCTTCGTCTACGAACTGGAGATATTCCTGACCGGTATAGCGCGGTTCCGGATCGTCTTGATTGACGATGCCCCGGGCCGTATTGTCGGTCATATCCTTATTGACGGAGAGTAACATTCCGTTGTGGGAGACACTGATGAAGGTAGTGGCGCCGGGTTTGAGCTGCATAAGGTAGCGGCTCTCGGGATTGACGGCTCCGTAGGGGATGACGCTGACATCGAGTATAGTCCATTTTTCTCCCGATTCAGCGATGGGATTGGAAGCGCCGATGTATTTCTTGGCGTAGTTGGCGTAAGGACCCGCTATGAGAGTTTCCTTCTCGGCTGTCACGGTAATTTGAAGGGCCGTCACGGGGAGGGAATAGACAAGGCCGTATTCATTATGTTTGTCAGCCGTAAGGGCCTTGGTCTGTTGGGCTGAGATCAACGAGAAAGTTGCTAAGGCTGAGATTAACGTGAGCGCCAGCCGACGGGAGATGGAGTGGAAAGTCATAAGTCTAAATAACTCTTAAGCGAAAATGGAATTGGGGAGTTCTTCGCGATCGATTATCATCTTGATGGCCCGACCGGCCCGGTCGGCTATGTCCATTGCGGTCATTCCGTATTCACCGATTTCGGAGGCGGCTATATCGCCGGCGAGGCCGTGGATGTAGACTCCGACTGTAGCGGCGTGTTCCGGTTTGAACCCCTGGGCCATGAATGAAGCGATGATGCCGGTCAGGACGTCGCCCGCTCCGGCAGTAGCCATACCCGGGTTGCCGGTAGAGTTGAAGAATACCTTCCCGGTCGGGCGTACGGTCACCGTATAATGGCCCTTAAGCACAATGATGATATTGTAATATTGAGCCATTTCGACAGCTTTGGCGAGGCGTTCCTCATCGCTTTTGTGCTCCCCGAAGAGACGGTCGAATTCTCCGATATGGGGAGTGATGACAGTATTGCGGGGGAGCATGGTCAGCAGCGCAGGGCGGATAGAGATGCAGTTCAGTGCGTCAGCGTCAAGAAGGAGAGGTACCTCGCAGGTCTTCAGCAGGGCTTCAAGGGCGTCGATAGTGACTTCGTTGACTCCGATGCCCGGTCCGGCCGCTACAACCTGATGCTTATGATGGACGCTCATGTCAGAAATGAAATGTTCGGAGCGGTCCGGTTCAAAGAGGGCTTCCGGAGCGGCAGTCTGAAGGACAGTGAGCCCGCCGAAGGGACCGTGGGCTGTAGCCAATCCGGCCCCTGACTTCAGGCATCCTTTTACAGCCAGGACGGCGGCTCCCATCATTCCCGTAGATCCGGCGAAGAAAAGGGCCGAACCGTAATCCCGTTTCCCGGTAAAAGGGCGTCGGGGCCGCAGGAGAGGCCGGACACTGCGCGCCTCCACGAGCATATAATTCGATTTCAGTTCCTTGATCTTGTCCTGGTCGAGCTCGATGTCAAGCAACTTCCATTCGCCGATGACGTCTGAATTTTCTTCGAAGAAGAAAGAGAGTCGCGGGAGCTGGAACGTCAGGGTAAGGTCCGCATGGATCATATCGCGCCGGATCAGATTGGCGTTGTGTTCCCCCATCAGTCCGGAAGGGATGTCAAGAGCTATGACGTAAGCCCCGGATTCATTGATATATCGGGCCAACATGACGAATCCGCCCTGCATGGCTTCCTTCAGTCCTGAGCCGAAGAGACCATCGATGACTACGTCATTTTCACCGAGATAGGGGGGGATGAATTCGCGTGTGACTTCCGTAAAATCGATGCCGTCCAGGACGATGAGCTTCTTTCGCTCCTCATTGCAATCATGCGAAAGATGTCCCTTGATATTAAAAAGGAAAATCTCGACGTGACGGTAGCCCCGTTCGATAAGCAGACGGGCAGTGGCGAGCGCGTCGCCGCCGTTATTGCCCGGTCCGGCCACTACTACTATCCTTTGGCTCGGAAGAAAACGGGAGACGATTTCATAGCAGGCGGCATTGGCCGCACGCTCCATCAGTTCAAGTGAATCTATGTTTTGGGCCTGACATGTTGCATTGTCGATTTCATGCAAGGCTTCTGAAGAAAATATTCTCATTGAGGTGAATCCGGAGAGAGTTAAGAAATGAAGGTGGGACGGGGTCTAAAAACGTCCGTATCCCTCGGGAAGGGAGGACTTGGGCGCTGTGGGGTCGAGGATGACCGGGACCAGGCTGGCGTATCCCTTTGAAAGCCATGCGTCGTCAGTGTCGGGATCCTCGGGTTCGTCGTTGATGAAATGTCCGGTCAGAATATAAAACGGATGTCCTGAGGGATCAGAATATTCTTTATATTCGTCGCTCCAATGGCCGCGGCAGGAGCGCGTCAGCCTCAGGCCCTTCACTTCGCCGGCAGGAGCGTTCATATTCAGGCAAACTCCTTGGGGAAGGCCGCACTCGAGCATTGTCTTCACGACTTCCTTGACGAACGGGAGCATCGGCCGGAAGTCCGCGTCTGCGGAATGATCGCAAAGGGAGAAGCCGCAGGAAGGGATACCGAAGGCGCAACCTTCGAAAGCCGCACCCATTGTGCCCGAATAAATGACGTTGATAGCGGCATTGGAGCCATGGTTGATGCCGGTGCAGACCAGATCCGGACGCCGTCCCCGCAGGATGGTATGCATGGCCATCTTGATGCAATCGGTAGGAGTGCCGTTGACATGATACCATTCGGTGGAAGGCTCCTCCGCTGCGTAATCGCTGATACGCGTAAGCCGCAACGGATCGCTGACGGTAATAGCCATTGACTTGCCTGACTGCGGACCCTCCGGACATACGGCCACCACATCCGCAAACTCGCCCAGCAGGCGAGTGAGCTGATGGACTCCGCGTGCCCGGTAGCCGTCGTCGTTGCTGACCAGAATCAGCGGCCGCCGTCCGGACGCAAGGGGAGCCGCGGCTCCATTCCGAGATAAATTCATATTGCTGTTGTCGGCCTGTCCGACTGCATTTTGACCATTCATCTTTATCAACTATTTTTTCCAATGGCAAAATTAACCAAAAAATCCCTCTCTTGCAATAAACTCAGATTTTTTACCTTAATTATTATTAATAGAAGCGGCTACCGCTTATCGAAGCCACTATATTCAACTCCCCGGGCATATCCCGGATGCGCTTCTTCCGGTGTTACGTCAGAAATATGATTTTTGGAAAAGTCGCAAAAAAATATTAATTTCGCAATCATGATTGAAATCAGAAATATCTGCAAGAGTTTCGGTAATCTTCAGGTCCTGCGGAATGTCTCGCTCAGTATCGGACAGGGGGAGATTGTAGCTATAGTCGGTCCGTCGGGTGCCGGTAAGACGACGCTACTCCAGATAGCCGGTTCGCTCGACCGGCCCGACTCAGGAATCGTCACTTACGACGGATTTGATATCACCTCTCAAAAAGAGCGCCAGCTCGCCCGGTTCCGCAACCGTCATATCGGTTTCATCTTTCAATTTCATGAGCTTCTGCCCGAATTTTCAGCACGGGAGAATGTAGCCATTCCCGCAATGATTGCCGGCGACTCCCGCAAGGAATCCTTTCGCAAGGCCGACGCTCTGCTTGAGACCCTCGGGCTCGCCGACCGGCTCAATCATAAGCCTTCCGAACTCTCCGGAGGAGAGAAGCAGAGGGTAGCGATAGCCCGGGCTCTCGTCAATAATCCCCGGATAGTGCTTGCCGACGAACCGACCGGCTCCCTCGATTCCCATAACCGGGATGAGATCCATGGGATTATCTCCCGCCTTTGCCGCGAGAAAGGACATACCTTCCTTATCGTTACCCATGATCCTTCGCTGGCCTCGATAGCCCATAAGGTAGTGGAGATGCAAGACGGCTCCATAGTCAATATCAGCGATAAAACCGCCCTAACTCCCGAACAGAGCCTTGACGAACAGCAATAACCGCCGGCGTTAAGTAAAATTAACATCCCCCCAATTTGCATATTGCGATATTTTTGGTTAAATTCGCAATGCGAATGGGAGCGCTTCCCATTTGGAAAAACAAAGAGAAGATCCTCAAAATCGTTAACAAATAAATAATCAACAATAAAATGGCAAACGAAAAACAGCCCCAGAACGGCAATCAACTTCAGATTCAACTCCGTCCCGAAATCGCAGACGGCAAGTACTCTAACCTCGCGATGATCGGCCACGGCCCCAATGAGTTTATCATTGACTTCATTTTTGCCGCTCCCGGCATGCCCCAGGCTCCCGTAGTAAGCCGCATGATCATGAGCCCCGAAAATGCAAAGCAACTCATGTATGCCCTTACCGACAATGTCCAGAAATACGAAGCGCAGTTCGGCGAAATCAAACCCCGCACTCCCCGCAACGGACAGATCGGCAACAACTAATCCTCTACTTTAACAGAGCGCTTATCAATCGGCATCTGAAGCGATGATAAGCGCTCTGAAACTCTTTTTACCATGGCCAACCTTTCAATTTATAATACCCTCACCCGCACCAAGCAACTCTTCAAACCCCTGCATGAGGGTCACGTAGGGATGTATGTCTGCGGTCCGACCGTCTATGGCGACGCTCATCTGGGTCATGCCCGGCCGGCCATCACATTCGATATCCTCTTTCGCTACCTCAGACAGCAGGGATATAAAGTACGCTACGTAAGAAACATTACCGACGTAGGCCATCTCGAACATGACGCCGACGAAGGCGAAGACAAGATAGCAAAAAAAGCCCGGCTCGAACAGCTCGAGCCCATGGAGGTAGTACAATACTATCTCAACCGCTACCACCACGATATGGAAGCGCTCAACGTGCTTCCACCCAGTATCGAGCCCCACGCCTCCGGCCACATCATCGAACAGATTGAATACATCAAGAAGATCCTTGACGCCGGATACGCCTACGAATCCGAAGGAAGTGTCTACTTCGACGTGGAAAAATACAACCGCGACCATAACTACGGCAAACTATCCGGCCGCAATATCGAAGAACTCCAGAATACTACCCGCGCCCTCGACGGCCAATCCGAAAAGCGCAATCCCATGGATTTCGCCCTTTGGAAGAAAGCCGCACCGGAGCATATCATGCACTGGCCCTCGCCATGGAGCGAAGGATTCCCCGGCTGGCATCTGGAATGTTCGACGATGGGCACCAAATACCTCGGCGACACCTTCGATATCCACGGAGGAGGAATGGACCTGATGTTTCCCCATCACGAATGTGAGATTGCCCAGAGCGTAGCCGCACAAGGCCACGAGGCGGTCAAATACTGGATGCACAACAATATGATCACCATCAACGGCAAGAAGATGGGCAAATCATATAAAAACTTCATCACTCTCGAACAATTCTTCAAAGGCGACCATCCCCTGCTGACGCAGGCCTACTCGCCGATGGTGATCCGCTTCTTCATCCTCCAGGCCCAATACCGCTCCACGGTCGATTTCTCCAACGAAGCCCTCCAGGCCTCCGAGAAAGCGTTAGAGAAGATGCTCGATATCTATCGCAGATTACAGGCGCTCAAGCCCTCGGAAAAGAGCAGTGTTGAGGTCCCCGATTTCGCCGCCAAATGCTACGAAGCGATGGACGACGACCTCAACACTCCGATGGTCATCGCCTACCTCTTCGAGGCCGGCAAGATCATCAACCAGGCAGCCGACGGAGCCATTACCCTTGACGAAGCCGATATAGAGCGACTCAAGGCACTTTTCCACACCTTCTTGATCGAAATCCTCGGCATCAAAGCCGACGAAGCCGACGCCGCCTCCGACGACAATACCCAAGCCTACGCCGGGGCTGTCGACCTTCTGATGGAGATCCGCTCCAACGCCAAAGCCGCCAAAGACTGGACCACCTCCGATCTCATCCGCGACCGCCTTGCCGCCCTCGGCTTCAACGTCAAAGACACCAAGAACGGCGTGGAATGGAAACTCTAACCGCCCGAAGGCCAAAAGTCACGCGGGAATAAAAAACCGACAAAAGGGTTGCAGCCGTAATCAAATCACGACTTCACCCCATACCTCGAACGAAAAATTCGCAAGAATAAAAAACCGACAAAAGGGTTGCAGATTTAGAAATAAATAAGTAACTTTGCAATATCAACCGGAGAGGTGACAGTTTCAAAGCATAGCCACGAGGTCCGTCCGTCTCTCCGATCTACCGATGCGATAGTAGCTCAGTTGGTAGAGCATCAGCTTCCCAAGCTGAGGGTCGCG
>CAYTOR010000097.1:0-8543 GCA_964439505.1 uncultured Sangeribacter sp.
AGCCTTCGAGCACATAGTCGGGATAGGGCACATAGCCGAAGAGGTTGCGGCCGCGGGAGAGCGCTGAGAGGAGTGAAATTCCCTTCATCTCTTTCGAGCAAGCGCGCAGACGGTCCCAGGGTGATTCGCCGAGATAGCGCATCACTGAGTCGGGCACTGCGCCGCCCCAGACTTCCATGATATAGAAATGGGCGTCGCGGTAGAGGGGAAGAAGTTGGTCAATGTTTTCCTGCTTCATGCGGGTTGCAAAGAGTGATTGCTGACCGTCGCGAAGAGTAAGGTCGCGAATTTTCAGAACTTTCTCCATTTGAAGATAATGTTTTTATGTTTAGATTTAAGTAGTATTTCTATTAGATCCCGTTTGACTTATTCAAGTGAGGTCTAAAACTATTCATACTAAATAACCTTGCTAAAACTAACTATAGTACGGTTATTGATATTTTCTCTCTCACTTAAAAGATCAAACGATATTCTGCAGAGCCTGCAAAAGCAAGCGTCCGAAGGCTTCTGTGCCTTCGGACGCTAAATTATATCATTTTTTTGATATACGGAAAAAATTCCGCATTTTTTTTCAAAAAAAGTTTGAAATCAATCGAAGATGCCTTCGGTGCTTTCTGTCATCTCGAAGGCCTGACTGGTGCGCGGACCTCCGGAATAGCCTGCTTTGCCACTTTCGCAGGGTGTGAAATCTTCGGGGAAGTCGAACTTGGCCTCCTGGCTGTAAGGAAGTTTCTTATCGGCATATACTTTCTTCATGAAGAGACCGTAGATCGGGAGTGCGGCGCGCGCGCCCTGACCGATGGCTCCGGAAGAGAAGCGGATATTTCGTTCCTCGCCGCCTACCCAGACGCCGGTGACCAGATCGGGAGTAAAGGCCATAAACCATGCGTCGGCATTTGAGTTAGTGGTACCTGTCTTACCTCCGGTCTGAGCGTGGATTCCGTAACTGCCACGCAATCCGCGGCCGGTGCCTTTATCGACTACATCAAAGAGCACGTCAGTGATGCGGTACGCTCCTAACTCCGACAAAGCTTCAGTGCGATGGGCCGTGGGGGAGTAGATGACGTTGCCCTGGTTGTCTTCAATTCGGGTGACGAAAACCGGATCTACCCGGATACCCTTATTGGCGAAGGTCGAGTAGCCTCCTACCATTTCCCGGACTGAAGCGTCAAAGGATCCCAAGGCCAAGGTGTGGTTGGGAATGACATATCCCGAAATGCCGTACATACGGAGTTTATTGACGAAATTCGGTACTTTCATCTCATTGATCAGGCGGGCGGATATCCAGTTGTTGGACGTGGTCAATGCCCAGCGTAGATCTACCATCTGTCCGGCTCTGCCGCCGCTTGAGCTTCGCGGTTTCCAGCCTCCGAAGTTGGGCTGGGTATTGCTGAATCTGTCGCAGGGATCATAGTCCTGTTCGAAGGCCATCGCGTATAGGAAGGGCTTGGCCGTAGAACCAACCTGACGTTTTCCTCGAGAGACCATGTCATATTGGAAGAAAGTGAAGTCCGGTCCTCCGACGTATGCTTTGACGTATCCGGTCGTCGGATCCATGGCCATCATACCTGTCCGCAATATCGACTTCATGTATAGGAGTGAATCGCGGGGAGACATGGTGACGGTCTTGGTTCCGGGGACTATCTTGCCATTTTTGTCGCGGACGTAGGCGAAGACATCCATCTGATACTTCTCCAAGAAGGAGTTTTCGATTTCAGCGACTGACTTGCCGGCGGCAGCCATCTTGCGCCAGCGGTCGGTCTGCTGCATCGCCTGCTTAATGAGTTTCTGTGCTCCTTCGGCGGAAAGATCCGCGCCGATGGTATAAGGTCCGTAAGGACGATTGCGGTGTTCGGCGTCAAAGGCCGGTTGAAGGGTTCCTCCGAGATGTTGCCAGACTGCCTCTTCGGCGTAGTTCTGCATTGTCACGTCGATGGTCGAATAGATCCGAAGGCCGTCGGTGTAGAGATCATAATAGGATCCGTCAGGTTTCGGATTTTTTAGAATCCAACCGTATAGGGGGTTGTCTTCCCAGAGAGTGGAGTCCGTCTTATAGTTGCCGTAAGCCAGATTATAGCTTAAATCCGAGTTATAGTTTGCCCGGTTGGGACGCTCCGGCTTCTTGGCGGTCATCATCCGGCGGATTTCCTCACGCAGGTAGGGCGCGCCGCCTTCGCGGTGGTCGACTTTATGATAGTCGAGCCCTAACGGCTGAGCCTGATATGTGGCGGCTTCCGCCTTGGTGAGCATTCCCGCTTTGACCATCTGATCGATGACCGTATTGCGGCGGTTGAGAGTACGTTCGGGATGACGCAAGGGATTGTAATAGGCGGGATTCTTGAGCATACCGACGAGCATTGCGGCTTCCGGTACGGTCAGCTGGTCAGGTTCCTTGCCGAAATAGACGTTCGCTGCGGTCTTGATTCCGACGGCATTGTTGAGGAAGTCGAAACGGTTGAGATACATATTGATGATCTCATCCTTCGTATAAAAGCGTTCCAGCTTGATTGCGATCATCCATTCGATGGGTTTCTGCAACGCGCGCTTGAACATGTTTGACGAGGGCTGGGAATAAAGCTGTTTGGCAAGCTGCTGGGTGATGGTAGAGCCTCCTCCAGATGACTTGTCACGCAGAAGAAGGGTCTTGACCATCGTGCGTCCGAGAGCCATGAAGTCGATTCCTGAGTGTTGCTTGAAGCGTGCATCCTCAGTGGCGATCAGGGCGTTGATGACATTAGGAGAGACGGCGTCGTAGTCATTGTATACACGATTACCTGCTCCGGCGAAATAGCGCCCCAGTTCGGTCGTGCCGTCCGAAGCATAGACGACAGAGGCGAGTTTGTCGTGAGGGTCCTCGAGTTCTTCAATCGGAGGCATATAGCCTATCACTCCATTATAAATGAGCAATAAAAGGAGTGCCACTATAAAGCCGAATCCTAAGAATGAGATCCAGAGCCATTTTACGACCTTATTGGCCGAAGTGAGTTTTTTGAGTTTATTATCCGGGGTTTTCTTGGAATCCATCGGGCTGAATTTGAAAAAGTTTGGGCAGTCAGATTCAAAGAGCAAAGTTAATCAGACTTTCTGACATGAGCAAGCGATTTTTTGCATTTTTAGACCCCATTGACTAAAATGGCTTTATGCAGTAGCGGAGAATTGGCCTTATGGTTTTTTCTTTCGGACTGAGAATCCGAAGGTGCCGATAAGGTTGCCCAAAGCATAATATCCACCGTGGGCATAAGCCATAAGGCCTGCATCCTGCAATGAAAACGCACCGGTTTCGGAATCTATATAGCGGTCGTCGGCACGTACGCAAAGGACGTCGGCAATCATCATATCGTGGCTGCCGAGATGCAGGATCTCCTTAATCCGACATTCTATGGAAAGGGGAGATTGCTCGATTGTGGGGGATTTGACCATTTCTCCCTTTATCGGTGTTAGTCCCGTCTCTTTCCATTTGTCAAACTCTCGTCCTGAACGAACGCCAACCCAGTCCGTAGCACGGGCCATTGCCTCCGTAGTAAGGTTGAGAGTAAACTCCATATTCTCTATCAGCAAGGGATAGGAGAATCTTTCCGGGCGAACGCTTATATATAGCATCGCGGGGTTGGTGCAGATCGTGCCGGTCCATGCTATGGTCAGCATATTCCAGTTATCCGGGGAGTTTCCGCAAGTGACGATTGCCGCAGGCGCCGGATAGACCATTGTTCCTGCTTTCCAAGTTACTTTAGCCATTTTAGTGGGGTATGAGAGTTATTAAAAATAGGGACGGGGATTTATCAAAATCCCCGTCCCTATTTTTTGAAACAAGACTAATTAGGCCCAATAGGCCCGATAAACTCAATTAGCCCAATAAGACTAATAAGCCCAATTAGCCTAATAATTCTTATTCTCCGGGGTCGCAATGTATTGCGCCCCCTACTTTTTGCGAAGAATCGCTGACTACTGTTGAAGTTATTTGACTCCGAGGTCGGAGAGAACCTGGTCGATGTGAGCGTCGGCTTTCTCTACAGTTGCTTCGTATGCGTCCTTGGAGGGCATATCTTCGCGCACTTCGATATAGAACTTGATCTTGGGTTCTGTACCGGACGGGCGGATTGAAACCTTGTCGCCGGCTTCGGTGAAGAACTGGAGCACATTGGAAGTAGTCGGGAAGTTCATCTTCTCAACCTCACCGGTCTTCAGATTCTTGCAGTTGAGATCAGCATAGTCCTTGATGACAGTTACGGGTGATCCGGCGAGTTCCTTCGGAGGATTCTCACGGAAGTTCTTCATCATCGCTACGATTTCGTCAGCTCCGGTCTTGCCCGGGCGCACGACGCTCACACCCCGTTCGCGAGAGAAGCCGTACTGAGCGTAGATGTCGATAAGCATTTCATAGAGGTTCTGGCCGCGTTCGGCTGCCCATGCTGCGATCTCGCACATGAGAGAGATGGCAGAGACAGAGTCCTTGTCGCGGCAGAAAGTCTCGGCGAGGAAGCCGTAGCTCTCTTCGCCTCCACCCAGATAGCGCTCCTTGCCTTCGAGGTTGCGCATTACGTCGGCAATCCACTTGAAGCCGGTGAAGCAGTCGTAGCAGGTGACGTTGTTGGCGTCGGCGATGCGCTTGATGGTCTCGGTAGTGACGATTGTCTTGACGCAGTATTCTTTGCCGGTAATTTTGCCGAGTTCAACGTTTCGCGTAATCAGATAGTAGAGGAAGATCATCACGATCTGATTGCCGTTGACGAGCTGATAGTTGCCGTTCTTGTCGCGTACTACCAGACCTATACGGTCGGCGTCCGGGTCGGAAGCGAGCACCAGGCTTGCTCCGGTCTCCTTAGCTTTTGCGATACCCATAGACATTGCTTCCGCATTCTCCGGGTTGGGGGAGACGACAGTGGAGAAGTTACCGTCCTGTACGTCCTGCTCGGGAACATGGATGATATTCTTGAATCCCCAGCGAGCCAAGGAGTCATACATCAGTGTGGAACCGGTGCCGTGGATCGGAGTGTAGACTATTTTCATATCGGCGTGCTTTGCATCGATCTCAGGCGAGAGCGAGAGGGCGTGGATAGCTTCCAGATAGGGTTCGTCGACATCCTTGCCGATAATCTGAATGAGATCTTTATTCGGAGTGAACTTGATCTGGTCTACAGAAGTTATGGCGTTGACGTATGCGATAGTCTCCACATCGTGGGGAGCGATCATCTGGGCGCCGTCGCTCCAGTAAGCCTTATAGCCGTTATATTCCTTGGGATTGTGGGAGGCGGTGATGTTCACGCCGCTCTGGCAGCCGAGATGGCGGATAGCGAAAGAGACTTCCGGAGTAGGACGGCAGCCGTCGAAAAGATAGACCTTGATTCCGTTGGCAGAAAAGATATCCGCTACCATTTCTGCAAATTTACGGGAATTGTTGCGGACGTCATGGCCCACAGCTACAGAGATCTGAGGTTCATCCTTGAAGCAATCCTTAAGGTAGTTGGCCAGACCTTGGGTCGCAGCGCCGACGGTATAGATATTCATACGGTTTGTGCCGGCTCCCATGATGCCGCGCAGACCACCTGTGCCGAACTCAAGGTCCTTATAGAAGGCGTCGATAAGGCCTGACTTGTCTTCCGCGTCAAGGAGAGCTTTCACTTCCTTGCGTGTCTCGTCGTCATATTGGGGACCGAGCCACTTTTCAGCGCGTTCTATACATTCTTTCAACAAAGCTTCGTTATCCATAGAATTTATTCTGTTTATTTGATTTTTATATTTGCGGGTTGTGATTCGTAGGGTAATTATTGTGAATGAAGGTGAGGAGGGGGGGAGTGCCTTTGATAAGCCTGCGCTTGAACGGGGACTTATTCTCCTCTTCAATTCTACAAAAGTAACAAAAAAACCGCAAAATCAGATAGGAAAAGCATAGAAATTTGTGAAATGAATGAAATTTTGATTAAATTTGCATTGTATTGGCGGTACTCTCCTGCTGTCATCCGCTACCATCCACAGATTGCCGTAGTCATCCGCATGATTCATGGCAATGATAACCACATAACCAGATAAAACAAATCCATGATATTGTCGATGACGGGATTCGGGCGCGGTGTGGCCGAATCATCAAACAGAAAGATCACCGTCGAGGTGAAGTCGTTAAACTCCAAGCAACTTGATCTTTTCATGCGTATACCTCCCTATTTCCGAGAAATGGAGATAGAGGCGCGTCGCGTTGCCGCAGAGATTCTGGAGCGTGGTAAGGCTGAGATGGCGGTTCAGGTTGAGCACACTGCTCCGGTCGAGACCCTACAGCTTAATATAGCGGCCCTTGAAGGCTATAAGGCCCGAATAGAAGAGATGAAGGAAGTACTTGCACTTCCGGAGCCTGCGGACTGGTATGCGACGTTGCTCAGGCTGCCCGAAGTATGGCAGGCAAAGGGGGAGGAGATTTCCGAAGAAGACACCAAGGCCCTTATCGAGGCCGAGCGCCAGGCTTTGGAAGGTCTGACCGAGTTCCGCCTCCAGGAAGGACGGAAACTCTATAATTTCTTCGTTGAAAAAATCAGTAATATCAGGGCACTGTTGGCCAGGGTCGAACCTTTTGAAAAGACCAGAGTCGAGAAAATTCGCCAGCGCCTTGAAGAGCAACTCGCCTCGCTGCATGGAGTCGATTACGATAAGGGACGCCTTGAGCAAGAACTGATATTCTACATCGAGAAACTTGATGTAAGTGAAGAAAAACTCCGTCTTACTTCCCACCTCGATTACTTCCTCGCGACCCTCGGCCCGGACGATGACCGTCGGCCCGAATCGGGTCAGGGTAAGAAACTCGGCTTTATCTCTCAGGAAATGGGCAGGGAGATAAATACTTTAGGTTCGAAGAGCAATAACGCCGAGATGCAAAAGATAGTAGTCGGAATGAAAGACGAACTCGAACAGATCAAGGAGCAAGTGCTCAACGTGCTGTAATATTCAAGAGCGCAAATAACTGAACACTTCAAGAACGCAACTATCTGTAATCTCACTGACTGTAATCATAGCCTCACTCTATGAAAGGTAAAATCATAATTCTGTCGGCTCCCTCCGGTACGGGCAAATCGACTATTATCAATCGGATTATCAATCATCCCGAATTAAGTCTGGGGTTCTCGATCTCCGCGACAAGTCGCCTTCCGCGAGGTGAAGAGCAGGATGGAAGGGAATACTATTTCCTGACCTCCGAAGAATTCTCCCGCAAAGCGGACGCCGATGAATTCGTAGAATGGGAAGAGGTATATCCCGGCACGTGCTACGGCACTCTGAAAAGCGAAGTCGAACGAGTGACCGCCGGCGGCCGCAATCTAATAATGGACATAGATGTGAAGGGGGGCGTCAATGTCAAACGCTGCTACGGCGATGAAGCGCTGAGCATCTTTATTCTGCCTCCGAGCCTGGAAGAACTGGAGCGAAGATTGAGAGGCCGCGCCACTGATTCCGAAGAGACCATTGCGAAGCGATTGGGAAAGGCGGAATATGAACTAAGTTACGCCGATCGTTATGACTGCCGCGTGATAAATGATGATGTGGAGCGGGCGAGCGAAGAGGTAGCCGAAATAATCCGACGGTTTATCAATAAGTAACTCTCGCAGGATGAGACGTATCGGTATCTTCGGAGGAAGTTTTGATCCCATACATGACGGACACATTGCCGTAGCGGAGGGAGTACTGAGGGAATGTCATTTAGATGAAGTCTGGCTAATGGTAAGTCCGGAAAATCCCCTGAAAAAAGGTCAACTCCATGCTTCCGAAGCAAGCCGGCTGGAAATGGCAAAGGCTGCCTTGTGTCAATTGTCTGCTGAATTGAAAGATAGGATAAAGGTCAGTGACTTTGAATTCGGGTTACCCAGACCTTCCTATACCATAGATACTCTCCTCGCCCTGAAAGAAGCCTATCCGGATTGTGAATTCCAATGGATCGCCGGGGGCGACAATCTTGAGATCATTTCCCGTTGGAAAGATTATAGGAAGATACTTTCGGAATTCGGTTTGATTGTCTATCCTCGACCGGATGCCGTCATTCCCGATCCTATTCCGGCGGGAGTTGTGTATATTAGCTCTGTGAAGGAATTCCCTTACTCATCGACAGCGATAAGGGAGAAACTCCGCGCAGAAAGATCTTCGGATTCCCTACCTATTCCTGAGGGTGCAATAGAATATCTGCACGCCCATCCCGGGCTCTATGAAGGGATCTGAAAAAATCTTTCTTAAGTCCTGAATTGTTATATAATGACAGTATTGCAAGTAATCAGAAATACCAAGTAATCAGGAACAGGAAGAATTAAACTTTACCATGGTTTATACTTGAGACCGGTTCATACTTCGAAAGGTAAGATTAACTTGCTCAAATCGAGATATTAATTTCGAGTATTAGACCCCGTCTAACAAAAAATGTTAAATTCAGGGCGGTGGATTTTCGAGGGAATTTTGTCTATCTCGAAGGGAGCAATGCGAGCATTGCCTCATATTGAGTTAATTTAATAGGTATTCGGCTATTTCCAATTGTGACCGGAGAGATGGGCAAAATTCACCGGAAAGACACCGAGCAA
>CAYTOR010000098.1:0-8497 GCA_964439505.1 uncultured Sangeribacter sp.
CCGGAGGATCAAGGAAGAGCAGCATGGATTTTGCACTTCGTTCTTGAATCTACACGTATAACGGGAGAAAATTTGTGTGAGGAATTAGGTTTTAGGAATTAGGTAATTGTTTTTAGGTGTTAGGAGTAATTTTAGGGTCGGGTCCGGGACTCTTAAATTACAGGATTATCTTTTTCGGGCCGTCGGCACTGAGCTTGATATAGACTCCTTTCTTTAGATTCTTGCGGTCGACAGGATTGCCCTGGAGGTCGTAGTATTTTTCCGGCCCGCGATAGAGGGCGGCAGATATACCTGTCGGTATGCCGGGTTCCAGTTCCGGTTTGACTACAAAGAAAGAGTGGGAGATGGGGTCAGTGGTCAAAGGTCGGTAGTAGGATTCCTCGCCGGTGGCCGATTCGATATAGTGAGGATAGGTCTCGCGGTCGTCTTCCAATATAAAACGGTCATTGCCGCATCGGTAACCGTTGTTGAAATACCCGGCCATCTGCCGGTTGCCCATACGTTCGAATCCTTCGCTGCTCGTGACATTCTCCATGCCTTTGGATTGGCAATAGAGGATGATGTCGCGGACCATGTCAAGGCGAGTCCCGGGACAAGGATACCATTCGCTCCAACTGCTTATGCCCAATTTTGCCGGCGGAACATCCAGAGGATCATTCAGGTAATCCATACCTTTCAGAGGATCTACCCATTCGTCGGGGTAATCGCCACCTTCCGAGACAAGGGCGCCGGGAAGGTAATTTTTCCAGCATTTCCGATAGGCGTGAAGTCCCATGACTATCCATCCGTTATCTTCCTCGCAACGGTCGATATAATCACAAAACCATTTGAATTGAGCGTGATCGTAGGTGTTATCATCGCTCATTTCTCCGATATATCCAGGTGCGGACTGTCCCTCGAGAAGCATGCGGGTAGCGGTAGACCGCATTGGGGGAACATTATAATGTTCAGGAGGATTGAGATCGCTGAATCCGTAAGGTGCATATTTCAGAATCTCCTTGGCATAGTCATGGGAGGTGATGGCATTATGCTGCACCCATGCCGTTGCCCGGAATCCCCATTCCTTTGCCCACCTGAACCATTCGCCCCAATGGTATTCAACACTATGCTCCTTAATATATATTTTAGGTCGCTTGGTCTCATAATTAAGAGCGTAGGGTTTGATATAAAGAGAATCGGATTCAATCCATTGGGTCCGGTCGTCGGAGGGGAAATACTGCTTGCGGGTCTGCGCATCGAAGATGCTGGTAATGGCATTACCCTGTCCTTTGCCGACAACTTCCGAAAGGAGTTTTTCGGCGAGGGGAGAACTGAGACTGTCTACGAGCCAGTTATTGTTGCGGTCTCCCAAGACTTCCATTGAATGGCCCTGCATCTCCCATCCGGCTTCTTTCTCCAGGCGATACATGATTTTGCCGTTGTCGTTAAGCGCCGGAGGATTATCCGTCATTCCGCAACGCCAGCCCTCCATGGAAACGTTGCCACGAACTCCCAGGCTCTGCAAGAGAGGGTATAGGATGGTGAAATAACCGTTGCGATCGGGTATGTGGGTTGTGCCGCAAGAGGGAATTTTTCCATCCACGCCGTCATCGTCATGAATTGAAAACATTGCGCCACCTTCCCATTCGCCTCCTTTTTTGTGCCATGCGCCGCAGTAAGGAAGCTCCATCATCTCCTCCTGAGAGAAAGGCATCTCCTCGACCTCAATAGGTTCCGGCTGGATCTCGAATAACCCTTCCGGGATATCCAGGATCCATTCACCGTCCGGCAGCGGTTTTTCGAGGTATAAGCTTACCATACGCCCGTTTCTGTCTACTTCCGGAATTAATACCAAGTTAACCTCAGAATTATTATCCTCTTCTCCGGGCTCCTCCGGGTCATCGGGGTTCTCCGGATCGTCCGGATTCTCGGGATCATCCGGGTTCTCCGGATCGTCAGGGTTTCCCGGATCGTCAGGGTTTCCCGGGTCGTCAGGATTTTCGGGATCGTCAGGATTTTCCGGCTTATCAGGGTTGGCAGGAACCTCTATCTCCGGATTCTCAATGTCGTCTCCGGTGGCTTCGCCGGCTGGATCTTCGTTATCCTTGGGATCAAGAAGATCTTGAAGATTTCCGTTATCTTCCTGATCGCTGTTATCACTAGGCTGATCCGTACCTTCCTGTTCCTTATCTCCTTCTTCTTCCTTATCTCCACCTTCCTCTTCTTTATTGGAAGGATCCTCTTCTTTATCTTTCAGGACCTTTTTGAGAGTTATCTGATAAGTGGAATCGAGTTCATTGATATGGATTTTCCCGGGTATATATCCCGGCAGGGATATCCGGATTTCATCGCAGACTCCCACAGGAATCGAGTCATTTGGGCCCGGCCAAATCTGAAGATCAGAGGTAGTGATAGGCTGGCGTCCGTCTTTAGCAACAAGACGCGCTCCTCCACCGGGAATGAAGACCATCCCCATGGCTATCGTGGCAAAACCAAAGCCCAACAAGGATTTATGATTGAGAATTGACATTAGAGTAGTTTAAAAAAGAAAATCGGTCTTAATTTTCATGAACCGTCCTGTCTCGAAGTCCCCCCGTCACATATATGATTAGTCTTTCCGGGGCGACTCTCAGGATGAGTTTACAAAATTAATAAAAATTTTCCACTAATATCCATATCTAAAAGATATTAAGATGTATTTAAGATAATTTAGTCAAGGTTTGGGAGTTGGCGGAGTACCATAAATTTTGGCATGTCGGAAAAAATAATTATATTTGCAAAGTAACGTGGAAGGAGGAAGGCTATATGATTAAGATATCTTATCCTGTCAAGTTTTTCATGTTGCTGATTTTAAACTTATGAAGCAGTTTAAAATATATTGGGTGACTGCAGGGTATATGCTGCAGGTCGATCTGCCGGTGTTGAAATATCTGAATAAATATTTCGACATTGATTGGCATGTAGTAGCCAATCCGGAATCTTCCACGGGGCGAACGGCGAAGGAATATGCAGAGACCTACGGCCTGAAACTTACCATTGATAATTTACCCTACCGGGAAATTGATCCGAGATTTCGTTTTGAGGCCGCTAAAGTTCTGAGAAAAGCAGCTGCAGGCGACTATGACATATATTATTTCGATATCTCGACCTTCCCCTGGCTTCTCGGGTTGATAAAGAAGAATCTTCCTGAAGATAGAGTTATTCTTGCCATGCATCATGGGAAACCTCATTCCGGAATGAGATTCAAACGCTTTTATTTTCCCTTCCTGCGCAAGTTAAATGCCTCACCTTTCAATCTGCAGTATTTTTCAAACTCGCAGGCAGAAGCATTCGCCGGAACTGATCCGTCAAAGAGGTATATAATTCCCTTGGCCTTAAATGACTTTGGGGTAGCGTCCAAACGTCCTTCTTCGAAGGAAGTTGTCTTTACAAATTTCGGCAATATCATCGATTCCAAAAATCTATCCCTTCTGATTCGGGCTGCCGATGAACTTTGGGAGGTGTATCCCGGTAAATTCAAAGTTAAGATCATCGGGCATTGCAGGAATTGGGAGGCCACTTATGCACCGTTGATCAAGCATCCCGAAGCATTCGAACTTGACATCAGGCGAGTGGAAGAAACGGAAATCCCTGACATTTTTGCCTCAAGCCATTATGTAGTGCTACCATATAAATCCGTGACCCAGAGTGGTCCCTTGCGTATTGCCTACGGTTATGGCATACCGGTTATAGCGTCCGACCTTGATGGATTCCGTGAATCGGTAGAAGAGGGGATAACAGGGATGCTTTTTGAATCAGAAAATGTAGAGGCCCTAAAGGAAGTGATGAAGCGTGCAATCACTGATCATCCGAATCTCTATAACACGTTGAGAAGGTCGCAGAAAGATTATGTTGACTCGCATATAAGTGTAGAAAGGGTATGTAGTCTATATAAAGAGATGTTTAACAAAATCGCCGGCGTCTCTTCCACAATAATTGCTTAAAACAATTTCTCCAATCTTTTTTCCGATTATTTCTAATGAGTTTGATACAAAAAATAAAAGAGTCGCCTTCTGCACTTTTTTTCAAATTGCTGAAAACCAAATGCGGAGAGTGTCTTGATTTTGCTAAAGAAAATGCCCGTGCTAATAATAGCAGTCGACCGTCTTCCTCATTTTCGGATATCCTGATGCTGACTCATGCCTTGGAAAAGTCATTCTCTCTTCCGGACCGAAGAGCAGTCTTCGGATTGAGTAAGGCCAATGATCTAACCGGTAAATTGAAGCGATATGTTGAGAAGTTCGGGTATGAAGAATGTCTTGAAGTTCCGTTATCCTTGATGGAATATTACATCAAGGATCAGAAGATCCATAATTCAGACTCTGAAGAGTTTAATCAGTTGGAATCCAATTTTGTGGTTCTTAAATCCCTTTGTCCTGCGGATGCGTTCAGGAAAGAGTATGCCGGGACCAGAACTATAAAGGGGGAAGATGCTGTAAAATCCGGTAAAGGGAACTTTGAGGAAATGGTCAGCAACCGGTATTCCGTCAGGGATTTCAACGGGACTAAAGTGGATAAAGAAGTTATCCGCAAAGCTCTGGAGATGGCCAGGAAGTCGCCAAGTGCATGCAACCGACAGGCCTATAGGGTCCATATCTACGAAGGAAACGAAAAAGACAGGCTCATGGTCATGCAACAAGGATCAAAGGCCTTTCATAAAAACGCTTCTGCCGTAATATTGATTTCAGCCGATATGAACCGGTATTATACCCGCGAATCAAACCTCGGATACGTTGACGCATCGCTCTTCGGAATGACACTGATATATTCCTTCAATTACTTAGGTATTGCTACAATCCCTCTGACTTTAGGACTTGAATATTCCCTTCTCAAAAAGATTAAGAAAGAATTCAAAATCCCGAAGAATGAATTGCCTGTCATGATGATTGCCATTGGCGGTTACAAAGATAATTTTGAAGTAGCCATATCCCATAGGGACGGGATTGAGTCCTTTACAAACTTCCATACAGAATCATAGGACTATAGGAATATGAAAGTTAGCATACTGACATATCATTGGGAGGATAACTATGGGGCTGCGATGCAGGCCTACGCTACTATGCGTGCGGTCAGGGAACTCGGACATGAGCCGGAATTCATAGATCTCCGCTTGCCATACGCTCCTTCTATCGCCCAGAGGATAGTATTCGGACTGAAACGCCACCGCTTCAATTCCTTCCGCAAGAAATTCTTTACCTCCCTGACGCCGAAGACCTATTGGAGGGTAGAGGAATTAAGGAAAGATCCTCCGAAGTCCGACTGCTACTTGGTGGGCTCTGACCAGACCTGGAATCCGAATATCGCCAAGGAACTCCTTCCGGCATTTTTCCTTACTTTCGGAGATGACGGAGTTCGCAGGGTGACTTACGCCACAAGTATCGGTCAAAATTCATGGGAGGGATCTCCTGATATTTCAGATGAAGAGATCCGTCGGTCATTGTCACGTTTCAGTAATATACTTCTTCGTGAAGATTCGGCAATTGATATTTGCCGAAATGTCTTCGGCCATGACGCCCGACAGGTGATAGACCCCGTTTTGCTTTTCCCTTCATATCCCGAACTTATCGGCGCGCCGGCTTTATCCGGGGAGGTCATAACCTATAAACTGATAGATGATCCCGGATTTTATGATATGGCGAAGGAGATAGCGGATTCCGTCAATCTTCCTATACGTTCGATCGGCAGCGTGCGGCGTCCGAAAGACTATAGATTCGCATACCCGGAGACAGTAGAGGATTGGGTCAGACGTCTGGCGTCAGCATCAATGGTGCTGACTGATTCCTTTCACGGTACTGTATTCTCTATTCTATATCATAGGCCCTTCGTTGTCTATGTCGGTGATCCGAGCCGTACAACGCGTATCGAATCTCTCCTTCGTCAACTTGGGTTATCTGACAGGTTGCTGACCTCTGCTAACACTTCAGAGGAATTCAAGAAGGTAGCATCGACCCCAATCGACTGGAAGAAGGTAGATGAGACGTTGGCCGCTTTACGGGAAGATTCTTTTCTCAAGCTTAAGGAAGCTCTAAAATAGGGATAATATCGGGAGGGTACAGGGATTTAACGCGTACAGGGATATAATAAGAGTTCTTGTTTGTGAAAATTACTCTTAAGGATACTTTGGCAAATGGAGAAAAAGAGACTTAAGATATTGGAAGTAGTAACCGTGCCAACGGAGAAAAGCGGCATCCCGAATGTCGCTTTCAATCTTATGCGTGCTTTCCCTCCGGAGGAAGTTGAGTTGGGGTACGTGTCAATAAATGAACCTTCCGATTTTTACAAGAAGCAACTTGATGAATTAGGGGCCCGATTATATGTTATCCCCCGCAAACTCAGTTCTCCTTGGACCTATGTCGCAAAACTTGCTAAGATCGCTAAGGGATATGATATAATCCATGTCCACGGCAATTCGGCAACGATGGTATTGGAGATGTTGGCGGGCCGCCTGGCGGGGGTAAGGATTAGGGCTGCGCATAGTCATAATACTTCCTGTCGGATGAAAACGATCGACAGATTGATGCGCCCGTTGTTTTACGCGTTATGCAACTGCCGTCTTGCGTGCGGGCAAGAAGCGGGAAACTGGTTGTTTGGGGAGAGGGATTTTAACGTAATAAGAAACGGGATAGAGTCGTCCCGGTTCAGATATGAAGAATCCAAAGGATCTGCCATTCGATCAAGATTGGGGATTGAGAAAGGTTTTCTTATAGGAAATATTGCCAACTTCCTCGAAGCTAAAAATCATCAGTTCTTGATCGACGTGATGAGCTGTCTGGCCAACCGACGTGAGGATATCAAACTTATTTTGCTCGGAGACGGAGAGTTAAAATCCGCAATCGAAGAAAGAGTCAAAAAGGAAGGCTTGGAAGATAAGGTTATCTTGGTCGGCAGTGTGAGCAATCCGGAGGATTACATGTCTGCAATGGATCTAATCGTCATGCCCTCCATTTATGAGGGATTACCCTTGACATTAATTGAAGAACAGGCCAACGGTCTCTCGGCGTTAGTTTCCGATGCCGTTACAGAAGAAGCCAATCTGACGGGAAATATAATCTACCTGTCCCTGGACATGACACCGGACCAATGGGCGGATAAGATAGAAACCCTTCTTGCAAATACTAAGCATGATTCCGAGACTTCCGACTCTTCCATTTCCAAAATCAAGCAGAAGGGTTACGACATTTCTTCCTCAGCCCGCTCGCTTTTAGATATATTCCATGCGGGGGTCTAAGCCCTCTATTGAGTTGCTTCATCAGGTTTTTCGGAAAATGTGATGACGGTATGTGCTTTGAGTATGGCAAGCTTATTCATTTCGAGAGGACTAAGCTTTTTTGCTCCTTCGGGTATTTGAAAATCAGCTTGATTCATAATATGATAATATAAGATTTATTGATTATTCGTCTTTTCTATCAAGGGCATAATCGAGTTGATCAGCAGCATGACTCCTACGTAGGCAACTCCCAAAACTATAAAGTCTATACTGATCGGGAATATCTCCTTAACCCAACCGCCTGCAAGATAAGCGAAGAAGAGGAGCCATAGGGAGCATTGGACTGTAACGCAGAGAGTACACCATCTTTTTGCCCTGAACCTCTGATACCAGATGCTCCAGGCCGTAAAAGGCAAGCATCAGATATTACACAGAGCCAACGAAGGCAGAGAACCGGGGAACATCAATAGGGCAAGCAGACTCACTGAGAAATAAGCGAATCCAACCTCACTCCATCCAAAGAGTCCGAAGAATTTCGAGGCCGAAGTTGCTAATATGTCATCGCATCCTCCTGCCTGTAGTACTCCGCAAAAACGATCGGCCTTCGGATTATGGATTTTAAGCGATTTTTGCACAAGCAGATAGGTCACATAAAGTCCTCCCAAGT
This sequence comes from uncultured Sangeribacter sp., assembly GCA_964439505.1. Classification (GTDB taxonomy): domain Bacteria; phylum Bacteroidota; class Bacteroidia; order Bacteroidales; family Muribaculaceae; genus Lepagella. Next base: position 7,893 of record CAYTOR010000098.1, read on the forward strand.
CTATTGCGGTGATAAAATAGGTAGAGATATATCTATACAATCCATTGGTAATGAAGGCATAAATCAGCAAGGCCACCACGCAAAGGAGCAGGACCCATTTTTTTGACTTCTTGAAGAAGTCCAGACGTCTATGTAGCCCCAAGTCCGGTTCTGCCGATCCTTCTTTTGGGTGGGAAAGGAAGACATTGCCATCCCAGGCGTCAATAAGACGTTGAAGAGTGGTCGATTCCGGTTGACCAAGGCTCAGATACTCTACTTTATCACCATCAATGGCTGTCACGATGATGTAGCCTCCGGCCGCTCCGGCCGTGTGGGCAATGAAGGGGACGGGGACGTTTTTTATGGCGTTTTTGTCTTCATAGTAGAACGCCTGTGATTCCACTCCGTAGTCTTCCAAGACTCTTGACAGACCGAACCATGTCTTGAAAGGAATTGCTTTTTCCTTTTCAAGAGTATAGTCAAGAGTATGCCCGACGCCTAATAGCGTCAGCCAATCGCTAAGCAGGGAAGCCTTAGGCGATTTAAAATGAGTATTCAGTCTCGACTCAGTTGCCATAATAAATTATTCCCTTTATATTCATTCTTAAAGAGATGTATATTCCTTA
>CAYTOR010000099.1:0-8392 GCA_964439505.1 uncultured Sangeribacter sp.
TGCAGATCAAGATCAACTTCCTCTGCCGCGACTCTATCCTTGCAGCTCCCCTCTGTCTTGACCTCGTGCTCCTCAGCGACCTCGCAGCCCGCGCCGGCCGCTACGGCACACAGCGCTTCCTCTCCTTCTTCCTCAAGAGCCCGCAGCATGACTATACTGAGGATGAAGTGCCCGTCAACCATCTCTTCCAGCAGTACGTAATGCTGAAGAACGCTATCCGCGAGATGGGTGGCTACGAAGCCGACGAAGAAATCGACTAAAAAGTTGGCTGGAGGATATAGCTCCCGGGCCGAAAGGCCTTGATATCCTCTCGGAAATATTTATTAAGGAGTTTTTTTAAAGTTAAATATTTATTAGGAGAGATGATCCGCCTTCCCAAGGGGAGGCGGATTGTTTTTTTATATTCAGAAATGAGAATTGATATAATAACGGTTCTCCCGGAGATGTTCGAGTCTCCGCTTAACTGCTCCATATTGAAAAGGGCGCAGGATAAGGGATTGGCCGAGATTCATGTCCATAATCTACGTGATTATACGCTCAATAAGCATCGGAAGGTCGATGATTATCCCTTCGGAGGCGAGGCCGGGATGGTGATGAGCGTCCAGCCGATCGATGCCTGTATCTCCGCTCTGCAGGCCGAACGCCATTATGATGAGGTCATATTCATGACCCCCGACGGGGAAACCTTCGACCAGCCGATGGCCAACTCCCTTTCGCTGCTTGAGAACGTCATCATCCTCTGCGGACACTATAAAGGTATAGACTATCGCGTGCGCGAGCATTTCATTACCAAAGAAATCTCGATCGGGGATTATGTACTGACCGGCGGCGAACTCCCCGCGCTTTGTGTGACGGATGCCATAGTCCGTCTGATCCCCGGGGTTATCGGTGACGAGCAGTCGGCCCTTTCCGATTCATTTCAGGATAATCTTCTTGCGCCCCCCGTCTATACGCGCCCGGCCGACTATAAAGGGTGGAAGGTTCCAGAAATTCTGCTCAGCGGCCACGAAGCCAAAATCGCCGAGTGGAGATACGAGCAGGCCCTTGAACGCACTCGCCGCCTGCGCCCCGACCTGCTGAAGTAAGAGTCCGGAGATCCGAGGATTCATTTTCCTGCACAAAAGGAACTGTTACAATAAAGTAGGGGCGCTATACATTGCGCCCACATAGAATTGGGAATTTTTTCTTCGCAAATGATTTTTTCTGCACAAATGGAGCTTTTCTGTGTAATTTGGAATTATACAAATGTAATATTACGCTGAATTAGGTATAGTTGTTTTTACTTTTTTAAAAAAATGAAAAAATTTTTTGAAAAAGCATGATAACTTTTTTGCAGGGGTTGTTATAAAGACATAACAACAACTTAAAAAACTAAAAGCTATGTCTGATTCCATTACTTTCAAACAGAGACTCCTCGGCCTTCAGGGCAATCTTCTCAACTTCGCATTCCAGCTGACTACTAACCGTGAGGCAGCGCAGGACCTCGTGCAGGATACAACTCTCAAGGTGCTTGACAATGAAGAAAAGTACGTTGACAATGTCAACTTCAAAGGATGGGTCTTCACCATCATGCGCAATATCTTCATCAACAACTATCGTCGTCAGGTCCGCAGTGCTACGGTTGTAGATACTACCGAAGATCTCTATCACCTCAACTGCTCGCAGGAGTCAGGTCTCAGCACTCCGGAAGGTTCCTTCGCGGCTCAGGAAATCTCAGAAGCCATCAATAGCTTTACCGTCGAGTATCGCGTGCCTTTCAACATGTATATCGAAGGTTATATATACAGCGAGATCGCAGAAATGATGTCGCTTCCCTTGGGTACTGTAAAGAGCCGCATCTTCTTCGCCCGCAAGCGCCTTCAGGGCATGCTCAAGGACTATAGATAAAGTTATCCCGGGCTGACTTCATGACATAAAATCAGACAATAGCAGACTCTATAAGGCCGATGAGCGGGAGGGGGATCACCCCCTGAAGGGTCCGAAAGCAATCATTTGCAAGACGGAAGCCTCGTAACTCCGGCCGAATCAAAAGAAAATGAATATAGCCCAAATACCGGGGCATGGCGCGATGTCGCGCCATGCCCCGGATTCTTTTTTGAATAAATTTGGCAGTTAGCGAGGTATTGATTAATTTTGTAAATTCAATAGTTTATGCATGGGGAAAAAGCTGAAGAAACTCTCGTTCTGGGTAATGCGCCGCTCGCATCTGCCGGTCATCATAATCGGCGGATTGATAGTGGCATTGCTCTACTTCAATGAAGATACGAGTGTCAAACTCAACATGGAGTATCAGAATAAGATCAATGAACTCCAGCGGCTCATCAAACTGAACGAGGATTCGGCCGAATATTACCGTCAGCGGCGTCATGCCATCGAGACGGGTCAGGCAGACCTCGAAGAGGTGGCCCGCGAACAGTTTCACATGCAACGCCCCTCCGAAGATATCTATCTGATCAAGTGACATAATCCTTCTTACGTTGGATATGAGGATTGGTCTTTGATAGGAATAGGGATTATTCTTCCCCCGGAAGGGAGTTTATCTGATAAGGTAAAACCACTGATTAATGGCAAAAAACAAGCAACCGCTCACTCCGGAGCAGGCCGAGAAGCGCCGCAAGAAGATGGAGTCGACCGCTACGTTCGGTCTCCTTCTGATCGCAGTGGCCATGCTGGGCCCGTTTATGCTCTCCAATCAAGGAGGGTTTGACTGGATGACAGTCTATAAGTGGATCTATGCGGCCGGTGCGCTGATCTATACCTTCGCCCGTCTTGTCAGCGTCAATGACCCGCGCGACAGCCTGCGTCTGCGCCGTCTGCGCCGGTTGGAATTCTGGGCCGGTATGGCGTTCTGTATCGGTGCCTTCTTCTGGTTCTATAATGAGCAGAAATTCGGAAACTCACCGTTTGTAGGGCCGCTGGCTATCCTGAAGGATGTAGTGGCGTTCTCGTTGGCGGGCGCTGTCATTCAGGTTGTGGCCTCCTGGATGATTTCTTTCCGTATGGCAAAGGAAAAGAAGGAGCGCGAGAGCGGGAAATCCGCCAAGGCTTCCGGGAAGGGATCAAAAAAAGACAATGCCCCTAACTCAGCGAAGAAATGAGCGGAGACGGAGGTTTCTTGGCTATTGACTGCGGCAACACGCGGATCAAGGCCGTTTGGTTCCCTTCATCCGATTGCGCTGATTTTGGCGGCGATTGCGCTGATTATGGCGGCGGCAAATACCCTGCGGTCGATTGTGCGTCTCCTGTCGTCCGGTATTTTTCTTCCGAGGATTCGGAAGACCTGATAGATTGGATAGAGTCGCTTAAAAAAGAGGCCGAGATGAGCGGTGCGCTGTCGGTAGTAGGGAATATGGATGCGCGGCTGACTGAATCGCTGCGGCTGGCGTTAGGCGACCGGTTTATGGTCCTGACTCCGGCGACGCAGTTGCCTATAGGGCTCGGTTATCGGACTCCTCAGACTTTAGGTCTGGACCGGAAGGCTACGGCTTGCGCCGCTGCTGCCCGGTATCCGGGGGAAAGAGTGCTGGTCATCGACGCCGGGACGGCCGTGACTACGGATCTCGTCACGGAGCAAGGAGTGTTTGAAGGGGGAAACATCGCGCCCGGATTGCGGCTCAGGTTTCGGTCGCTGCATGACTTCACGGCCCGATTGCCACTGATTGAGACTGCCGACAGTGACGTTCCGGAATTCGGATTCGACACTCCGTCAGCCATAAAAGCGGGAGTCATCGGGGGATGGATCGACGAGATGGCGGCCGCGGCAGTACGCATTTCGGCCTCGGGACCGGTCCGGATTCTGCTGACCGGAGGGGACGCTCCGCTTGCCGCGGAGATGTTGCCCGACAGAATCAGTTGTCTGACTTCCGGAAACATTGACAATATAAAAATCGAACATACTCCTCACCTTCTTGCCGAAGGACTGAGGGTCATATACAGACATCATGAAAATAAATATTGATATCAAAGGGCGCTTGATGCTATGCGCGGCGATGCTGCTGGGTATCTGTCTTAATGCGCATGCCGACGTGACTACGCCTTATTCAATGTATGGATACGGCGTCATAGGGGACCGCGCCACTTCGATGCAGCGCCAGATGGGCAGCGTCGGCTACGCGATGAATTCCGGACGCCAGATCAACGTCATGAATCCGGCCTCGTATGCGGCCGTCGACTCGTTGACATTCCTTTTCGATATGGGCGCCGACGTCTCCATCTTATGGAGCAAGGAAGAGGGGCAGACGGCCCGCACAACCGGTGGAGGCCTGGATTACATAACCATGCAGTTCCCGCTATGCAAGTTCATGGGAATGTCGATAGGTATGCTGCCCTATACTTCGGTGGGATATGCGTTCGGCAGTCCCGTATCGCACGGCACTATGGAGAATCAGGGCCGGGGCGGTATCAATATGGCTTACCTTGGTGTGGCCGGGGAGTATAAGGGGGCCTCTTTGGGAGCCAACATCTCCTATAACTTCGGCAATATCATCAATGATCTGTATTCTACCCCGAGCAATTCGGGTCAGACTTTGCTGGAGCACGTAATGCAGATCCGCGACTGGGATCTGACCATCGGAGCCCAGTATAATGCGCGTCTTTCCAAGCATAATACCCTGACTTTGGGTTTGACTTATACTCCCAAGAAGTCGCTTCATGGCAATTCATGGGTAACCCTGCAGGAGATGACTCAGGAGACTGTGCCCGACACGGTAGGCCGCATCGGACTTAAAGGGAATTACGAAACGCCCCAGGGCTTCGGCGCCGGGATAGCCTACAAGCATGAGCGGTCATCGCGATGGATGGTCGAATTTGACTTTACGTTCCAGGAATGGAGCAAGGCGAAGTACGCCTCTATCCATAATCTGAAGAATCCGGAGGCGATAGTGTTCCAGGGAATGGAGTTTGCCAATCGCGTGCGTTATGCTGTCGGCGGAGAATGGGTGCCGAAGATAAGGGGCAATTACGGCCAGAGGATGGCGTATCGTATAGGCGCTTACTACTGCGACGATTATCTCAAGATCGCCGGCAACCGGGTGAGGGAATATGGCATCACGGCCGGAGTCGGACTGCATACTCCGCAGGATAAGACGATGATCAATATCGGATTCGAATGGAAACATCGTGCCGCGCATCCTCTGCCGATGCTGACGGAGAATTATTTCAATATCACTCTTGGCGTTAACTTCAACGAATTGTGGTTCTGGCAACGCAAGATCAGATAAAATTGAAAGCCCTGCCCTGGATAGCCGGGGCGATCGTAGCGGTGATGACGCTCGGGGGGTGTCGGGAAGAGGCGAAAGTGAATGTGGCCTCCAAGATCGACTCGTCGAAAATGCCGACGATGACGACCCGCAATATCTCCACCCTGATCAGTGACTCCGGAGTGACGCAATACCGGATCGTCGCGCCGCTGTGGGAAGTGTACGACAATATCGACCATCCTTACTGGCGTTTCCCCGAGGGAATCTATCTCCGGAAGTTTGACCGCAAACTCAAGGTCATCGCCACGATTGCCGCCGACTCAGCCACTTTCTTCAAAGATCAGAATCTATGGCGAATGGACGGAAGGGTAGAGGTGACTAAAGGGAAGGATGAACTTTTTCAGTCTCCACAGGTGTTTTGGGATCAGAACAAGGGAATCGTCTACAGCGACTCCTTTATACATATAGAGAACTCCACCCACATGATGGAAGGCTACGGCTTTACTGCCAGACAGGACTTCTCCGGCTACAGTATCAAGAAGCCGTTGGGCATTTTCCCGGTCGACCGGGAAAATCTGAAAAACGGTGGTTCATCAACTCCGCCTGCCGGTGCGGCTCCGGGAGGTCAGTTGCCCCCGGCCGCTACTACGATAGCCCCGTCCGATGCCGCCCGGGATGCCCTCTCGGGAAATTAGACCAACCGATTAATCACGCAGTCAATGGGATTTGAAATCGCACTTATATTGACCATTCTCGCAATATTCCTCTCGGGGTTCTTCTCCGGTTCCGAGATAGCCTACGTTCAATCCGACAAGGTCAGGGTTGAGATCGACGCGAGTTCCGGAGGAATGATAAATCGCATTATCAAAGGCTTCATGCGCAACGAAGACATGTTTATATCCTCGTTGCTCGTGGGTAATAACGTGGTGCTTGTAGTCTACGGTATCACCTTCTCCGTCCTGATCAATCCGCTGCTTACGAAATGGTTTCACAACGAAGCATTGGTGCTGATAGTGAATACGGTGGTATCTACCGGCATTATTCTGATCGCCGGGGAGTTCGTGCCCAAGGCCGCTTTCCGGATCAATCCCAATGTGGCGATGAGGTTGGTGGCGTTGCCGCTCTACCTTATATATATAGTACTCTATCCGGTCACACTATTCATTTCCGGGCTCTCGCGCGGTCTGATGAAGTTATTCCATATCAACGCTCCGCAAGCCGGAAATTCGGTATTGACCATGGAGCAATTGGACGACTACATAGAGCAGACGCTGGATGCCCGGTCGCCGACGGATGTTGTGGAGAATGAAGTCAAGATTTTCCGAAACGCGATTGATTTCAAGTATACTACGATGGGGGCCTGCATGATTCCCCGCAATGAGATAGTGGCCGTAGAACTCAACAAGATCTCCCGGCCCGAGCTGATAAAGAAATTTATTGCTACCGGCTTGTCGAAAATAGTAGTCTATAAAGATGATATAGACGACGTAGTAGGGTATATTCATGTGTCGGAACTCTTCGATACCGATGTCGATTGGCGTAAACGTCTGAAGCCCGTGATCTATACTCCCGAGACCATGTTGGCCAGCAAACTGATGCGCAGGATGCTGACCGAGAAGAAGTCGCTGGCGATAGTAGTGGATGAATTTGGCGGGACCGCCGGATTGGCGACACTCGAGGACCTTGTCGAAGAGATATTCGGCGAGATCGAAGACGAGCATGACAAGAAGCGACTGACAGCGCGCGAACTTTCCCCGGGTCATTATGAATTCAGCGGTCGCTCAGAAATAGACGATATCAACGAGCGGTTTAATCTCGGGCTCAAAGAGAGCGAAGACTATCATACATTGGCCGGCTATCTTCTTGAATATCTCGAAGAGCTGCCCGAACCCGGCAAGGAATACGAAATCGGCGACCTGCGGATGAAAGTGACCAAGATGACCGCAACCAAGATTCAATTGGTTGAAGTCATCAGACAGACCGATAAGTAAGACCTAAAATTAAGTGGCTGAAGTGAGTAGTAGGCTACCCTGCAGAGCGGGATGCTACCACTAAATTGAGAGGTTAACCCCGCAGAGCGGGTTATGGATTAGGCACGTATCGTTTGGACACAAAGCGGTCAAACGATGCGTGTATAAAATATTCTTCACCCCCTCTATCCCGGCCCGTCGCAACCGGGCTTAATCCCTTACGAAAAGTATTTGCCAAAAAAATAATCTTTTTTCTTTGATATCTCGGAAAGAATTCTTATATTTGTAAACTCAAAGTGGAGCGAGACTCCATAGAGAAAGATTTAGTTATCAATAAAGCCATTAAAAATTAAAATTTTGAGTGAGAAATCACAAAAGGATTTTAACGTTTTGATGACTTTATTGGAATTAAATGACGCAAGAGAGCGAGGAAGAGTCTACTCGCAGGAACTGCTGAATTCCGTCGTGGCCCGATATCGTTAGGTATCGGAGGTCGCCCGAATAGATTTAGAAACGCGCTCGAACGTCGCCCTCCCCTTATATAGAAGTTTTATTATCGAAAATGGACACTAAGCCCACCTTCAAAAACTCCGTATTAGGAATTCAAGCCAATCTCATGTCGTTTGCCATGAAATTGACATTGAATCGCGAGGAAGCGCACGATCTCGTTCAGGATACTACCCTGAAAGCCCTCAATAATGAGGAGAAGTTTGCGGAAAACACAAACTTCAAGGGTTGGATGCTGACCATCATGCGCAACATCTTCATCAACAATTATAGGAAATCGGCGCGTGAGAATACAGCTGTTGATACGACCGTTGATCTCTATCATATCACCAACGCCACCGACACATCCTATAATTCGCCTGACGGAGCTTATGCCTGCAACGAAATCTCCGGGATACTCGCGCAGTTCCCCGCCGACTATCGCCAGGCATTCAACTTGCACATCGCAGGGTACAAGTATGAGGAGATCGCGGAAAAACTCAGCATGCCATTAGGTACTGTCAAAGCCCGCATCTTCAATACTCGTAAGAAGCTACGTGAACTATTGAAAGACTACCGAAATTAAAAGTCATTATTAAACTCTTCAATAGGCAGCACAATAATCAGAAGAACGAAGCAAGACTAAAAAGTTCCGGCTTCAGCAGCATTATCGAAAGCGTCTTTATTTAGACCCCGTCCCACAAAAAATGTTAAATTCCGGGCGGTGAATTTTCGAGG
>CAYTOR010000100.1:0-8389 GCA_964439505.1 uncultured Sangeribacter sp.
AATTGAGTTCTTCAAACATATTGTTTAATTTTGCAGTTGCCAGTTGACTCTACATATTCACTTTTTTGCCGCTTTATTTGGGAAAATGAAATTTTTATATTTATTTTGCCTTATAGAGCGGCAAAAATTGTTTACGCCGCTCGTCGGGAATAGTTTGCTCCGGTCGTCAGGCCCTGAATCGTTGGATGCGGACCGGAAGAAACTTCAATCTATTTACTTAGACCATATTTACTTAATTCAACCATAACGATGAAAAAGTTTTTACTATCCGCAGCTATAGCGACGATGACTCTTTCGGCATCGGCCTATACGCTCGACACTCCGATCTTCTATGAAGAGGACTTCACGGAGATGTCGAAAGTAAGCGACTATCCGACTGATGGCTGGCTGACATTAGGCAACGGCCTCAAGCCTGTCGGGAACGCCACAGTTTTCTTTAATCCTGACGGTACCGGACCCTATTACACTATCATAGATTACGGTTCCCAGTCAATTGTTTGCGCGAACACCGACTTTGAAGGCGGCGCTCCGGCTGACCAATGGTTGATCTCCCCGGAGATAGAAGTCCCCTACGATGTGACTTCCCTTTACTTCAATGCCTACGCCTACACTGCAGAGGGCGCACTCGGCAGCCCGAATGCCAGCGACAGGCACACATTCAAGGTGATGGTATCCGAGGGGGGTACAGACCGCTCTGACTTTACAGAAATCTTCTCGAATTCAGTTACTTCCAAAGGTACATCAAACTTTGACAAGGCTGAAAAAATCTGTCCGATCAATGGCTATCAGGGTAAGAAGGTGCGTATCGCCTTCGTGGTAGACGGTCAGTCGCAAGGTATCACCGGATTCTCCAACATCCGATGGGGTCAGTATATTCTCTATGTGGATGCCAACATGACTCCCGAACTTGCATACGTCAATGAGCCGGTTTCGGTAGACTATAACCTCAAGATGAAAGCGCCTGTCACCTGCCCTAACATGCTGGTCGATCTCTATATCAATAACGAGAAGATATCGGACGCTACCTATAAGAAGGCTTTCGGAGCCGCAACATCTTATATCGGTGTTATCCAACGCGTGAAGTTCTCTGATATCTATACTCCGACTACAGAGGATCCCCTGAACTACAAACTCGTCATCACTCCCGATTTCGAAGGCGCGATCCCCAGCACTTTGGAAGGTGGATTCGGTTTCCCGAAGGTCTTTTATAAGAACAATGTTGTCATCGAAGAGATGACCGGCACGGGATGTCAGTATTGTCCGAGCGGAATGGCTGCCCTCAGCTATTATCATGATACATTCAAGGGTACTGAGACTCAAGGTAAGGTTATCAATATCGGTATCCATAACTCCACATTCGGAGCAGACCCCATGGCTACAGGCAATGAGCGATACAATATAGCCGTCGCAGAAATTAACGGTAGCGCAGATATGCCCGGTTGCACGATGAACCGCGTTACTCGCGGCGTGAATCCTTCCAACGCTGGTAAGGTAGAGGAACTCGTCAACCTCACTTCCCATAACGAAGCAAAGATCATCTCCGTTGAAATGCCGGAGGGCGCCGACGGTTACGAACTTAAGGGTCAGAAGGCAAAAGTGACCTTCCAGGTTAAGAACGGCTACGACTCTCAGGCCCGTAATCTCAATGCAGCCTTGATAATGATAGAAAATGACGTGAAAGGAAATAATGCCGGCTACAACCAGAGCAATGCTTTCTACAATAGTGCGGATGGAGAGGCGATCTATTCTACATACTCAAGGGTCGGTGCGGTTCGCGAGATGATTCCTTATTATCAGGTTTACTCTGCTGCCGGTGTGCTCGGAAGCCAGACTATCAAATACGATAAGATTACCTATCAGCACGTATCCCGCGGTATTTTCCCCGACTTTTCGGGTTCGCCCATCTCTTCCGTATGGGAATCCGACGTTCCGCAGACCTTCTCAATGGAATTTGACATTCCCGAGACTATTCTTGATATCAAGAATACAGAGGTTGTAGTGATCATTATCAACAATGTTGACCGTACGATCGTAGCTTCCGACAACTTCGCTGCCGCTGGCTATTCCCTCCCCAACGCAGTTGAAGGAATCGAGGCCGACAACAACGTATCCATCAAGAAGAACGGCACCTCCCTCGAGGTTAACGTAGCAGAGGAAAGCCTCGTTGAGGTCTACGCTCTCGACGGCAGCAAGCTCGGCGCCTACAAAGTACAGGTCGGCAACTTCTCCGCTGCCGCTCCCGCCAAAGGCCTTCTCCTTGTCAAAGTCAGCAACGCCTCAGGCGTCAAGACCGCCAAGCTCCTCTTCTAATCCCTGCAATTACTCAGTTACTTAATACTCCAAGGAGGGTCAGCAAGTCCAACTTGCTGACCCTCCTTTAAACTTTAAATATGGGGGATTAGGGGAGGCGGGTGAGGTCGGTGGTGAGGCCTTCGGTGTTGAGGATGACGTTGGGGAAGACGGTGAGGGCTTCCTGGCGGAAGAGGTTGTCATCGGAGTAACGGGAGGAGTAGTGGCCGGTCAGCAGCCAGCGGGCGCCGGCGGCTTTGGCGATCTCGGCAGCCTGGCGGGCGGTAGCATGTCCTCGGGGTGCCGCTAAGGGGAGATCACGGTCGAGGTAGGTGGTCTCGTGGAAAAGCAGTGTGACCGGTCCGACCTCTTTCGCTATCCGGGAGGAATAGGAAGTATCGGAGATGTGGGCGTAGGAGAGTGGTGGCTCGGGATCAGCGGTCAGCAGTTGGTTGGGAATGACAGTGCCGTCGGGTTTGGTGAAATCCATCCCGGCCTTTATATTATTGAATTGGGAAACGGGGACACCGTGGAAATCACACATGTCCCGGCGAAGATGGCGCGCCCGGGGCTTCTCTTCAAATACGTAACCGAGAGTCGGAACGCGATGTTCGAGACGGATTGTCCTGACGGTGAGGGAATGGTTCTCAAAGGCTATCTCTCCCCCTTCGGGAGAGAGAATATTGAAGTCGATCTTGAAATCCGTGAATCCGGCGAAAGCCTGAAGAATGGGAAGGAGGATACGTTTCCCTTCAGCCGTAGTATGGATGGTCAGTTCGCCGCCGGTCGAATGCAGGTCCAGGGTGCTGATCAGACCCGGCAGCCCTAAGACATGGTCGCCGTGAAGATGTGTAAGGAAGATATGGCGCAGGCGTTGAAACTTCAATCGCTTGCGCATCATGGCGAGTTGCGCGCCCTCGCCGCAATCGACCATAAAGAGATTGTTGCGAAATTCTACTACTGTCGATGAGGGCTGATGACGGAGTGTCGGCTTTGCTGAGCCGCAACCGAGAGTATGAATGGCGAAATCCATCATCAATCCCCTTTACATCTGTGTGTAATCCTTAGCTAATCCTCCGGTTGAGGTTTCCTTATAGAGGGAAGGGAGATCATGGCCGGTCTCTTTCATCACCTTTACGAGTTTGTCGAATGAGACGCGATGGCTGCCGTCAGTGAAGCTGGCGTAGATGTTGGCGTCCAACGCGCGGGCTGCCGCGTATGCGTTGCGTTCGATGCAGGGGATCTGGACCAGACCGCAGACAGGGTCGCAAGTCATACCCAAATGATGCTCAAGTCCCATCTCGGCTGCGTATTCGATCTGAGCCGGGCTCCCTCCGAAGAGTTGGCTGGCTGACGCCGCGGCCATGGCGCAAGCGACTCCTACCTCACCTTGGCAACCGACTTCCGCTCCCGATATGGAAGCGTTATGCTTGACGATGTTGCCGAAAAGGCCGGCCGTAGCCAAGGCATGAAGCATCTGGATCTCCGGGAAATTACGGCTCTTCCATAGATGATAGAGTACTCCCGGAACTACTCCGCAAGAGCCGCAAGTGGGGGCCGTCACGATAGTACCTCCTGACGCATTCTCCTCACTCACAGCGAGAGCGTAGGCGAATACCTGGCCGCGCGACTTCAGATTGTCGCGATAGCCTCCCGCCTTCACGAAATAGGAATTGGCCTTGCGCTGAAGATTTAATGGACCGGGCAATCTCCCTTCCTTGGCCAGACCGCGCTCTACAGCCGCTTTCATCGCCTCCCAGACCTCACGGAGATAATCCCATATCTCCGGGCCTTCGCATTGCTCTACGTATTCCCAATAGGAATGACCCGTACGTTCGCAATATTGCATTATCTCGGTCAGGGAGTCAAGGTTATAGAGCTCGGGAGATCCTTCATGGCCTTTCCCTTCTTCCTCTATCGCACCGCCTCCGACGCTGTAATACGTCTTCTCATCGGTCGGAAACCCGATGTTATCGAGCGAGCGGATGGTCATAGCATTGGGATGATAGGGAAGAAAGACCTCCGGTTTCCATATAAACTTTACCGGCATGTCGGACTGTGAGAGCACATCATAGATCGCTGCGTCCGTCATGTGGCCTTTGCCCGTAGCGGCAAGCGAACCATAGAGGATGACCTCGAAGCCGGCTGCGCCTTTATGGGAATTAAGAAATAATTCAGCCGCCTTGCGCGGCCCCATGGTATGGGATGACGACGGCCCGGTGCCGATACGGAATATTTCTCTGATAGATTTCATGGATCTTATATAGAAGTTAGTAAAGCCGTCTCCGACGCTTGGGAACCCGGTTTCTTTGGCAAAATTACAAAAATATTCGTACTCCCGCAACTTTGAAACTTTCGATTATGGGCGAAAATTTGTAACTTTGCAATTTCTTTATCGCACCCGGAATCATCGAGCCGGGATTTTCCAGTGTAATTTAGCGCAGATAGTATCGAAATATATGCGGTTAATTTATATCATACTGGCGTTTTGCTTCGTAGAATCGGCTTTGGCCTATCCAAAGCTGACTCTGCCGGAGATGCCGGAGAAAATAGAGAGCGGGGTAGAGGTCGTAGCTCGTGATGAGCAGGCGTACTCCGCCGATTCCCTTCTTCCCTATACGACCACTCTGCTTGATGAGTTGGATGTAGTGGCTGTCAAAGGGCAGTCCAATTATCGGCTTCGTCCTCAGTCGGGGAATCATATCTCTACAGCCCGCGCCGAAAGTCTCGGAGTGGTCGGAGTCAAGGGGATGAGCGATGTAGTACCGAATTTCTATGTGCCGGATTATGGCTCGCGTATCACTTCCTCCATTTATGTACGCGGAATAGGAGCCCGAATGGATCAGCCTGCCGTCGGACTGACGGTCGACAATGTCGGAATCCTCAGTAAGGATGCCTATGATTTCGATGTTTCCGATATTGCTTCCATGGAGATGTTGCGCGGGCCCCAGTCCTCGCTGTTCGGACGAAATACCATGACCGGAATGATCAACATCCGGACTCTCTCGCCGCTCGATTGGCAGGGTTGGCGATCAACGGTGATGGTCGGACTGAATTCCTTATTCAAGTTCAATTTAGGATGGTATCATAAATTTTCGGATGCGGCGGCAATGTCCGCCTCCGGCAATTTCTATCGCTACGGGGGGAAGTTTATCAACGAGTATAACAATCGGACCGTAGATAAGGAAGTGTACGGCGGAATGCGTGTCAAAAACTATTTCAATCCCTCCTCCAAGGTCAAGATCTCGAATGTGGCAAGTTTTTCGTTGCTCAGGCAGGGAGGCTATGCCTACGAATCAGTCGAAAGCGGAGTCATCTCTTATAACGATACTTGCTTCTATCGCCGATTCATGCTGACTGACGGAGTGACGGTGAATGTTGCGCTTCCTCGCGGACTGACTCTGATGTCGGTCACGTCCCTTCAATATCTCGATGATACAATGACCCTTGACCAGGATTTCCTTCCCCTTCCATATTTCACCCTTACCCAAAAAAAGAGGGAGACTACCCTGACTCAAGATCTGATGCTGAAAGGTTCGGCCGCTTCCGGATATTATAACTGGATGGTCGGGGCCTATGGTTTCTTCCGGCATCAGGATATGGCGGCTCCTGTCACATTCAAGGAAGATGGCATAGGGCGGTTGATCGTCAGACACCGCAATGAAGCCAATCCTTATTATCCGATCAAATGGGATACGGATCAGATGAGGTTGAACAGCGATTTCACGATGCCGTCGGGAGGATTCGCAATCTATCACGAATCGCGCTATCAACTCGGCAGTTGGAATTTATCAGCCGGCATCCGCATGGATTATGAGCATATCCGGCTCAATTACGGCAACTATTGCGATTCAGGCTATACGATGTATTCAAATCCGAGCGGCCAACTGCCCATCGCGGATGACGCGACCGTATACCGCCATGTCCCTGTTGAGATAGCTATGTCCGGAAGTCTCAACAATCATTATCTTCAGCTTTCCCCGAAAGTCAGTGCCGTATATAACTTTAAGGATACGGATGGCAACAATGTCTATGCCACTATAGGGAAAGGATTCAAGGCGGGAGGATTCAACACTCAGATGTTTTCCGACGTCCTTCAACAGAAACTGATGGAATTCATGGGGTTGGCATCCCAATATTCAATCGAGGATATTGTCAGCTATAAACCGGAGAAAAGCTGGAGTTTTGAGGTTGGAAGCCATCTTAATCTTCTCGAAGAGAAAATGCGTCTCGACCTTTCACTGTTCTATATAGATTGCCGCGATCAGCAGTTGACAGTATTCCCTCCCGGCCAGACGACCGGGCGAATGATGACCAACGCAGGCCGTACCCGCAGTCTGGGAGGAGAGGTAACCTTCGATTACAATCCTATAACCAATCTTAACCTTTTGGCTACGTACGGTTATACGAATGCCCGCTTCGTGAAGTTTCAGGACGGCAACAACGATTATAAGGGGAAGAGAGTCCCTTACGCTCCTTCAAATACTCTTTTCCTTCAGGCTACCTATCTGCAACCGATCAACTCCAAGGGTAAATACTTCATAGAGGTGTCGGCTAATTTCAACGGAGCCGGGAATATCTATTGGAACGAGGCCAACACTCTGAGTCAGAAATTCTATGGATTGCTCGGGCTCAACCTTGCTTATAAGGCCCCCAAATGGAGTCTGGAACTTTGGGGCACGAACCTGACCAATACCCGTTATTCGACATTCTATTTTCTCTCGATGGGAAATGAATTTCTGCAGCGCGGCAAATCGACTCAGGTCGGGGTGACCATCCGAGCTCATTTCTGACAACGCGGATAGGGGTTATACCGGCTCGTTTCTGACCACCGGCATATCTTAACGAGCAGGCTCAATTCTGACCTCTTGCATATATCGGAAAAAGTTAGTAACTTTGGCAGATAAAATTGTATCTAAAATCAGTAAGCGAGAAAAATTAATCGGTAGTTCCTTCGCAAACGTAGATTAATTTTCAGAACTTACTTAATTACTATTCAACTTAACATCATGTCAATTAAAAATTTAGCTTTGGGATTATCCCTCGGTGTGATATCGATGGGGCTTTCCTCCTGTCTGGGTGACCCGGAGAACCTGATGTCGTATTCTTCAACGGTCAGCAACTACATTATCCCGAATGATCCCTCCAAGCCTATAATAGTCAATCCTTCCTGCACTTATAATCTGCGTGTTGACGGAGTAAAGAACAAGATCACGATCAATA
Organism: uncultured Sangeribacter sp.; assembly: GCA_964439505.1. Classification (GTDB taxonomy): domain Bacteria; phylum Bacteroidota; class Bacteroidia; order Bacteroidales; family Muribaculaceae; genus Lepagella. Next base: position 7,513 of record CAYTOR010000100.1, read on the forward strand.
CTTCCGAATTCGCACCTGACGGCCGCAATAACCTTTCGTTCTCAACCAACGAAATGGACTGTCTGGCAGTCGCAGGAGGGGGATATGTCTCCGGCAATTTTGCACGCGGTACCGCACGATTGAGCAATGGTCAGGAGATCACCAAACTTTACGGTTACTATACCTCAGCGGTCTATAACTATGAAGTGCCCGGCGATCCCTTCCGTCCTCTCCTTATCCCTACGATGCTGGTGATGAGTTACGAGACTCCGGATGCTACGGTGAAGACCTTCAGCCGCGATCCCTTCTTCCGCGGGGAGACTACCACTACCTATTCCTTTGGAGGTAATTCACAGACTTACAAGACCAACGACGCCGTCTATCGCGTACATTTCGCTAACGACATGGCTACGGCTGATGTCATCATCTATAATATCAAGTTCGCTGCCCAGATGCCCCAGGCCCTTCAGGGCGTTGTGATGAAGAATCTGCCCGTTTCATTGGAACGCGACGGCTACAAGATCTCGGTAGAGAATATCATCCCGGAGATGTTGGAGTCCGGTGCGCTCACTCCCTACCCGGCTTATACCTTCGATAAGTTCGTACTGAAGAGCAGTTCTGAGGATCTGACGCAGGTCACTTGCCAATACACAGTCAAGGGCGGAGCCTTCCAAGGCAGTTTCAATGGCAGCTCTTGCGCATCGTTCAAGGTAGAGTAAATAGGAGTGGGACTTCACAAGGAAAAGATTAAAGTCTAAAATTTTGAAATTTAAGATTTTTTAAATATCTTTGTGGATATTTTACGGCCGGATGGAAAGTTCGCGTCGTCATTTAATGAGTAATTACCTAACTATCAATAGATAAAATGAGTTTATTATTGGAGATCGGCAATGGAGCG
>CAYTOR010000101.1:0-8153 GCA_964439505.1 uncultured Sangeribacter sp.
GGGTGTAGCCGGCGCATCCGGGGGCGCAGATGCCCACGACCAGCTCGGCGGAGTCGAAGACGGGGAATCCCTTCCCCTTGGCGATGTCCGTGAGGTCCACGAACTGCATGCCGAAGCGCAGGTCGGGCTTGTCGCTGCCGTAGAGGCGCATCGCGTCGGCCCAGGTCATGCGCTGGAAAGGCTCCGTGAAGTCGATGCCCTTGACATACTTGAAGATGTGCTTCACCAGGCCCTCGAAGGTCTCGATGACGTCATCCTGCTCCACGAACGACATCTCGCAGTCGATCTGCGTGAACTCCGGCTGGCGGTCGGCGCGGAGGTCTTCGTCGCGGAAGCACTTGGCAATCTGGAAATAGCGGTCGTAGCCGCTCACCATCAGAAGCTGCTTGAAGAGCTGGGGAGACTGGGGAAGCGCATAAAACTCGCCCGGATTCATACGGGAGGGAACGACGAAGTCGCGCGCACCTTCCGGAGTGGATTTGACCAGAATGGGGGTTTCGATTTCCAGGAATCCCTTTGAATCCAGGTAGCGGCGGATTTCGAAGGCCATCTTATGACGCAGTTCGAGATTTTTCTTGACGCAGGGACGGCGAAGGTCGAGATAGCGGTACTTCATTCGCAGGTCATCGCCTCCGTCGGTATTGTCTTCTATAGTAAAGGGGGGAATTTCCGACTTGTTGAGGATCTTGACGTCGGTAGCGTAGATTTCGATATCTCCCGTGGGCAGATTCGGATTTTTGGAAGTGCGCTCTTCGACGCGGCCGGTGATTTCCACTACGAATTCGCGTCCGAGGGAGTTTGCTATATCGCAAAGCTCGGGGTTGACTTCCTGATTGAAAAGGACTTGCGTGATACCATAGCGGTCACGGAGATCAATAAAAGTCATTGCGCCCATTTTGCGCACACGCTGCACCCATCCTGCCAGACGCACGACGGAGCCACAGTCGGCGAGACGCAACTCGCCGCAGGTTTTATCTCTGAACATAATATTTAATAGACGTCTTGTTCTAAATAACAAGCAAAATTACAAAAAAAATCTCATTTTTCAAAGGTAAAACTCTCCTGCGGGTGAAAAAATCCCAAACTTTATGATCTCAGAATGTTAGAGGACAACCTTATATTGCCTTTAAATGTTATATTGATATATAGATAAATGACGCGGTATTCAGAGATATAAATATAAGAATCTATATAAGAATATTTTCTAATTAGAATCTATTCCATTATTATAGATTTCGATTTACAGGAATATCGCTTGTCGAGATTCAATTTAAGCAATCCTTTTATTGGAAGGTATTAATTATATATAAAAAACAAATACTATGAATGACGTTTTAGACACCACTGAACGCCGGGATCTTCCGGACAGCGTCTTCGGACTTCCCGAACGCAGAGAATATCCAATGCCTGATGCCGCCCATGTGCGTGCGGCCGAGGCTTATTTCCGTTATTGCCCGGATGACCTCAAGCCTAAGTTGGCCAGGGCAATCCTCAGATTCGCAAAAGAATATGGAGTAGACATCCAGTCTCCCACCATTCTTTCATACGCAGAAGAATAATCGACAGAAGAATAAACACCTGAAGGGCCGCGGGTTTAGACCCGCGGCCCTTATCAGAAGGAGAAGGCGCACATTAGATTGGCGCGCCAAGCGTCGCGGTGGATTCCGGAGACATTGGCTCGACGGCCGTAGTCAACTTCGGCTGCGACAGCTATGCGCGGGAGGATATTCCAATAGGCATTGACGCAGGCGAATGTACCGTTCTTATATTCATCCTGCGGTGAACCGTCGCGGGTTGAGAGATGGGTCTGGCTGGCCACGAGCGATGCGAAGAGGTTATACCGGATATTGTATTGCAACCCGACTGACCATCCTATCGTCAAGGGGGCATACAGACGAGCGGGATTCGACGGATCTACGAGAAGGTCGTAGAAACCGTATTGCATGTCACCTCCCAGACCGGCGATCCCTTTGCCGGTAGTGAAGTTGGCGTAGGTCGTGAGCCAAGATGTCGGATGGGCAACGGAGCTCAGATTGACACCCCAGCCCGCAAGATCGTGGTTTCTATTTGTCTGCATGTCGCGATAGGAGAGCGAGCGAACGATACCACTGATTCGGACATGTTGACCACGAGCCCATTGATACTGCACGAGGGCCGCGGCATCCGGCATCCATTCAGAAGTAGGACGGGCTAAGGTCGTAGTCTGATCTATGGCTGTCGATGGCGTTTCCAGAGATACCCCCACATGCCATCGGTTTTTGAAGCATGGCATATATCGGACCAGGACGGAGGTGTTGGAAAATTTATTGTTGTTGCCCGCAGCGTCGATCACTACCGGTTGGGCAGCCGGATCGGAGAATGTGGAAGTCGCATATCCGACGGTGAAATCCCTCACCATGGCGTAAGCTTTTTTCAGGTTGAGACCTCGGCTCATGTAGCCGGTGAAATCAGTCTCGAGATAAAGTTGGTAGGTGCCGATTTTGGAATTGTATCCTATCACACGGAAAAAGATCCCTGTGCCGGCAGGGGTAGTGGAAAAATGCCGTATCCGCAGAGGGTCGACCGGGATAGGAATGGTATATGGAGCGAAAGAAGGGGTCGGCATAGCGCCGTTCCAGTCATAATACGCCCTCATCCTCACGCTTCCTCCGATGCCCATCGACAGTCCGGCCTCCTTGCTCATAAAGAGGAAATAAGGGGCGTCGGGATCTTGGAAATGGCGAAATTGATCATAGAGAAATGTTGAGACAACGTGTCGGATTGAGTCCAGATCCGACTGGACGGTCTTCTGATCCGTAGGCCGACCGTCGATATAAACGATTTTAGTTGACGCTGCTTTAGCCTTGATGAGCGAATCCGGAAGTGAATTACCTTCGGGAAGCGGGGTTACGTCCCCATTGGCGCTCAATGAAAGGGAGGAGTACAAAGCAATTGCTGCTACTGTCAATAAATATTTTAGAGAGCATATCGGAGAGAAACGAAATCTGGTTTGATACATGATTACAGCGATGTAAAGGTCAGTAAAAGTTGGGTAATATAGTTGAGGTAAAGTCGGGTTATAATATTATAAAGTCGGGTTATAATGTTATGGAGTAAGGATCTTCATTCGCCTTCGGCGAGGCGGATGGCGAGGTTGAGGATGGCATCCTGTCCCCTGGCGAGTTCTTCTTCCGGCGAATGACATTCCAGGCCGGGGGTTGGATCTACACCGAATTCGGTGACAGCTCCGTCCGGACCGTAGAGCGGTGAAGCTGAGAAACGTACGCTCCAGCCGTTAGGGAGTTCCGAGGAGAAGGGCAGACCGCCGCCTCCGCCGGTGCGAGAGCCGACAATCTTCACGTTGGGGAGGGATTTGGCGACTGCCGTAAAGGCGTTGGCCGCGCTGTAGCAACTGCGGTTGGTCAGCACGTAGACCGGCTTGTTGAGATAATGAATCCTATAGTCGGGCGCGGATTTAAAAGTGAAGGAATAGGGTGAGGAGAAATCGTCATGTCCGGGACCTGTCTTATGGGTAATCGAACCGCCGGCTATCTCCCTGTCAATGAGCCGGCCGATAAGGACGTCGATATTTGTCAGCAATCCTCCTCCGTTATTGCGGATATCGATTATCAAGGCTTTGCTGTCATATAACTGGGCAAGGACATAATCCAAATTCAGTTCTGAAATCCCGGAAGAGAAAGAGGGATAGTAGATATATCCTATATTCTTATCGGCAAAATATTTATACATCATCCCCGAAGTGGTACCGTAGTCAAATCCGAGGTAATATTCCTGGAGAGTCCGAAGATTGAAATCCTGAGGATAATCGCTCCACCATTTCCGATAATAACTCGTATTGAATCGGGAAGTGAGATTGACGTGGCCGTCCTGAAGTTCATCGAGCATTTCGGCGCAGATGTTGAAGAGTTCGAGCTGCTTTGTCTCCGGGGTGATACGCTGCCGATAGCGTTGGCTGACCTGGTGCCAGTCGATATCTTTGTCGGCGAAGAAGCAATACCGGGTATCGATAATTTCGACCAATGTATCGAAATTCAGGTATGGATCCGAAGGGTCGGCGGGGTCTTCGGCGCATCCGGAAATCATTGCAGTCGAAAGGAATCCTGCCAACAGTAGTCCGAGAGTATGAAATATTTTAGAGAACTTCATATAATAGAAATCGAAGTTAGCGAATGGATAAGGGAGGGTTGATAGAGAGGTGATAACGGAGAAATGTCTTTCTAAAGACATACTAATTCTATTATCCTACTATCTTAAAAAAAGATTCTGTTTTCTTTTCGGTCAGTTCCGGACTTTCGTCCGAGTCCGTGCGGAATGACACCAATTGAGAAGGCGTGGGTCAACTGGCGGGTCACGAGATGATTGGCGCTCATTCGGTCGGTGATCATTCTGTAGCCGATTTCCATGGCCGTCCGGCTGAAGTCGAGTTGCACTGCCAACCGGGAATTAAGGCGCAGATGATTTCCCGGCCATGAAGCATGCACCAAGCCGGAGCGATTGCCAAGATATATCTCATAGTAAGTCTCTCCGTAACCGGGCATGAAGAAAGCACCGACTACCGGCATTCGAAGTGACCAGGTTGCCGAGACAGGAAGGCGTCCGATGCGGCCATGCCATGCTATTCCGGCATTAGCTGACAGTGCTGCCGAGAGATTTACGGATACCGGATTATTGCTATTGCGGAGTAATGTCAATACACCACCCTCAAATTCAGCCCCTCCTCCGACGCCTACACTCAGCGAATACGGAAGACGCCAGAAAGCATCCATTCCCCAGAAAAAGTCAACGTCGAAGCCCTGCATGGAAGCGTTACCGGCGGGGTTTGTCAGTTTTGTCCAGGCGGCTATGCGGGTGTCAAAGGTCATCATGGCCCGGGCCGGGGCGAAGGGCATGGCCTTACTCCAGGTGCCGGCCAGGGCGAAATCAGTGCCGGAATAATAGAAAGGGGAGAGGAATGTGGAGCGTGCCCAATGGCGTCCAATCTCGAAGGAGTAGATGGACGTGACGGGCCGAGTCCGGTCCGTAATCGAATCCGCCGACTCAACTGTCTGCGCCGAAGTCAACCCGGTCCCGGCAATGATAAAAGCCAAAAAGGCCGTCAAAGCATACAATATTTTCATACCTCTCGTCTAAGTCCAATCCCTTACGTTTATAAATCTCCCTGAATATCAATCCGTAATGTCGAGGCCGTTGTCGAAGTCAAAGAGATCTCCTTGGATGACGGTCGGTCCGGAGGGATGCTCGTCGGGGATGATTTCTTCCACTTCAGCTTCCTCTATCTGCGGCTCCGGTTCGGGTTGGGGGACTCGGGTCGGTTCGAGTTCCGTAACGGAATCGAGATTGAAGGTGGTAAGTCGTTTCCCTTTAGCCTTATAACTCTTGACTGCGATAAATTCCTCAGCTTCCAATTCCATAGGCGGCCGCACGGCATCGTTGCCGCCGAACTTGACCTCCAATCTCGGGTAGGGGGTATCGGTCAGCAGGAGCAGTCGGGATTTTTCATCTGTTCCGACATAACGTTGCGGTTTCGATGCGCTCTCGAAATTGAAGCGTTTTAGATAGGGATAACCTAACGAGGCGTCAAAGATGGCGGCCGTCCATACTTTGGCCGGATTGAATTTCTCAACCCGGAGGATATTGTCGTCGTAGTGGTTGGCGTCGGAGTAAGAAGTAGTATAGAACTGACCGTCATTAGTGATGACCAATACCTGGTCATCCCCTTGGAAGATCCCGAGGCTTTCTCCCCGGCCATCGTAATTAAGCCGGAGTACGTCGCGGTCAAACCATACCTCGCGGCCACCTAATGTCGAGCCCCCCCGCTTTTCGAGTGTAATGGACTTGACCTGGAATTTAGTCACTAAATTTCCTAAAGAGTCCTTCCCCTTCAGGGCAAGGTCCGCGAAATCCACGATTAATTCGCGATTACGCGGCGGGCGTCCCGTCGCATTCGGTTTGCCGGTCAAAGTAACCTTCACGGTCTCGGCCTCTCCGTTGGGATTTACAGAGAGATATTCGATCTTCGACCCCGGCAGCCCTTTTGTCATGTTATAGATCTTTTCGCGCGTCAGACCTTTGATGAAGAAGCGTTTCTTATAATATTCCCCCTCCTTCCCGTTGCGGTAGATGAGGTTATAGATAGTACGCTTGTCATCCTTCTTGAAGAGACCGATATGCTGGATTTTTTTGCCTACGAAGAGTTTATCCTGCACCCTGACAATCTTATAGGTGCCGTCGCGATAAATGATGAGGATATCGTCGATATCCGAGCAGGTAAATTTAAACTCACCCTCCTTCAGACCGATGCCGATAAATCCCCCCTCCTTATCGAAGAAGAGACGTTTATTGGCTTCCGCCACTTTTGTTGCTTCGATGGAATCGAATCCTCTCAGGGTAGTGCGCCGCGGGAAAACTGAGCCGTATTTTTCCTTCAGGTGGGCATACCATTTGACGGTAAATTCCCTGATATGTTCTATATCGTAAGAGATCTGCTCAATATCCGCCTGCAGACGCGCTATTTTTTCGTTGGCTTTCTCGGAATTGAACTTCAGGATGCGCCCCATGCGGATCTCCCATAGACGCATGATGTCATCCCGGGTGAGGGGACGGAAAAATTGAGGTTTGAACGGTTCCATGAGTTGGTCGATCCGTCCGACTGCCGAGTCCATATCAGGCGCCTGTTCGATTTTGGCGTCCTTGTACATCCGGTTTTCGATGAATATTTTCTCCAGGGAGGCGAACAGCATTGCTTCCCGGTTTTCACCGAGTTTGATGTTGAGCTCTTGCAGCAGCATCTCGCGGGTATGATCGACGCTATGGCGAAGGATATCGCTTACCGTCAGGAAGTGGGGCTTGCGGTCACGGATGACGCAGCATATCGGCGAGATACTGACTTCGCAGTCAGTAAAGGCGTACAGGGCGTCGATGGCTTTGTCGGAGGATGTGCCCGGAGCGAGATGTACGAGGATTTCGGCCGAGGCCGATGTGTTATCGTCGACGTGCTTCACCTTTATCTTTCCCTTATCCATTGCGGAGAGGATAGAGGATATGAGAGTAGTAGTGGTTTTGCCGTAGGGTATCTCAGTGATGGCGAGGGTCTTGCTGTCGATTTTTTCGATCTTGGCGCGGACCTTGACGCTCCCTCCGCGTGCGCCGTCATTATATCTTGAAGCATCCAGCAGGCCTCCGGTCTGAAAGTCCGGGAGGAGATGGAATTCCCGTCCTTCGAGATAATCTATAGCCGCGTCGCAAATCTCGTTGAAGTTGTGGGGCAGGATCTTCGACGACAATCCCACTGCGATACCTTCAACTCCCTGGGCGAGCAGCAGCGGGAACTTGACGGGCAGGGTGACGGGTTCCTTCTTACGTCCGTCGTAAGAGGGGGTCCATTCTGTTATGTCCGGAGAGAAGACGGCCTCCAAGGCGAATTCAGAAAGTCTGGCCTCGATATAACGTCCGGCGGCGGCTCCGTCGCCGGTAAGGATATTACCCCAGTTACCCTGAGTATCGACAAGAAGATTCTTCTGACCGAGCTGCACGAGCGCATCTCCGATCGAGGCATCACCGTGAGGATGATACTGCATGGTATTGCCGACGATATTGGCGACTTTGTTGAATCGGCCGTCGTCAAGGGTTTGCATTGAGTGGAGGATACGCCGCTGCACCGGCTTCAGCCCGTCGTCGATATGCGGCACGGCGCGCTCCAGAATGACGTAAGAAGCGTATTCCAGAAACCAATCCTTGAACATTCCCGATAGCAGGGTGCGTTTGTCGGTGCCCATTCCGGGCACGCTGTATTTCGGACGTTGCGTTTCTTCAATCCGGGTATCTTCAAGCGTATCTTCAATATTGATATCGGAAGAGGGGTTGAGGTCATCTTCCGGGGTGAGTTCGTCAGGGATAGGGTTGTCTGTCATAGTTCAAAATGGAATTTCGCGATAGGGGTCTAAATGCAAATATACGAAAAAAATGGTCAAAGTCCAAGAAAAAATGTAAAATTGGCTAAAAATGGGGAAAAACCCAGCGACTTATTGACAAAATAAAGATAAAAACACTTACAGATAGCGGTAGTATGAAATTTTTTTTGTAACTTTGCGGTGAATAGAAGCGCACGTGGCGTAATTGGTAGCCGCGCTAGACTTAGGATCTAGTGTCTAACG
>CAYTOR010000102.1:0-6511 GCA_964439505.1 uncultured Sangeribacter sp.
TCCGTATCCTCCTTTTGGGGATTGGTGTCATCGAAACGCAGGTTGCAGGTGCCACCGAATTTTTCAGCGGCTCCGAAGTCCATGATAAAGGCCTTGGCATGGCCGATATGGAGATAACCGTTGGGTTCGGGCGGAAAACGGGTGTTGAGTCGTCCGCCGTTTTTACCTTCTGCGAGATCCTTCTGTATTTCCTGCTCTATGAAATTAAGACCATTTTCATTTTCGATGATCTCTTCCTTGATGTCAGTCATATATGTATATTCTTAGGTATATGTTCTTATTTTCGCGTGAGAAGCCTCGGATCAAATAGAATGAGGCCTGATTTGGAGAGGGGAGAATTAAAACACAAAATTACGAAAAAAATCGTGAAAATCATTAGTTATATGAAGAAAAAATATTAATTTTGCAAAAAATGGGTCGCCGAGACTGTTAAAGGAGGCAGTCTCTGGGATTTTATCGCTAAAGATTTGACTAACAATAAATAACGTCATAAATTTCTAACACTAACTTTAAAACTAAAGCTTATGATCGGATTCGGAGAGGCAATTTCATCATTCTATTCGCAGTATGCGAATTTCAGCGGACGTGCTACGCGCGCGGAATATTGGTGGGTAGCGTTGTATATGGCTATTGTAGCCATACCGTTAGCCACCGTTATGGTAGTATCGGAAATGGCGCATCTTAAGTCGCTCAACACAATAGTCAGCGTCATCTACTATCTCTTCTGTCTGGCCAATTTAATCCCCGGCCTTGCTTTAGCATGGAGAAGACTTCATGACATCGGCCGGAGCGGTTGGTGGTACTTCATCGGATGTATACCGGTAGTCGGAACTATCGTGCTCTTGGTGTTCTTCTGCACCGACAGTCAGCCCTTCCCCAATGAGTACGGCTATCCGGTACAGGACCCCAACTATCCGCAGTATTAATATAAATATCCGCAGTTATAATACTGCGGATATTTGAATTTAGGTGATAGGGGATGGGTGAGAGGGGATTATAAATAAAAGTAACATCATGATGCGATTGAAAAACTATCTGCCCGCCCTTGGGGCTCTCGTGCTGCTGATGGCATTGGGCGCTTGCAACAAATCCAAAAAATCGATAGAGGGCATACCCTTCCAGACCGAAGAAGAGGGAAAATGGGGCCTCGTCAAGCCTAATGGCGAAGTCATTGTCAGCGATGAATTCAAGCACGCTCCGACTTTCGCCACGGATGACCGTTATTGGGTTCAGAACGATAAGGGTTACTATGAACTCTACGCCGTCGGCGAGGAGCAGCCGGTCAATGATTCCGAGTACCGCTATGTCTCGCTCTTCTATGACGGAGAAGCAGTCGTCACCAAGCGCGACGAAAGCGTTACGGTAATCAATAAGAAAGGTGAGACAGTCACGGACCTGTCCAAAATCGGCAAGTATACGCCCGACGTTTTCCAATCTTTCAGCGACGGCCTGATGGTATTCACGGCTAACGATAAGGTCGGAGTCTGCAATACGAAGGGTGAGATAATCCTCGAACCGGTCTATGCCTTCATCAATAAGCCGGCCGACGGTAAGATTATAGCTACCGACACGATCGCGATGCGTTCGATGGCGGAAGGCGACAGCCTGAAGAAAGGTAGCGTCATCGTGTTTGACTATAAGGGTCAGGAACTGCTTAAACTCCCGCGCAAGAAATATGATGTAGTCAACGAACGCTTCTATGGCGACTACTTAGCAGTCGGCAACTATGAGGAAGGGGCTGAGGAATCTGAAGAAGGATTAGCCATACAGTTCGGTATCATCAACGTAAAGGGAGAAACAGTCGTAAAGCCGTCGAAGAAGTACCGTTATATAGGGGAAATGTCGGGAGATATTTTTTCTTACAATGATGGCGAGAAAACCGGGGCCAAGACAATGACGGGGGAGAAGATTCTTGCTCCTAAATTCGGAAATATCCAGTTCTCAGGAGATTATATCCTCGCTACTACTTATCCTGAAGAAGATAATTACGATCCGGACGCCATCATTACCGGCATCTATGATAAGGAAGGCAAACCACTTTTTAAATCCAAATATCATGAAATGCAGCTTTTCGGAGATCATATCTTCGCGAAGCAGGATGAGGATAAATGGGTTATTCTCGACATGAAGGGGGAGAAGGTAAAGGAGATGCCGAAAATCTACAATCTCAATTACTGGAACGAGGGTACTTATTCAGTAATGACGGATAAGATCAATATCGATAAATTCGTGAAGAATCTTGATTTTTCAGCAACTTCCCTCGGCAAACTGACTTTCAGCACTACGGTCCAGCAGGCTATCAAGATTCAGAACGAGACCTATAATTATTCGATGACCGAGAAGCCGAAGGCTGCGGATTATAACTATACCGATCAACTGTCGCTCTATCGCCGTGTTGACGGAGTCGACGTGGTCGAGACGATTAAGTATCCGAATAATCTCAGCCAGATGAATTATCGCAACGAGAAGGTCATTGACTTCTGGTGGGGTTATACCTATTACTATCATGTCAACAAGGTGCCGACGGGTTATACCTTCACTACCTCGAAGCCGGAGATGCTGAAGATGTCGTTTGACAATTACGGTGTTCTCCGCGGTAAGTTGAAACCCCTCTTCAAGGCTCTTTGCAAGCGCTTTGAGGAAATGGGCACATTGCAGGAGAGCAACGGCGCGGCTGCCCTGTATAAATTGACCGACGGTAAATACGCTATAGTATATCTCGAACCGAATTCGGTAACTGCGAAATGGGGAAATCTTTCCTCATCGCAGCGCAATATCTACGAGTATATTGGCAATAAAGAGGATCTCTCGATTGTAGATGAAGAAGGAGACTGATATTTTGCTGTGCTTGCCGAGTATGCTTTTGATACTCCCGCTCTGCTTGCTTTGGGCTTGCGGAGCGGGGGGAAGCATAGAGGAGTATAATCAGGTTGTCTATAGTCCTACGGAAGCCGATGGGTTTGAGATTCTTGGTGCTCCGGATCGCGAGAGCGTAATCATCCGGTCGTCGGCTCCTTGGCAAGGAGCGGCTGCGGATGAGACGCGCGATTTGCTGATCCTGCGTGGCGGAGAGGCTGCCCCGTCCGGATTTCACGGGCAGATACTTTCAGAAAAGGCCGAACGCATCATCTGCATGTCCTCGGGTCATATTGCCATGATTTCGCTGCTTGGCGACGGAGAGAAAATAGTAGGCGGATCATCGTTGGATTATGTTACCTCCCCCGAAATCCAAAGCCGTCGCGGCGAATTGATGGAGATAGGCCATGAAGGGAATATCGATTACGAAGCTTTGGTCGCGGCGCGGCCGGATCTGGTAGTGCTTTATGGGGTCAATTCCGCCAATCCTATGGAGGATAAACTCCGCGAACTCAAGATTCCCTATATCTACGTCGGGGATTACTTGGAGGAATCGCCGTTAGGCAAGGCTGAATGGCTGGTGGCGTTAGGGGAATGTCTCGGCAAGCGTCGGGAGGCCATCGAACAATTCAAGCCGATAAAGGATAATTACAATGCCATGAAGGCGAAGGTTGCGGCGTTAGAACAGAACAGCCGTCCGAAGGTAATGCTCAACGGACCCTATGGCGACCAATGGATGATGCCGCCGCAGGGGAGTTATATGGTGCGACTTATCGAAGATGCCGGAGGGGAATACCTCTATAAAGGGGGGAAAGGTAATACTTCCCAGGCCATTTCCAAAGAGGAGGCGCTTAAGTTGACGTCCCAGGCTGACAGATGGCTTAATGTCGGGGGCGCTTTCAAATCCTTGACCGATGTGAGGAGGGATATACCCCTGATGGCGAATACGGAGGTTGTCCGCAAGCAACAGGTCTATAACAATACCTTCCGGTCGACGGCGGCCGGAGGCAATGACTTCTACGAATCCGGGATAGTCAATCCGGATCTGATATTGAGAGACATGATCAAGATCATGTATCCGGATGTGGTCAGTGAGCCCTTCTGCTACTATGAGCGTCTGCCGGAAACGACTCCCGAAATTCCGGAGGAGGATGAACATGACCATGACTGCGGAATAGAGACCGCAGATCAATAGGACTGCGACTTGATATTTCTTAAGGGATTAGGTCGAAAGACATGATTAAGAATAAACTGATCTTTATAACTGCGACGGCATTGTTACTCTTCCTGTTCTGTCTTGATTTGACAGTAGGAGGAGTAAGTATTTCTTTGGGGAATGTCTGGAGGAGTCTGCTCGGGGGCGATTGTCCGCCCCAGGAGAGGGTAATAATCTTAGATATCCGGCTGATAAAAGGGATTGTCGCGGCGCTGACCGGGGCAGCATTGGCGGTAAGCGGACTGCAGATGCAGACTCTTTTCCGCAATCCGTTGGCCGGACCTTACGTATTGGGTATAAGTTCGGGAGCGTCTTTGGGAGTGGCATTGTTTATACTCGCCGGGCCGTTGCTGAGATTACCGTCAATCTTCATGTCATTCGGTATCGCCGGAGCAGCCTGGATAGGGGCAGCCGCCATACTCATAGTCATTGCCGTAGTAGGGAGGAAGATAAAGGACATTATGGTAGTCCTGATATTGGGCATGATGTTTTCAAGCGGTGTGTCAGCGATAGTCCAGATTCTCCAATACCTGAGCAAAGATGAGGCCTTGAAGAATTTCGTAATCTGGACGATGGGATCGTTGGGCGACGTGACCTGGAGCAAGATGTGGATCTTAGCACCGTCGGTAGTTTTGGGGCTGATTCTTGCCGTAGTTACGATTAAGCCGCTCAATCTTCTCCTTTTCGGTGAAGAGTATGCGTCGACGATGGGGCTGAATGTAAGGAAGGCCCGGGGACTGCTATTCGTATCTACCACCCTTCTTGCCGGAACGGTCACTGCCTTCTGCGGACCGATCGGCTTCATCGGACTGGCGTTGCCGCATGTGGTCAGGATGATGTTCCGTAATGCCGATCATCGGATCCTTATCCCGGGATGTGTTCTTTTCGGTGCATTGACGATGATAGTCTGCGATATATTGTCAAAACTCTTTCTTCTTCCGATCAATGCGATTACGGCGCTTATCGGTATCCCGGTAGTCGTAATGGTAGTCGTAAGAAACAGCAAGGTATAAACAACAGCAGATATGAATGGGAAAGATTCTATATTGAAACTGAAAGGCTTTTCGGCGGGATATGGCGACCGGACACTTATAGAGCCGACGGATCTGAATTTTCCGTCGTCAAGTCTGACGGCGTTGATCGGACGCAACGGGACCGGAAAGTCCACCCTGTTGCGCGCTATTGCCGGTATCAACAATCAATATACGGGGAAAGTCTTGATTGATGGAAAAGATATTTTCGGATTGGACTCAGCGGTGAAGTCCAAACTTTTAGCCTTTGTAAATACGGAGCGTCCGCGGATAGCCGACATGACCTGCCGCGATGTCGTAGGGATCGGAAGGGCTCCTTATACGGATTGGATCGGACGACTGACGGAGGAGGATGAGAGTGTAGTCGCGGAAGCCTTGGGAAAGGTTGGCATGGCGGAATATGCCGACCGACGCCTTGCGACTTTGAGCGACGGGGAGTGTCAGAGGGTGATGATAGCACGGGCCTTGGCGCAGGATACACCGGTAATGCTGCTCGACGAACCGACTTCCTTCCTCGACCTGCCCTCGCGATATGAACTCGTGAAGTTGCTGCGGAGTTTAGCCCATGACAGCGGTAAGACGATAGTTTTCTCCACGCATGAACTCGATATTGCCCTTCGACATTCAGACGCGATCTCTCTACTTTCAGATCGCCGCCTGCGCCTGCTTGAACCGGAGGAAGCGGAGCGGGAGATAGAAACTACCTTCGGAATAAAGCTCAATTAAAGTTCAATTAACAGAGGGGGTAGGTAATACAGAGGAGAAAAATCTCGGGTTAATTATTTCGGAAACTGATGCTATAGCCATACAATTAAGGGGCCGTCATAATTATGACGGCCCCTTAATTGTATGGGGACGGAAGGGCTTAGTGCGGTCCGTGACCGTTATCGTGGTGGTCGTGTTTGTGTCGTTTCGGCTTTTTGCCGTGCTTCTCTTTCTTATGCTTTTTGTGCTTCGGAGGCTTAGGTGCTTTATGAGGCTTATGACCGGGCCCGGGAGTGTAGTATTGGCCGGAGTTCCAGTCGTAGCCGAAGTCATGCTCGACATGGCCGCGGGTTGTGCCGCAGGAGGCCATTACCAGAGCTATAAGTCCGATAAGGGAGAAGGTAAGGAATCGGGATAGGCGGGTGGTCTTCATAGTAGTTAAAGTTTTTGGGCTTCTTTATATTTTTCTATCTCGGGCCAGGCCTTCGGCCTGGAACAGGACAGCTTCGCGCTTCGGGGAGGGAGATGGCTTCGCGCTGCAGTAGGGAGATGGCTTCGCGCTTCGGGGAGGGAGAAGGCTTCGCACTGCAGTAGGGAGATGGCTTCGTGCTGCAGTAGGGAGAAGGCTTCGCGCTGCAGTAGGGAGAAGGCTTCGCGCTTCGGGGAGGGAGAAGGCTTCGCACTGCAGTAGGGAGATGGCTTC
>CAYTOR010000102.1:6611-8132 GCA_964439505.1 uncultured Sangeribacter sp.
GCGCTTCGGGGAGGGAGAAGGCTTCGCGCTGCAGTAGGGGACATGCCTTTGGCATGTCTCTACCGTAGGCGTTGGAATTTCGGAGGTTAGAAGTTATAGCCGATCTTCATGTTGAAGCAGCTGGTAGTGCCGCTATGGCCTTGAGTCCAGCAATGGCCGAGGTAGCCGATGCCGCCGTACCAGCGGCCGAATTTCAAGCCTACCATCGGGTTGACCAGGACTGCACCATGATCAACGTCGTTGGTGTTGATCTCATAGCCTACATCGAAGGAGAAGAAGGGATTAAGGGACCCGAGACGTCCGGAGAAGTCAACGCGTCCGAAGATCGGGATAAGGGGGCTGGAATCGAAGTTCCATTTTTCGGTCAGACCGATTCCGGCGCCGAGAGCGATATTGGGATGTACCTTTCCGGTAATGCCACCTTGAAAATTAAAGGCTGTGAAATGATCACCTGCCTGCACCGGCTGGAACTCCAGGAAAGGATTGATGGCGCTTGCCGACAGAGCTGCAGCTCCGAGTGTAAGGGAAAGTAAAATTTTCTTCATAGCTAATCAAATTAAGGAAGCATTCCGAATTGCTCAGTCCGCTCGTGTTTGATATTTTATGTTAATAATTTTAACGTTTTAATGTCTTATTAACATAAGGCAGGGAGATTTAGTTCATTCCCGCAGTTATTTTTGAGGGCCAGGCCTTCGGCCTGGGTCAGGACAGCTTCGCGCAATGGGAGGGAGTCGGCTTCTTTAGGGGTCAGGGCTTTGGAAGGGGCCAGGCCTTCGGCCTGGAACAGGACAGCTTCGCGCTATGGGAGGGAGTCGGCTTCTTTAGGGGACAGGGCTTTGGAAGGGACCAGGGCTTCTTTAGGGGCCAGGCCTTCGGCCTGGAACAGGACAGCTTCGCGCTGAGGGAGGGAGTCGGCTTCTTTAGGGGCCAGGCCTTCGGCCTGGAACAGGACAGCTTCGCGCTAAGGGAGGGAGTCGGCTTCTTTAGGGGTCAGGGCTTTGGAAGGGGCCAGGCCTTCGGCCTGGGTCAGGACAGCTTCGCGCTATGGGAGGGAGTCGGCTTCCGTAGAGGCCAGGGCTTCTTTAGGGGCCAGGGCTTCGGGATCTTTAATGAGGGTTGATTAGATAGAAATCACCCCGATAGGCCAAGGCTTATCGGGGTGAGACGGGATTATTTTAAATTATCATAAATTTTTCGGGAGATTAACGGCCGCTCTGGTGGATCTTGTCGCGGAGGGCGGAGTTGAAGTTATGCTCGTTCTGAAGCTGTTCGACGGTCAGGTGCATGCGGTAGCGCCAGTAGTGGGTCGGGTTGGCCGGAACGTTGATCTGTTCGTCGTTTGGGTTCTCGCGACGTAGTTCGCCGTCGGCGCTCAGCCAGTCCTGGAGAGGTATGATGCAGAGCATCGATGGAGAGGCGAGATGCAGCCAGAGGATCTTGTCGCAGATCCAGGGCTCGGCGAAGTAGGGAGAAGAGCCGAACTCATGAAGCACATTGTTGAAGAAACGCTGGCTCTGCGAG
>CAYTOR010000103.1:0-8056 GCA_964439505.1 uncultured Sangeribacter sp.
TCCCTCGAAAATTCACCGCCCGGAATTTAACATTTTTTGTGGGACGGGGTCTAAGGAAATAAGGGATAAATTTGGCCGATTGGGAAGAATTTGCTATTTTTGTTGGAATTATAGGGGAGGGGAAGGAAGAAGGCAAACCTGATATGCGGTCCCGGACTTAACGGGATCGGCAACTAACTAACAATCAAGACTGATCGATGGCGATAATACGTCTGCAAGGCCGGCAGGAGAAAGAAGCCGGATTATATTATGAAGTAGATTCATCTTCCAAGGTTATAGGCGAAGGTGGAATGGGCCGCGTCTATAAGGGGACATGTGTCAACACGCGCACCGGCGAGACCCGTCCCGTTGCGATAAAGTTCCTCTATATGGATCTCCCGGAGCAGGCCATAGAGCGCGCCCGCAGAGAAGCCTCCATACGCCTGCGCAATGACCACCTCATCGAGATGCTCGGCTTCTTCGAGACCGACGAAGATCGCGACGGCAAGATAATCAAGCATTACCACGTAGTCAGCGAATTGCTCCATGGCGTATCCTTAGCAGATATAATCCAGGGTAAATGCGTAGATCCCAACGGGGTAGAGGTGCCGTATGCACGCCAGTTGATGAATGATTTCCAGAAAGATCCCGACCACTTCGCAAAGACCGTCATCAAGGCTGTCCTCAAAGGCCTTTTGGCCCTCCACGACGCCGGATATATCCACCGCGATATCGACCCGTCGAATATCTTCGTCACCGACGGCGAACAGATAAAACTTATCGACTTCGGTATCTGCAAGCAGATGAAGCAACTGACTACCAATGACCGTCAATTGACCGTAGCCGGTGCGTTTATGGGTAAGCCCGAATATGCTTCCCCCGAACTCGCTCTGGGCGATCTGAAGCATCAGAACCGTACTTCCGACATCTACTCGATGGGCGTCCTGCTCTATCAGTGTATGACCGGCAATGTGCCCTTCGAAGGGACCCGTTTCGATATCCTCGACAAGCAGGTAAAGGAGAAACTCCCCCTGCAGAAGATCGCCAACAAGAAACTCCGCAATATCATCGCCAAAGCTACCGACAAGCGTCAGGAACTACGTTATCAGACGGCGGCCGAAATGCTCGTAGATCTCGAATCCCTTGATGTCAAGCGGGCTTACAGTCCGGCCAAGAAGAAAGCCATTATGATGTGGAGCATTCTCGGAGCCGTAGCTATCATCGGGGCGTTGGTCGGCTTCCTGTTATACCGCAATCACGTCGAGGAGCAGGCCATAGCCCTCCAGGAAAAGAATTATATAGATTCGCTGCAGAACGTAGTGACTACCGGGGTTGCCAAAGCCGACTCACTGACCCGCATCGGCCTGACCCACGATGAAGGCTACGACGCGCAGCTGGTCGAAGCTAAAGGCTACTTCAACCAGGCGGCCGGTGCGATTCAGCTTCTTAAGGCTAAAGACGCTACCCCCTTGGCGAAAATAAACGCTACCTTGCGCGAACAATGCGACCAGGCTCTCAACTCTGCATACACCGAGCTTACTGAAAAGGCCGCCCTCATTGCCGAGGATCCAGATCCGGAAGTAAGCGCGGAGGCGGCGGTACTCAATCAGAGAGCCGAAGCCGTAAAAGCGGCCCTGAAGAAATAATCTCCTCAATAATCTCCCCATCCCACCTACAGATATGAAAAATTTCGTCAAGAGAATAATCACCATAGTCTGCGCAATGATGCTGTGTGTCGTTGCGGCCAACGCGCAATCTTCCGGCGACAAGCTCTACAATCAGGGACTTGCGCTTCAGAAGACGATGACAAAATCCGCGCAGAATCAGGCGATCTCCAAATTCCAGTCAGCCAAGAAACTCTATGACTCTGCCGCCAAAAAGAAGCAATGCGATGACGCGATCGCAGTCAGCAGGGGTATTATAAGCAGTTTGGGATCCGGAGGAGGAAAAGGTGATAGGGGCTCCGGAGGAGGATCGTCGAAAAATTCGGGCGGTTCGAAGCAGAAGATAGAGAAGCAGGAGACCCGCGAAGCAGCGACGTTGACCCTGAGCAATAAGGTTTTCCACCCCGGGCAGCAGGCGTCTGAAATGGAGGTATCCGTGACGACCAATCAGAAGGAATGGAGCGTAGCCCCGATAGCTGACCGCGACGGCAAAAGTTTTGTGGCCGTCACCAAGGTTGACGATCACATCTTCAAGATCTCTGTCCCCTTTAATCCCGGCGCGGACGCAAGAACGCAATACGTGCAGGTGACGGCCGGCAGCGCCAAGGAGAAGGTAGAAGTCACTCAGATTGGCCGCGAAATAGAACTGACCGCCAACAAGACCTCCATCAAGGTCGGCAAGAAATCCAAGACCGAGAAGATCGATATCATCTGCAATTCGGATGCCGAATACTCCGAGAATTACGGCAACAACTGGCGGGTCCTGAGCGCTCCCGATTGGGTAAGGGTAGTAGGAGAAGCTCCGAAGAAAGAGGAATCCAAGGGCCTGTTCGGTAAGATGGTCGATATGGGTAAGGATGCAGTCTCGAAAGTCAGCGGAAGCAAAGAGATTGACGGAGTAAAGAGCAAGGCTCAGATATTCATTGACCCCCTGCCCGCCAACCTGTCGAGCCGCGACGGCGAAATAGTAATCGAGAGCGGCTACAAGACCTTCAGAATAGTGGTTATCCAAACCAAATAAGCAAATTGAAAACTCTAAGAACATATACCGGACTATCGTCCCGGCGTAATATGCTGATGACTTTGGTCATCGGCATTTTCGCGCTTTCAGCCAACGCTGAATATGACCCCGATTACTACGCGGGTCTGGAAGGAAAGCGACGTGAGAATCTTAAGGCTGCCGTAAAGGAGGCCGTCAAGTCCCACCGGCAACTCGTCTACATGGATCTGCCCAACTATTGGCAATATTCGGATGTCTATCCGGAATTGGTCAACGGCGAGAAAAGATGGTGGGAAATGTATTCCGACGAGGTCTATCTTATCGGGCGCTTTCAGAGTGCCAAGAGTTCATTTTCGGCCAATAAGATGCAGCGCGAGCACAGTGTTCCGAAATCATGGTGGAAGGTAGGAAACGACGTTGAGTACACTCCGGCCTATACCGATATGTGGAACCTCTATCCTTCGGACGGAGCTGCCAATATGGCCAAGAGCAATTATCCTTTGGGTATTGTCGGATCCAATCCTACATTTGACAACGGGGTTACCAAGGTAGGCCTTCCCGTCTACGGTTACGGCGGTGGAGCCCCCTACGTCTTCGAGCCTGACGACGAATACAAGGGAGACTTCGCCCGGTCCTTCTTCTATATGGCCTGCGTATACGACGATATCTCGTGGCAGACGAAGTATTCCTGGATGTTTGTCAAGTCCCCTTATCCGACTCTGCAGCCATGGGCCTACGAGATGCTGCTGCAGTGGGCCCGTAAGGACGGGGTCAGTCAGAAAGAAATTATCCGCAATGATGCGGTCGAGCAGTCGCAGGGCAACCGTAATCCCTTCATTGACTTCCCGGAGTTGGCCGAGTATATATGGGGTACGCGCACCTCGGAAACTTTCCGCATAGCCGATCAGGGTGGGGCCGTCACTCCCCCGATTACCGGTGCCCCCGAACTGACGATGCCCGTCAACGACGAATGGCTCGACTTCGGGGAAATCGCATTGACGGCTCAAGGTACGTCATGGCTTACTCTGAGGGGTAAGAATATGACCGCTCCGCTCAGCGTAAGAGTGGGAGGAGCCGATAAGGATATGTTCTCGATCCCCGTCCGTACGATCCCGGCTTCTTCTATCAATACTACGGGGGAATACCTTCTGCAGGTCCTCTACAATCCGACAGCACTCGGTGAGCATACGGCCGCACTCTCAATCTATGACGGCGGCATGGAATCGAGCGTGCGCGTGAATCTGAAGGGCACGGCCATGCCCGTCCCGACTCTTTCCCGTCTTACGGCTCTCGAGCCGGTCGACGTGACAGACACGGGATATACCGCGACCTGGACTGAATCCCCCGAGACTGTTGATTACTATATCGTCTATCGGACTCGCTACTATTCCGACGGATCCGAGACCGACCAGCTCGAAGCTATGACCAACAGTCTGCGGATCGAAGACCGCAATCCGGCAATTCCGGAAAGCTACTACGTCTGCAGTTCGCGACTGGGCTTCCTGTCGGAACGCTCCAACGAGGTGACGGTAGAGACCAACGGCATCTATGAGTTGGCCGAGGATGGAGGGCTGCGCATCGCGGCCACTCAGGGAGGAATATTCATCTTTACCGAGGCGGAAAGCGTAGATATAGAGATTCACGACGCGGCCGGACGCCGGATAGCCGCTCCCGTCGGCCTTAACCACGGCGACTTCATCCCCCTGCAGTCCGGCGTCTATATCATCACTTCAACCTCCCTCCTTCGCCCGGTCAAGATCATTCTCTAACCCGATTAATCCTGATAAATCCCGAATAATCCCGAATAATCCCGAATAATCTCAATAATCTGATTAATCCCGATAACTCAAGCTAAGTCCAGCTTCATCATGAAATACTTAAATACCCTGCTGCTCTTCGGGGCAGCCATATCCGCCTTCTCCTCGCACGGTGCTGTCCCGGACGGCTATTATGATTCCCTCTCGGGCCTGAACGGCAGCGCCCTGCGCAAAGCCGCAAAGGCAAAAGTCCGCAACCATACCGTTATCTCTTACGGTGATAATACCTGGGACGCCTTCAAGCAGACCGACACTCACTTCGTCAACGGCCAGAACTGCTGGTGGGATATGTATTCCTACAACAACGTGACCGTCGCCTCGGGTCATCCCGGTATGAATATCGAGCACTCCGTAGCCAACTCCTGGTGGGGCGGCACGAAGAACGACGCCTATAAGGATCTCTTCCATCTGAATCCCTCAAATTCCGACGCCAATTCGCGTAAGAGCAACTATCCTTTGGGTGAGGTCTCCAACGTCACCTGGACCAACGGCGCGACTATCGTAGGCAGCCCCGTGGCAGGTCAAGGCGGGGGCAACGGATACGTCTATGAACCCTGCGACGAATATAAGGGTGATTTCGCCCGCGTCTTCATGTATATGTTTACTGTCTATGATGACATAAACTGGGACTCGGCGAAGGGTTGGATGTTTGACAAGAGCAACGTCGATATCTTCAAGCCCTGGGCCATCCAGCTGCTGCTGAAATGGCATCGTCAGGATCCCGTAAGCGCTAAGGAAATCGCCCGTAACGAAGCGATTTATAAGATACAGGGCAACCGCAATCCCTATATCGATTCTCCCGAATTGGCCGAATATGTATGGGGTACGCATAAGTCAGAGAAATATCAGTATGGAGGGGAATACGTGCCGGTAGATCCGGAGCCGCCCGTAGTGCCCGATCCTCCGGTAGTGGAACCTCAGCCTACCGGCGGCGAATGGATCCGCGTGGCCTCCCTGTCCGAAATCAATCCGAATGATTCATATATCATGGTCGGATTGGGCGCGAACTCAAACGTAGCAATGTCAGCTACTCAGAGTTCGAACAAGGCGTACTTCGTCCCGACTGCGAATGTCACCATAGCGGGCGATGCACTCGTAAATCCTCCGGCAGATTGCGCGATACTTAGCTTTACTACCTCCGGTGGAGACTATAAGGCGACAGTAAGGAAGGCTGACGGCACTCTGCTCGGTACTCTTTGCTCGGCTTCCGTCAAAAACCTTGGCGTAGCGGATGACGAGTCGGCTGCCGGTACATCCTTCTCACTCTCAGTCAGCAATGGCAACACTGCGCTGACCTTCGATTCCAAGGTAGGCTCGATCTATTACAATGAGTCTGCCCCGCGCTTCACGACCTACACTTCCAACGGCCAGAAACCGACGGCTCTCTTCCGCCGTTCGGCTACCTCAACTGTCATTCAGGCTCCTGAGGTATCCGAGTCGGCTAAGACAAGAATCTTCACTGTCCAGGGGACTGAAATCCGCGGTAGCGAAGACTCACTGCTCCCCGGAATTTATATCTTCGTAACTGAAGGTCGCCCCGCGCGTAAGATAATAGTCAAGTAATTTCAATCTGATACCATAAATCCTACTTATCATGCCAACCCCGAAATTCCACTTTGTCCCGGCTATGGCCGGCGCCGCTCTGTCCCTGATGGCCCTTACCGCGCAGGGTGTCGATTATTCATCGCTCAACGGCCTGCAGGGCGCAGCTCTGAAAAATGAAGTAAAGGCCCTCGCCCTTCCTCATACCGTCATCTCTTACGGCGACAAGACCTGGGAGGCCTTCGCACAGGCCGACGTAAGAAAGATTCGGGATAAAGGGGAATGGCGCGAAGCCTGGTTCGACATGTATAGCAACCGCCTCGTATGGGTCGAAAACGGTCATTCCGGAATGAACATCGAGCATGCGGTCGCCAATTCCTGGTGGGGTGGCACGAAGAACGATGCCTATAAGGATCTGCATCATCTCAACCCTTCGGACGCTGACGCCAACAACCGTAAGAACAATAATCCCTTGGGTATCATCGACGGCACGCCGACATGGAGCAACGGACTGACCAATATCGGTCGGCCGGTCTACGGCAACGGCGGCGGAGCGGCAACCGTATTTGAGCCTGCCGATGAGTACAAGGGTGATTTCGCCCGGGCGTATTTCTATATATTTACCGTCTATGACGATATCGCATGGCAGACCGAGCCGGCGTATATGTATGATCTTTCCGCCTATCCGACCCTGCAGCCGTGGGCTTACGAGATGCTGCTCAAATGGGCGGAAGAGGATCCCGTCGACGAGCGCGAGGCGCAGCGTAACTCCGTCATAGCCGGAATCCAGATGAATGAGAATCCTTACGTCTCTATCCCCGGCTTGGCCGAATACGTATGGGGCTCTAAGAAAAATACCCCTTTCAATCTGGAGGATGCCAAGACTGATCCGGTGGAAAACCGTCCTTCCGCCCCCAATCTTTCCAATGGCGGAGAGTTCTCTCTGGTAGGGGTCAATACTTACGCCGGAAGATGGTGGAATGCCTTCAATCTTGACTATTGGCCCACTGAGAGCGAGAATGCGTATTATACCATTTTGGATTCTCTCGATCCTGATGCTGAAGAGATATGGAAACCGATCTATTTCGGCATAGATATCCCTGCAGCGACTGAGGTGGGGCAGACGCTTACGGTTAAGACTTACACTTCAATGTGGAATGATCCCGACCGTCCCAGTTCGATCTCCACGCTGACCCTTACGGCTGTCGACCCCGGTACTACAGACTATAAAAATGCCCGCTGGCGCAAAGTGACTGACGAGTCGATGATTTCCGCCAACGGCCAGTATATCCTCGTGGCCTCGAAGGCTAATGCCGTCATGTCAACTACAGCTTCCGCTACCTCTTCATCCGCTTATATGAGCGTGGCCGGAAATGTCGATATCGATGAGGACGGCGAAATCAACCAGCTCCCCGAAGGCGCCGCGATCATAGAACTCGAGGGCGCGGGCGGTCCGCAGTATTATGTGCAGGTTAACTCGCTTAGCCTGGAGCCGGCGGGTTATCTGATGAGCCCCGCCGCCAAGAAGGTACAGCTTTCCGAAGAGGGAATGCCCGTATATGTCTACCTTTCTGCCGATAAGAATGTCAAGATCGACTTCGGCTCTGCATACGGCACTCTACAGTACAACGCCCAGTCTCCGCGTTTCAGCGTCTATACTTCCAACCAGCAGGCTCTCGATCTCTACAAATACGTGGAGAATTCGATCTCCGCGGTGGAAATTCCCGCAATAGCTCCGGCAGCAACGTCGGCACAGCGCATCTTCACCCTCGAAGGCCTCGAAATCAAGGGTGAGCTGCAGAATCTTCCGGCCGGCATCTATATCGTAGTCGACGGAAAGGGCGTACGCAAAGTCGCTATCTGAGGCCGGGCAAAGTCGGTAGTTGAGCCTAAGCAACCTCGCGATCTGACCCCGAGCAACCTCGGAAATAATCTAAAAAATGAAATTATCCTCCAAAAAGATTGGAGGATGAGAAATATTTGCTAAATTTGCGTCTTATTAGACCCCGTCCTCCAAAAAATGTTAAATTCAGGGCGGTGGATTTTCGAGGGAA
>CAYTOR010000104.1:0-8044 GCA_964439505.1 uncultured Sangeribacter sp.
CGGGGCACATCTGCGACCCTGGATTTAACATTTTTTGTGGGACGGGGTCTTAATAGATTGTTTAAGGTTATTGTCAAGTCGAAGGGATGGCAGGGAAAGCTCAGAATGGAGGCATCCCATTATCCCGACTCCTCATATATTTGCAAAATTAACTATAAATAAGGGGGCATGCCTATAAGAAATGTTGCAAATACTATTAAAATTTAGCCCACGCTGAGCCGGCCATTCACATATTTTATAATTTTGAGCTGATAAAGAATTATAAATTTACCGGATAACATTAATTATAACCTCCATCATGTACAAAGGCCCCGTCCCACAAACAATGTTGATCTCAGACTTGCCGGATGGAGAGTGATTCGCGTCTGGGAATGTGAGGTACGCACAAAAGTCCGACGCGAAGAAACGCTCCGTCGTCAATTTGTTGATATAACCGGATATCGATCTACAGAGAACTATTAACCCTTAGAGAATGATGAGGTCTCTGCGCAGCCGAACCTATACCTGGATATAGCAAAGAGCTTAGAGGACTGCAATGAATCTTTCTATTGCTTCTTTGGCATTGCAGATTTGAGGCTCTCCGTCATTCCTTATCAGTTCATACATCCCTTTAAGATTACTCCATTTGAGATGATGACTCGCATCTTCAGTTACAAATGAGATACTGTGAGGTGAATCCCCCTTTGAGTCATAGAAAGTTATCTGAGGCCGGAGCGCAGGCTTATCAGCATCTTGAAGTTCAGGGGCCACCGGCTCTTGAGACGCAGGCTTATCAGCGAATTTTGGCGCAGAGGCAACCTTATCTGCAGACGCAGACTTGACAGCAAGAGTATGGAGATACTTTAATACCGGATCTATACAATGGCTGTCAGTAGTCTTATATTGCGCCAGAATGACATGTCCTCTGTCATTGAATAGACGCTTGTTATTGCAATAATCAAGGATTGAAGGTTCATCAATCATACATTCTATCCATGCCGGAGTCTCATCGCCCCTGCCGGATATGACACTGCGTATAAATTCTTCCGCACTAAGGTCATTGGCAGTACTGATCCATAAATCAATCAAGTTCCTGATATGCGGCGCATTTGTAGACTGATCCTTATCGAAATCACGAAGATAGCGTTTGAAACTGTTGTCGCGGTCGAAATTCAACTGATACATCCGGTTCGACTGCAGCCAGTGACCGGGATCAATTATCAATGATGCTATATAAAATGAATTGCAATCTTCATTAATGAATCCCAGCAAGTCCGCGAGTTTTTTATAATATGATTCGAATGTCGTCATATCCCCTCCGGCCCACTGAAGCAAGGCCCTTATCTGTCCCCATAGGTAGGCATCCTTTTCAGCCTCAGCAATCAGCTTTTCCCATTGAGGATCCCTTAAAACCAAAGCCGCTTTTTCAGATTCCTCCTTCAAAGCCTGATTGTCAATTCCTATGTAAGTCTTATCTTTGATACTATTGAAGAATTGACAGACAAAATTTTTGTCCGACGCACCCAGATGATTTTCCTCACCGAACTTCCTCAGGTCGTCTGCAATGTCCTTGATGGCGTCCAACGCCTTTTCATATCGCCATCGTTTATCAATGCGTTGCGTATTATTATAATTTGCAAGCATGTTTCGGAAAGATTTGATCCAGCGGCTCAGATTCTTCTTCCATTCATCGTCATCAGAGGCGGGATATTCCTCCAGAAACTTCAGCGAGGCATGGAAAGTCAGGGCGACGTCATTAGGTAGCGTGTCGCTCAAGAAAGATTGCATCAGATCGGTATCTTCGCGATTGAAATGGGTGTCAAAGTCTAAGGATGCATATACGTCGCGGATAGTGCCGTCCTCATCTTCGGTCAGCAATGAATTTACCGTTCTGATGAGGGCTTCAAAATCTATCAGGGTTTCCGAGGGACTTACCTTCCGGCCTTCTTTACTTCTGAAGGCCATCAATGAATCGCCATAAGCGACAAGGATGTCATCGATATCCCCAGCATTCATTTTATAGCAAGCTTCACGAAGCAATTCAGATGCAGGCATTTTGGCATGAAGCTGCAGCTGGATAAGTCGCAAGATAAGTTTTTTAAATTGCAGTTCGCAATTCTTTGCGGCTGCCAGGCTGATCTGCTTTCTCTCTTCTTTCGGAAGGTTACGGGATTGGCTGATTGAATTGCGGGCATAGGTATGCCAGAAATAATCACTCCATTTCCCATCCATCAAAGTTCGCCATGATGCCTCCACCTCTTCCGAAGTCATCGTCTCATCTTTCTCATCATGTTCCGACTCCTGAATCTGGATTTCCTCCTCAAGAGTGGACTTCATTTTATCAAAGTCCGACAACTGCTTACCACGCGCATTCATTTTTATAAAAAGCTCGTTTGACAAGCCGAAGTCACCCAGATTCAATCCGTTGAACGTAATGTTATTGAGATTATGGCGATATGTCTCCATATTATTCTCCCAGTCCGGATTGTCAGAAATCAATTCTTCGCGTATGCTGTCAATCATCACCAGCATCGAACTTATCGATGGATCGAATTTCCATTTCCAATGAAACCAATCCCTCTTCATGATCAGTTCAGAAGGAGAGGCATCACGTTCGATCGACTCTTTTATTATGGCTGCCGCATTGTGGGAAACAAGTTCATTACTGAAATCCTCCGAAGTAGGGCACGATGCGTAAGTAAACACTGATTTTTTATCATGTTCCTTACGCCTGAGGTCCGTGCCGAGCATCCAATGGATAAGGAAGAGAGTCGTCAGACGCTGTTGACCATCCAGAGGTTCGAAAGCTCCGTCCTTCATGCTTCCGTAAACGAAGTCGAGTTCAGTAGATTTACGGTTACCTTTGATTACCTGGAAGAGTGTATGCAGGAAAGTCCTGCGTATGCCATCCACTTTCTTCGTCAGTCTGCCCTGCGCATATCCGCGCTGTATACGCGGAATGCGGATATATCCCTGTTCAAGTTGCTGCAGAAAATTATATTTTTTAAGTTTCTCACTCATACGTCTTTAATTGGATGGTTGCTGTTCAGCGTCTACTACGGCGTCAGTAAGTCCGGCCGTAGACAAAACCGAATCGAAAATAGGATCTACGATCTGATGAATGGCTCTCAGATAGCCCTCCCTATCCGATTTATTCCATCTTATCCGGTCGAGATGCGACGAATTATGTTCGCTATCGGTATAATACTTCAGGAATACATTGCGGGTTGCAGTGGGTATGAACCTTCTGCCCTCCCTGTCGTATTTCATTATAAGATATCTTTTATACGGAAACGGAGAATCCTGATACTCCCGGTTTGTCCGGCTGTCTAAAAGGGTAAGGTTGCTTAGATAATCCTTTTTGAGAGTAGAGAGATCCACTTCCGCCTCATCCTGTCCTGATTCCTTGGCATAATGTCGATTGATCCGGGAGTAGAAATCCACATATTTCTTCAACTCTACCGTACCCCTGGCTTTAAATTTATCTATCAGTCCGGAAGCCTCGTTTCTCAGTTCCTTTGCCGCGGCATCATCTTCAAGGCCCAGGATAAACTCCACATGCTTAAGCCAGTTGATACGGTCGTCAAACTCCTGAAGCGTGGCGTCGTTCTGCGAATCGATATGCTCCACATCCCACTTCTCGCTTTTAAATCTCTCGAAATCAAATCTGGAATTAGAATTCTTCCGGCAGGTTTCGACATTAAAGAGCAACAGAAGGCGCCTTACAAATTCCTGTCCGTATTCAAGATCATCTATTGATTCCTTGCTCAGATAATTATTACGCTCCTTGAAACGCTCCATTATCAGTTTCCTCAGTTCTTTCTTAGTGTCATCCTCGGTCCATTCCGCGGACTCCGGATTGCGTCGCCGATCATTCTTAGCCTTTTCAAGATAATTATAAATCTCGAGAGGTTTAAAACCTACTGCGACAAGATATCCGACGTAATGATAATGAAGATTATCTTCATACCATGCCACCATCCGGTCAAACGTCCGTTTTATCAGCAACCACGCATCCTCCATATCATGGATATCCCGCGCCCACGGAGCATCAAACCGGGAATATTCATGAGCGGCACCTTTATCCTGAGCCTCCTTTTCTTCGCGGCGGCAATGGTCATAAAGTTTCTGGAACTCCCTGTAGGAATAATCAGGATCATTCTCAGGGCCCCTGCCCGTCACGAAATCGAAAAGGATATCCATGCGGGTCTGAAGTCCCTCGTCATCATCACTGATGAAATACCAGAACTTATCATCCTGAAACCGTCGTTCCATCTCATTCCATTCCAAGGCAAGCCTTTCAGCTGCCTGAGAGTCATTGTCATTCCGCAGGTCATTGTCCATAATGAACAGAGCCTTGATCAGCTCTGCGCTGGTAAGGGCGATCTTGCCCTTATTCAACCTGTTGAATATATTGATGTTGTCCCGGTCAGAACTGGAGGCTTCGATAGCATACCATATAAGCTTGACCTGCCGCTTCTGATCATACAGCAGACTGGCTTTGAAACCGTCCAGATTAGTTCGCTGATTCTTTCTGAACCAATCTTCTATCACTTCCTTCGCCTCGCTGAGATAATAACTGTCGATATTTTCCGACGGATCCGGATTGTCAAAATCAAGGGATTTGCGGTTTGTATAGACTATTTCATAAAGCATCGGTTCGAAAGCTTCTCTGTCATCTTCGCTTAGCTTGCGCATCAACCTTTTGAGCACAAGCAGCAATGTCGTCAGACGCTGCTGACCGTCGAGCACTTCCCACGCTTCCCTGCCTTTGTAAATACAAGGACGCACTACCACGGGTTGCAGGAAATAACTGTCTGCACCCGGCACGTCATTATCAGCAAATTGCCTGATATCTTCAAGAAGGTCTGCCACCTGTTTTTCCTCCCACCGGTAACCTCGCTGGAAGGAAGGAATGACAAACAGATGCCGCCCATCGATCAGTTCGGCCACAGGCTTAGGCCTGAAATTCTCTTGTTTTGCAATAGTCATAATTTCATTCTTTAACTCACGGATATCCGCAATTCCGGATGGCTATTAGGTTTCATGTCAAATACCGCCACTCCCTATACTGTCGAAGCAAATTAGGAGCCGGACGCTTCACGCGCAGAATATCCCGGAAGAGTCCCTGCCCTACGCAGATCAAGATGACGATAGATACAGTTCGGGATCATTCGCCATAGCCCCACGACTATATTCCATCGCCAGTCGATGACAGCGACCCTTTTCCTGCGCACTATAGCCCGGAGTATCAGGGGAACCACATAATCCGGTTCCATCTGAAGCGGGAAATGCGCATCTGCATCAATAAGGCCTGTAGTGATCCAACCGGGTCGTATGTCAGTCACCGTGATGCCCGCTCCGGTTATGTCGGAGAGCTGCTGAAGTCCAAGAAGCCATTTCTGATTGGCTGCCTTGGAGGCTGCGTAGGCCGCCATGTGTCCCATCGCGTTAGTTCCGGCCACCGAGGTGATCGCGGCAATCTGTCCCGGGATATCATGCCTGCGGAAATATTGCCATGCAGTAGCCACACTTCTGGCAAATCCGACCGTGTTGGTCTCAAAGATCTTCACTTCCGTTTCAGGGTCGAGCCCCGGATTCTCATATCCTATGCCGGCTACATGTAGATAGATATCCATTCCCCCGAGCCTTTCGATCAGTCGCAAAAGTTTCTCTTTGGCGTCGGGAACGGTAATATCAATCGATTCATACTCGATCATTTCCGGATATTTTTCCTTAAGACGCTTCAAAGAGTCAGTCTTTCGTGCGGCAAGTCCGACCCTCACTCCGCGCGAAGCCAGCGCCTCCGCACAGCGATAACCGATCCCGGAGCTTGCTCCCATTATTACTATTCTCTTCATTTTAGTTATTACTATTCTCTGAGTTTTGTTATTTCGGTTACATTAATCAGGCGAGGAAGAGGACCAGGAGGGAGGCGAAGACAAGCGAGATGTTGGCAACCGCATAGGTGATGGTGAAACTGAGGTTGGGAATGTCACTCTGAAGAGCATCGGTTATAGCTCCGATAGAGGCGACGCTCAGCCTTCCTCCCGCCACGCAGCCGAGGGTCTCGGGGGCGGAAAAATGGAAAAGTTTTCGTGCAATGAAAATATTGATAATCAGTCCGAGAATTGTGCAAACTGCTCCCACAAGAAATATCATCCATCCTGCTTTTTGCAGACCGTAGAGGAAGGAGGCTCCTGCCGTCAGACCGATTATGGCGATGAACATGTTGACTCCAAGATTCTGAAACACCCACAACGCGGCCGAGGGGATATGTCCGAAAGTCGGTCTGCGTGTGCGCCACCACCCTAACACAAGACCCATAATCAACGCCCCCACACTTGCCCCCAGCGACATCGGTATCCCTTCGACGGTAATGGCCAACGCACCGAGTACACATCCGGCCGCAATTCCCAATCCCAAAAAGACCATATCGGTCACGTCGGTCTGCCGGTCGGCATAGCCAATCTCGGACGATGCCACAGCCACGTCACGCGGCCAGCCTACCAGAGTCAGCACATCACCCGGATACAATTCCGTCTTCATCTTCACAGGCAGGTTCATGCCGTTTCTTCGTATGGAAGCCACCATTACCCTTTGCATGTAATCTTTCCCCCTCAATTCGCCCAACGTCATTCCCGCCGCACCGCGCGAAGAAACGGTCACCGGAGTCTTTTCCGCTCCGAAATTCAGCAACTCCGGATCTGTTACTTCCGAACCGAATTTTGACTGAAGATCCACTATCTCCTCCATTCTTCCGCCTAAAACTACATGGTCACCCTTCGAAATAAGGACTTCTGAGGGTGGGTCAACAATCACCCCGCTCACTCTGGCGCGTTCGACAAAGACAATCCATCCCTGCTCAGTGAAATGCTTTTCAACCTCCGGAATTGATCGCGGAGAATCAAAAAAAGCACTCTCAGCCTCGTATGCGCGGAATGACACAGGGCGGCTGGCCTGAATCTGCCCCGGCGCGAGCGTATCGATGCTATCCATCTCATCCTCTATCTTCGCCACCTCATCCTTTACCTTTCCCATGCCTCCCATCATTTTGGGAGCCATGGAGGATAGGAACCAGGCAGTGCCGACAGTGCCAAACACGTAAGTCACCGCGTAACAGGCCGGAATAATCATCAGCAGATATTGCCGCTGATTTTCCTCTATCGGGAGTTCTCTGACCGTGTCACCGATCATGCCCAGACATGCCGAAGCCGTCTGCGCACCGGCAAAAAGGCCCGTCGCTATGCCATTGTCATAACCCATCAGCGCTGCAGCCCCAATTATTAATCCGGCACAGACCAGAGCCTCAACCACAGCGAATGCCGCCTGCCGAAGACCCGGACCCTTCATCGCCCGGATAAATTGCGGGCCGACACTGTAGCCGGTAGCAAAGAGAAAAAACAGGAAAAAGATATTTTTCACTATATCAGGGATCTCAATCTTCATCTGTCCGATTATCACTCCGACGATGAGGGTAGCCGCAACCGCGCCCAGACTGAACCCGCGGAAACGTATCTTACCCAGCCAAAATCCCAGTCCCAACGTGACGAAAATCGGTATCAAAGAATGAGATCTAAAAAACTCCGGGAGCCATTCCATCATTATGATTATTCCATTATTTCAACAATTCCTTTACGAATTTTAACACTCACTACCCTTTCTCTGTTCATCCTCCCTACCCTTTTCATATATGCCAAAAAGGGAAAATATCTGAATAACCGTAAACGTCCCGAACACCATGCAGTTATTTGGACGTTTACTTAGACCCCGTCCCACAAAAAATGTTAAATCCAGGGTCGCAGATGTGCCCCGAATTTGGCCTTGCAGCGTGAAGGAGTTTAGCGGGCTAAACGACTGAACCAAAAGGCCGAAGGCGGGGTACAGCTGCGGGACGGTGGTAACTTTCATTGGGAAAGATAGGTCATTATTTTGATTTTATTAACTATTCTATGTTTCTGGAGTTTAAAATGAAATGTAAAGAAAAAATAAAATCTTTATGTTTCCTTTATCATCCTTCAAACTCCATCCTCAGGTGAAAAATTACTTTATGCTCGGTGTCTTT
>CAYTOR010000105.1:0-8009 GCA_964439505.1 uncultured Sangeribacter sp.
TCGGGGCACATCTGCGACCCGGAATTTAACATTTTTTGTGGGACGGGGTCTAAATTCATGTTGTCCCTGGAAAGATGAGCATATCCATAAGGTTAATGCGGCATCAGAATCGCGGAGCACTTCTTCAAGGTCGATCGGATCGTCGGTGCCTTCCGAAGGATTGTACATTCCGAGACAATAGATATGGTTGGCTACGAGATTGAAGTGATAGCCCGTAGGGTCTATTTCATAATCTCCCGCGCATGCTTCGTGAGCGTCAGGATCATGGAGATAACTGTAATTGATCTTAATGGGGATCATCTTGAGCGGATAATAGGCTCCGCTGGCAGTGACGGCATAAAAACAGAGATAGAGACTCTTGTCGAATGCAGTCAGTTGGTCCGGGTCTGCTTTCTCGCCCCCGGCATAGTCGGCATAGAATACCCGGTCGATGAGTTTAGCCGGGAATTACGAAATTGCCTGTAGCTTTGGAGCCGTTGAATACGCGGCTGCCATGCTCGCAGATCTCCGCCTTAAGACCTTTGGTTGGGATCCATGCGAGGCGCGTAGCGAAGAAGCGGCTGTCGTCGGTCTGGAAGGGACGAGGCTCCGACCAGCGGCGCTCAACCAGGTTAAGCGTAGGATAATGGCCTGCCGCGACAATCGCTACTTCAGCAACCTTATATTCGACTCCCTTCTCCATATCCTGGCGTATAATGCCTGTCGGTGAACTCTTGGAATACCATGCGAAATCAGAGATCAGGGTCTGCGGTATATTCTTGACGTGGAGCAGGACTCCGGCTACCGCACGATGCAGTACTATCTCCTCGTGGAAGTGGACCTCCCCCGGGAGCTGAAGAGTACTTACAGCCTTGGAGCCGACCTCTTTCGGATAGCCCGAAAAGATTTCGGTTACCCGCGGATGGCCGTTTTCGTTTTCCATCAGCGCTTCCTCCCATTTCGTCACTCCCTCGGTCCAGTTGATCTTGAGAGGGGAGGATTCGGGATTATCGTCTCGCCCGACGGCTAAGAAGCGATAACTTCCGGCTCCGAGCATGGGGCGGATTGTGATCGTATGGGTTTCATGGCCGGAAGTATGGTCATCCCAAATAGTCCCTTCCCCCTTCATGAAGTCATTGACGAAGAAGTAAGGGCGCTTTTCTACGGCGCCGGTATTGGCATTGGCTACGTAGGGATGGTAGAGCGTGAAGGTTCCTTCCGCGCCTGACGGGGAACGGAATACATAGACGCGGACGTCATTGACGCTCTGCAGACACTCCGAAGAGTTAAGCTCGCGGGAGCGGGTCAAGGAAGCAGGGTCGATCGAAATGTCAAATTCCAGATTGACCGGATGAAGATCTTCGCCGTCGATTGTGAGTATCGGCGTGTCCTCATTCTTATCCGAGCAACCGACGGCCAGGATAGCGGCTAAGGTCAGAATCAGCAGATTAAATAATTTCATCTGATAGGTTATGCTTCATCGCAAAGGGAAGTCCTTACGATTTGTAAATTTTATTTCCCGGGGATTGGTATGTTATTGAAGGCTAAACTATTAATGCCCTCCGGGATTGGTGAAAGCAAAGGGGATCAGGCCTTTGCTTCCTGATTGACTCCGGTGAGCATCCGGAGTCTCACGGGGAGACTGCCGGATGTCGGTCGGAGTTTAGTGTTGATTTCTGAGTTATTACTCGAGGCCCATGCTGTGGATAACTTCCCAGCAGCTGTTGACTTTGAGAGTAATCTCCTGCTTGTTGTTAAGCGGAGTGGGATCGTCTTCGGGATCTTCGGGATCCGGATCCGGATCAGGATCGTTAGGATCGTTGGGGTCCTTGGGTTCTACCTTAGCCTTTGCGCCGATAGTGTAGAGGTGGTTGCGGAGGACATTGTAGACGCGGGTCTTGTCGAGTGCATTTGTCTTAGCCCAGCTGTCAGTGTCGAAGTAGTTGAGGGTATAGTTCTTGGTCTGGGGACCGCTGGGGAGAGTGACAGCCACGACCGGTGGGGTTGGCTTGGGTGTCGCCGTATATCGTGGAAGCGGGAGTCTCACCAGTCATCCAGTTCTCGACAGTATGTACCCATACTACATTGTTGTCCTGGTCAGTGACGATGACTTTGACATTGTCGATAGCCTGGGCTGCTTCGCTGCTGAGGAGCGGACGTCCTGCGCGGGTGTTCTCGTTGTCGTTGGCAACCGACAGCACGATGAGCTGCTTGCCTGCTTCGTTGTCGGCGGGTGAGTTGGGCATCTCCTGCTCGGAGGCACAACTTGTCACCAGCATGGCGCCGGCAGCCATCGCGAAGAAAAGATTACTCTTTTTCATTTTGATAGTTAGTTTTGGTTAATAATTATGTGTTAATTAGTGAAATCTTTATGTTATTTTCTTGTTCCCGGGAATCAGGAAATAGGAAATCGGAAGTAGGAATTCGGGCGATCCGGCTCACTCGACCTCCATGCGGTTGACTATCTCCCAGGAATCGTTGACCAGGACATAGATCTTGAAGCGCCCTGATTCGGCGTCCCATACGTATCGGAGGACAGTCAGTTCGTTGCCCTTCATGTTGATATTGACATCGCGCGTATCGACAACCTTGGCCGCATCTTCCGCTCCTGAGAATTTGATGTTGAGTTTGGTAGCATCCCTGGCTATGGAGGGAGCGAGGAGGGTCTTGGTGACGGTCCGGGTGCGGTTTTCAATATCGGTCCATGACTTTACGGAAGTCTCGCCGCTGTAGCTGAAGCCATGATGGAAGAGATCGGTATAGATCCCCCTGACAGTCTTTTCAGACTTGCTGATGAAACGTCCCCCTTGACGCGGATAAGCCCTTCCGAACCGTCGACGACATCACCCGTCTGAGCGTCGCGAAGGACCCAATAAAGCGTCGGGACGTACTCCTTGAAAGGGAGGTCTTCTGCTACGCGGTCTTCGAGTTCGACTTTGTCGACATTGAAGTAATTCTTATCCTTCACTACTATCTTTACATTCATCGGAGGACAATCGGGTATGTCATCGCGCAGGCATGATGAGGCGATGAGCGATCCGCCGAGTAAGAAAGCTAAACAAGCGAATTGTGAAAGTTTCATATTTGGTCGGTTCCTCCTGATTTAGTTTTTATTATTCTTGGAATTGGACTTGCGTGCCGAGGCCGGCTGAAGCATGTCGAGATTATAGCGGGCATCCTCTGAAGATAATCCGGACAGGATTTCGAGGGCCTGTTCTTCCTCCCCTATTTCGGGGTAAGCGATAGCTAAGTTATTGAGCACTTCGGGCGAATCAGTCTTCAGATCCTTAAGCAGAGCGATTGCCGAAGCCGCATCCCCTTTCTCCAGATTGAGGGCAGCCAGATTGTTGAGGGCCGGTATGGATTCGGGATAATAGCGGATAAGATCCTTATAGACAAGCATCCGGGAGTCGTCATCCTTCGAAAGGGAGGCTACGCGCAGGAATTCATCTTCGCTCAGAGCGTCCGGTCGGGTCTGATAGATCCGGATCATCTCCGCGTCGTCGGTGAAGTTCTTGACAGTCCAGGAGTAGTCATATATAACCTTACGGTCCTTAGCCAAATAATTGGCGCGGATACGCGGCCAGCAGGCGAGTTTGCGGATATATTTCTCGGCTGCGTCATCGGTAGGACCGGGGTATTTTATCATGAGTTCGCGTACCTTGATACTGTCGGGATCGTTGGCCGCGATCATGGCCTGGACTACCGGTTCCCAACCTTCAGGTCGCGCGCCAACCTTTATGCGGTTCTTGACCGAAGTGGGGAGATTAAGATTTTGGGCAAGCCAGTTTTTGGCCGAATTGGCGCGGTTCTCCGCCAGTTTGACGTTATGGCTATAGCTTGCTTCGGCCGATTCCGAACCGAAGATATTGAGAGAATTGACTGTAGCAAGCGAGTCATTGAGAATCGGGCTGAGGGTGTCAAGAATCTTCTGTAGCTCAGCTTTGTTGTCGGGCAAAGAGGGGATAATATCCCATTTATTGACTATGAATTGCAGTCTTGCTTCTCCGTTGCCTTGATGGATCTTCGGGCGGACCTTGAATTCCGGGTTAAGATAGCTCTTGCGTGCTTTCGACAGGTCGAAGCGCGGGAAGACGATTGCGGCTACCTGGATAGTATCCAGACCGGTACATTGGCCGCAACCGTCGGCCGACATGACGGCTACGATGCGTCCCTCCTTTAGTCCGGCGGGGATATCGAGAGTTCCGGAATAATTGACAGAGAAGGGCTTGCGGGTATCCTGAAGATGGATTGCCTGGAGCGCGTAAGGATCTACGTAGCCGTGGAGGACGGCATTACGCAGGGTCTTCTTGTCGAATATCGGGCCGTCGATGACGATGGGGGAATATTCCTTGACTATCTCATCGTCGACCATAAAGGCCGGAGTGATGAAAAGACGGCTCCGGGAAGCGACATAATGGGATGGAATATTGAAATCCACGTTTACGTCGACAGTATTGTCGCGTGTGGCTGCGACGTTGAGCGGTGCCGGCGTGGAAGTGATGGCCTTGTCATGTGCCGGGGAGCATGCCGCCACGAGGGCAGCAGCCGACAGGATTAGTAAAGATGAAAAGATATGTTTCATTTAGAAGTCGGCAGGGTTTAGAATAGGTAAGAGAATGAAACGGCGGCACGTGTGGGGCCGACATAGTTCTTGTGCTTGTGCACTTTATCCTT
Organism: uncultured Sangeribacter sp.; assembly: GCA_964439505.1. Lineage (GTDB taxonomy): Bacteria > Bacteroidota > Bacteroidia > Bacteroidales > Muribaculaceae > Lepagella. The sequence goes on from CAYTOR010000105.1 coordinate 4,657, forward strand.
CAGACAGGGAATCCGAGCGCTTTGGTCGTACCAAAGATGGGCATATCCGATGCCTATTTCTGCCTCTATGTTCCAATGGGGCGATAAGATCCAGTCATAGCCGTAGCTGACGCCGCCGCCGACGAGCCAACCGTCATAGCGCTTCGATCCGAAGCCACCGAAGAATTGGGCTCCATGGGCATGGATGCCGACGAAATGGCCTTCGAAGCGTTCGCAAAACCAATACTTCCCTTCCGGCTGGATAAGCCAGAATTTCATTTTCTTATCGTCTTTGAAAGTCTATGGATTATAGGCTCCCATCAGTTCGATGGTCCATTTGGGGGCTACTCCCAGTTCTGCAGAGAGGTTTGGGGTAGTAGTTCCCCAATAGAGCACATTGGACTTCAAGGCGAAGTCCTCGGCATGCCCTGCGGTCCGGGAAAGTCCTGCAATGAGGGTAAGGAATAAAAACTTTATGAGATTCTTTCTCATGTTTGTTAGGTGATGTCAGTATAGTTTCGGCCCGCAGCGTCGCACCAAGCGGCCCACGGACGGTAAGATATTCAGGTAAGAGATTGATTATCGTTAGGATGCGTTGAAGTTGGAGATCAGCCTCAGGCATGATGCGTTATAACCATCACTGCAAAATTACAACAAAAAAATCCCCCCATTTTTAACAGATATTAACTTTTATTAACATAAATTCCGGCAACTCCCGGAGCTCCTACTTCCGCGCTTCCGCCCGGAGTTCCTACTTCCGGCTTCTGCCGGGGGCGCCTGCTTCCGCGCTTCGGCCCGGGGTCTCCTACTTCCGGGCTTCGGTCCGAGGTCTCCTACTTCCGGCTTCTGCCGGGGGCTCAGATATTTCGGGCTTCCGCCCTCAACACCGTGCTGAGGGCGGAAGCCCGAAAGTAAGAGGCGCCCGAAAGTAAGGGGCGCCCTCATTGCCTCAGGAGGCTCATTAGCTCCTCGGCATTCCCGACGATCCATCGGGCCAGATCATTTAATGCCAAGCATTTGCTCCTACTCAGATTGTCGACATGCATGGAGGCGCGGGGGAGACCTATATGCAAGCATCTGCCTTCTGCGCATAAAGCAAATTCACTCTCGGAAGGCTTATATCTCGGTCCTATCCCGTCTGCGACAATTCTTATGATACTCCCATTCTCGGCCAAAAGCCGATCCCTCAGCTGCTTCTCTGCCTTACTGATAAACGGCGAAACGAAGACGCCCCCGCCGCGGATTGTTTCTTCCCAGGCTTTTTGATGAAGGGCTGCCTCTTCTTCTGAGTAACGGTTGCTGACGATGGCAGCAGCAATGAGAGGATGGCGCAACAACTGGAAATTTCCGAATACTTCAAAGACCTGATTCCCTATCTTTATTTTATGAGCTCTCTTGAATAGATCGGGATTGAGGATAGTCATCAGTCGGCGACGGGGATTGTCGGCGACATATCGCTTAAGCCGCCTTGTCATAACCTCATCAAAGGCTATTCTATCATTAAATTTAGGATTGAAAAGCGAAATCTCTTTGGGTGTATGATATAACTGATGCCAATCTTTAGAGCATCTGGATTTGAAAAGCCCTACATAATACCCTAAATCTTTAGGCAGCCAGACTTTTACACGCCAGATTATATGGACATGATCAGGCATGATGACATAATCCTCCACCTCAAATTCCTTTTTCTTATTAAGATCCAAGATTTCCGCCTCAATGACTCTTCCTTCATTTGTGAGGAGAGTACGGGGAGGATTATCCTCGCTTCCGGGCACTCCGGATAAGGAGGAGAAGAAGCTCACTCCAGCGGTTTTGGTGATAGTGATCATATATCTGCCGGGGGCTTTATAGTTATGAAATTTAGCTCTTCGGCAGCTATGCGGTTTATGGGGCTTATAATAAGGGGGGAGATTCATGGGAGTTTGGGGAGGCTGATTTTCGGGCTTCCGCCTTCAAATTTCGGGCTTCCGCCCTCAACACTTTCGGCAATCTTGGGCGCCCTGGGCGCCTAAGATTGCCTTAGGAGGCTTATAGAAGTTTGCGGAGGGCTTCGATGTCGGCGGGGCGGCCGATTATGGAGCCTTCGGGGCTGATGACGAAGATAGTCGGGAGATCGGCGAACTGATAGCGGACGCAGAGGTCGCGGGACTGGCTGACATTGGCATAGACCGTTGTGAAGGGGAGATTTTTGGCTATGTTGCGCCAGACGAGCTGATCCGGGTCCATGCCGACGGAGTAGACCTTGGCGCGGCCGTTTTGTGCCAGGTCCTTCAGTTCGGCAGTTAGCGCTTCGGAGTCATGATCGGAGAGGTCTTCGAAGACAAGGATGACCGGCAGTCCTTTCCCAACGAGATCGGAGAGGGAGACGTCATGACCCGCCTCGTCCGGAAGAGTGATGGGGAAGTAGCCGAGCTCGGTAGCTTCGACGATGCGGGTTTTCCCTTGAGCCTCAGCCTTGCGGCGCAGACCTTCGGTAGCGGTGCGCTCCAGGAGTTCGCAGCGCGGATCGTTGGGTCTGAATTGACGGAAGCCTGTGGCTACTGCGGCGAAATAGCGCGCGTCTTCGGCTGTGTCGAAGAGGGGTTTGCCGCCGACGGTCTTGGTGAGGATATAATAGCTGACAACCGAACCCTTGGCATTCTGGAGATATTTGGCGAAGGTCTTACGCTTGAAGGAAGCGGCTGAATCGGGAATCGACAGATTGGGGATGGCCGCGATAAGGTCTTTCTCGAATTGAGCCATGTTGACGGCATTCTCCGTGCCTTCGAGGGTGAAGTCAGTAGAGAAGCGGGCTGCGGGCGCGGTCAGGGTCAGACGGTCGATGGAGTCGACCGGGAAATAGACGTAATTGCCGTCGAGGGCGAGACGGTAGATTTCCGGAGCAGCCGGCGGGTAACCGCTGAAAGAGAATTTGCCTTTCGAGTCGAGATGAGTGGAATCGATCGAGATCCATTGGCCGGCATTGTCGGCTTTTTCGAGTATCAGGGTTTTTCCGTCACCTCCATCGATTTCGCCTTTGATAGAAAAAGAAGGATCCTGACATGCCGCAGCTGCGAGCAAAAGGGGGAGGAGCAGAAGATGGGAATATTTCATTTGAAAAAATTATTTTGAGAAGGGCAAAATATCGGCTTCCCGGGGGAGAAAAAGGAAGCCGAAGCGTAATCGGATGCAAAATTAAGAAAAAATAGGTGAAAATCATTGGGAAAGCGGACATAAATGATTAACTTTGCAGAAAATATGCAGTAACCGACATCGGTCGGGCCGGACGACGGTATCCGCGGGGCTTTCCCGGGGAGTGGCCCGGTCCGCGGCCGAAATAGAACGCAGCGAAAGAAAACAATAAAGAACTTATGCTTAAACCGGTAAAAAAGACC
>CAYTOR010000106.1:0-7845 GCA_964439505.1 uncultured Sangeribacter sp.
GATATATTCAACGGAGTGAATCTGACGGCAGTTGGAGAATTTTTGCTTCATCTTCAATTTAGTTGAATTCGGTTAGATTCATGTCATTGGGAGAAACTATGGACGAACTGGAAGATTTAGTGACGTACAATGGCGATCCCGTCCACGATATATACGTAGATTACGCCTACCATATCAATACCGGGGAACTTGACGACGAGTTCGGAGATTCCGAACTCGTCGATTCTTCTACTTAGATGGATGCGGCTCCGGTGTCGGAGGAGGGGGAAACGGCGGTGCCGGCGGGAGTGGTGGAGTTGAGCTTCTTGTTGGGGATCAGACGGGAGAGGTATTTTTCGTTGAAGGTCTGAAGGATTTCCCAGAAGACGGGGACGAAGGTTGTGCCGATAATGGCGTTCAGAGCCATGCCGAAGACTACGGCCGTACCGAGTTCCTGTCGTCCGTGGGCGCCGGCGCCGGTAGCAAACATCATCGGCATCACACCCAATACGAAGGCGCAGGCCGTCATCATGATCGGCCGGAAACGGATCACTCCTGCATCATGCGCCGCCTTGCGGATATCAACCCCGGCCTTGCGGAAGTCCATCGCGTATTCAACAATGAGAATGGCATTCTTGGCCGACATACCCAACAGCAGAATCAGTCCGATTTGTGTGTAGATACTTACACTCTGGCTCATAAAGATACATCCCAGCACCGTTCCCAAAATCGCAATCGGCATACTCAGGACGACGGCTACAGGATCGGTCCAGCTCTCGTATTGGGCAGCCAGTACAAGAAGGGTCATGATGATGGCGAAGACAAAGACGAAGGAGATTGTGGTCTGTGCCTGTGTTTCCTGATAGGCCTCGCCGCTCCATGCGTAGGAGTAGTTTTTGCCGACAGTCGACTCTACGATCTCTTCCATGGCCTGGATAGCCTCCGATGAACTAACCCCCTTGGCGGCATTGGCGGTAATGGATGCTGTCTGATACATATTGTAGCGGCTGACGCTGCTCTGTCCCATGGAGGGAACGATGGAGGTAAATACTTCCAACGGCACCATCTCCCCGTTACCGTTCTTTACCCGAAGGTTGCGTAAATCCTCTACGTTGCGTCCGGAGGAGGCATCGCCCTTCACTATCACCTGGAAGGAGCGTCCGAAGTCGATAAAATCATCGACATAACTGCTGCCCAAGTATGAGGAAATGGCATCGTAGACAGTGCCGAGATCTATTCCTAAGGAGGCAACGCGGTCGCGGTCTATCTTCAATTCATACTGCGGAGTCTCGCCTTCATACATAGAGGTGACGGAGGCGATGCGGTCATCTTTTCGGGCAGCCTCCTGAATTGCGGTAATTGCTTTCTCCATCTCCATGGCTCCGAGATCGTTGATATCGAGCAGTTGCATCTGAAGGCCACCTTCCACACCCAATCCGGGAATAGCAGGGGGATTGACCGAGAAGATTTCAGCCTCAGGGAATCTTTCAGCAGCCATAAGGTCCACCTTCTCCATCAGCTTGTCGACGCTTTCATTCTTGCCGCGCTCCGACCAGGGGTCGAGTTCTATCATCAGGATACCTAAATTGCTCCCGGCTCCACCGGCGATGAATGAGAATCCGGAAATCTGCATTACGTCCTTGACGCCGGGAATTTCCTTACGGATCGAAGCTGACAGGGAATCGATGACTGCGTTCGTGCGGTTGAGCGACGCTTCTTCAGGCAATTGGACGCTTGTCATGAAGTAGCCCATATCTTCTGAGGGAATATAACTGGACGGCCAAGCGACATAGCCCCAGATTCCTGCTGCCGACAATCCGAAAAAGACAAGCATGAAAAGATATGGGTGGAGAAGCATCCGGGAGATGATAGCCTGATACTTTTTCTCTACCCAGCCCCAGCCGACATTAAACCAACGGAAGAGGAAGAATTTAGTCTGCTTGCGGGGTGTCAGGAAAAGAGCGCAAAGGGCCGGGGTCAACGTCAAGGCATTGAATCCGGAAAAGGCCGTGGAGACGGCGATAGTCAACGCGAATTGCTTATATAATTGACCTGTAATGCCGGAAATGAAGGCAGTAGGGATAAACACTGACATAAGGACCAGGACTTCTCCTACGACCGGACCGGTCAATTCTTTCATCGCCTGGATGGCAGCCTGCTTGGCGTTCATCGTGCCCTTATCGACAAGACGCGAACAGTCCTCTACCACGACTATGGCGTCATCCACCACTATCGCGATCGCAAGCACAAGACCGAAAAGAGTAAGAGTATTGAGCGAGAAGCCCATAAGTTTCATCACCGCGAAAGTAGCGATCAGCGAAACCGGAATCGTCAGCATCGGAATGATCACGGCGCGCCAGTTCTGGAGGAACATGATGATGACTATCATCACGATCAAAGAAGTCAGGATAAAGGTTGTAATGACATCCTTCATCGACGCCCTTACGAAATCAGTGGAATTCTGGACTACCCTGTAAGTCACGCCTTCCGGAAAGTACTTGCTGAGATTTTCCATCTCCTTCAACGAGCCGTCCGCCACATCCAATGCGTTCGCTCCGGGCAACTGCGTGATTGCGATCAGACAGCTTTGCTCACCGTTGACGGCGGCATACTGGTCATAGCTTTCACTACCCAATTCGATCCTGGCAACATCCTTAAGTCTTACCATCTTTCCGTTGCCGTCGTTACGCACTACAATCTCCCCGAATTCCTCGGGCGTCGATAGCCGGCCCTTACATGCAAGAGTGTACTCGAATTCCGATTTCCCATATTTAGGATCACCGACGCTGCCGGCCGATACCTCCATATTCTGCACCTGAATGGCCGATTCCACATCGGATGGACTTAATCCACGGGCTGCCATAAGGGAGGGATTGAGCCATACCCGCATGCTGTATTCCCCGCCACCGAAGGCTGAAACTCCGCCTACACCTTTGACACGCGTCAGAGGGTCGATGAGGTTCAACTGGGCATAATTGGTAAGATAGAGTGCATCTAAATTCGAACCGGGTGCGGATTGCAGCGCTATGAAGAGCACCTGATTCGAGGAATTCTTGTTGACACTGATACCTTCCTCCTTAACAGCAGTCGGTAGGGTAGTCTCAGCTTCCGAGACCCTATTCTGGACGTCTATGGCAGCCTGATCAAGATCAGTGCCGTTCTCAAACGTAATGGTCAGGCTATAGCTTCCGTCAGAACCGGAATTACTGCTCATGTAAAGCATCCCGTCGACACCGTTGACAGACTGCTCGATGGGTATGCCGACGTTCTCTGCTACGGTCGTAGCGTCAGCGCCCGGATAGGAAGCACTGACCATCACGGTCGGTGGGGTGATATCGGGATATTGAGAGACCGGCAAAGAGAATACCGTCATTCCGCCCGCGACAACCATCAGGATGGCAAGGACAGTAGCGAAGATCGGCCGGTCGATGAAGAATTTTGAGAATAACATGTTGAAAAGGAGAAAGGGGGATAGAGTAAATTATCAGGATAGCTTTTTTATCAGAATAGCTTTTTTATGCAGGACCTAAGCGGGGCGTTGGCCTCGCCCACCGTTCCGGAAACAGCTTAAATATCCTCTTTCAGATATTACTTAACCACGACCGGTTTGACAGTCTCGCCGTTTCTGACACTCATCATCGCGCGGGTCACGTAGCGGGTCTTCGGAGTTATTCCGCTCTTTACCAGACGCAATGAATCATGATAGAGTTCGCCGACCTCAATAGGAGTGTAGACGATCTTATTGGAATCGTTGACAGTATAGAGATATTTACCTCTTTGATCGGTCGAAATCGAAGCGTCCCGGATAAGGATGCCGTCACTGACAGTAGAAATAGGGAATTTTACTTTTCCATACATTCCTGCCCTGAGTTCGTCGCCCGCATCATTAACCTTGGCTTTAAGAGCGACAACTCCCGAAGAGGGATCTACGCTCGGTGCCTGATAGACCAAAGAAGCATGGTAGAGAGTAGAATTGTCTTCAACATCCGGAGAGGAAGAGATAATGACCGGGAAATTCTGATATACGTCGGATTTAAACCCTAAGGGTTGACGTCCGATTTCGGAGTATTGATATTCAGGAATGGAGAAATTGACGGTAAGGTTATTATCATCGTAAATAGTAGCTAACTTTACAGGCGCACCTTCGCCGGCAACGTAACTGCCCGCATCCATTGTGGAGGCAGAAATCTTACCTGAGATAGGAGCGTAGACTTGACAATACCCAAGTTTGATTTTCTGGGCGCTGAGGGCGGCTTGCGCGGACTTTACGGCAGCCTCGGCCTGAAGTTTGGAACTATGACCTTGCTCTACTTCCATCTGGGATACCGCATCCATGGCAAAAGCTTCAGTAAGGGCAGTATAATGTTTGGTAGCATAATCCAATTGAGAACGCGCGGACTCTAACTGTGCCTGGGCCTGATTGACCCCGGCGGTATAGTTAGTCGGTTCGATGGTATAGAGAAGTTGACCCTTATTGACGTAGGATCCTTCCGTAAAATGACGTTGGAGGATAGTCCCGTTTACTCTGGCGACCACATCCGCCTGAGACAAGGATACGAGATTGGCCGGATAATCAGCGTAAACATCGACGGAGTCCACAACCGGCAGAGCGACCTCCACCTCTTTGGGAGCATCCGCATCAGCCGGAGAGTGGCCCTTCTTGCATCCCGAAAAGATTAATCCTGACAGAACGCAAGAGAAGAGAATCATTCCTCCTAAGCGTACCGTAGCGCTTACCTGAGAGCGGTTATTGCTCTCTCTTATCCCATCCAAGTCTTTTCCATCAAAGACCTTCTTTTTCATATTATGTTTTGCCATGGCATCTAATTTTTCCAAAAATATATTATTCAGTCAGAAATTATTCAGTCAATCCGTTGAAACCTCCACCCAATGATTTATAAAGCCGGACTATGCAGCTGAACAGAGTCGCTCTTGCAGTCTGATAGGTAGTATGGTTCTGAAGATAAGTGATCTGGGCGTTGGCAACGTCAGTGAAGTCAGTCAGACCGTGGCGGTATCTTTCTAAGGAGAGGTCCACCACCTCCTGGCTGTTGTCGAGAACATCACTGTAGAGGGTAAGTTCTCTTCCGGCCGCGATATAATTCTGCATCGCATCCTCCACTTCCTGCAGAGCCGTAGTAAGGGTCATGTTATAACTCTCGATCTCCGCTTCCATCTTTGCTTTGGCCTCAGCGACCGATGCGGATCGGGAGAAGCCGTCGAATAAAGTCCAGGAAAGTGTAGGATTGATCTCGTAATTAAAGGAATTGGACCCGAAGAGGTATTTAGCCTCGTGGGAAGAAGTGCCTAAAGTGGCATTGAGGCTAAGAGAGGGGAGATAAGCTTTTTTAGCGACTCCCATCTGGTCAGCCAAAGACTCTATCTGCTTCTCGGCTTCCGCTACGTCCGGACGGCGGCGGATAAGGTCGCCGGGGATTCCTACCTGTAAGGGGACCGTCAGATGAGGCATCGAGGCATCTTCCATCATTTTCTGAATGTCAGTATTCCGGACTCCGCAAAGAGTAGCAAGAGAGTTGATTGCGGAGGTCATGCGTGAAGTATATTGAGGCACTAACAGTCGCGTCGAACTGACCAAGCTTTTCGCCTGGGCCACATCAAGTTTGCTGACCAGTCCGGCTTTATAGCGAGCTTCGGCGATAGCCAATATATCCTCCTGGGATTTCAAGTGGGTAAGGGCTACTTCGCGTTGCTGCTTATACATCAGGATATTGACGTACTGAATGGCGACCTCAGCCTCAAGAGATAATTGAAGGGCCTCATATTCAAGCCGGCTGACTTCGATATCGGCTTTGACAGCTTTGGCTTTCTGACGGACACGCCCAAAGATATCGATCTCCCAACTTACGGAAGCTCCCAACTGGAAAAAGGTATTGGTCTGCGAATTGGAATAGGGTAGAGCCTCCCGACCTGAGTCGCGGTCTATATCATAGCCTGCGAAAAGAGAGACGGTCGGATAATACGCGGAATATGTCTGCCGGAGGATCTGACGCGAGGCCTCTATGCGCTTTAAGGCCGAATGAAGATTGAAATTGTTGTTACGGGCTAAAGCCTCCACTCTGTTGAGTGTAGGGTCTTTGAAGGTCAACCACCAATCCTCGCAATCCGACATCGAAGCTGAGGAAAAGACCGGAAATCCGTAACCGGAGGGGAGATCCTTGGCAGTCATCTGCAAGGATTTACCCTTGCTCAGAGAGTCAATATTGACCTGACATATATTGGTCCTGAGGGGTTCGGCAACAGATACTGAATCCTGTCCCGCCTGAGGAAGGAGGACCGGATCCTTTGCATGGATATGATGTAAAGACGTCATGACCCCTGATACAGCCAGAAAGATCTTGATATATTCGTGAGATTTACTCATAGTTTACACATGGTTTATTCATGTTTTACTCATGGTATCTAATAATGGTCATCTATCAGAAGATTATGGAATCCGGGGACGCCGGATGAAAAAAAGTGGAATCTTTTCAGTATTATAAACCCCGAAATTCAGACTAAAGTTTAGTTAATCGTTTTGATTTTTTAACGTAATCACAAACCTCCGTCATCAAATCTGGAATACACGGGTCAATATAACCAACAGAGCATGATATACTTAACTAAGCATACCCTCCCACATTCATTTGGTCTATGCAGTAGGGACGCGATTCTTCGCGTCCACAACTAAAGGGTAAAACAGGGGAAAAATTGGGGGCGTTGCGATACCACATCGCAACACCCCCGGGCCTATTAATCGATAATTTTAGTTTGTCTTCTATCGGTATAGCTGCAGGTCATCAGTCTTCCGTCTGGGAAGCTGCGTATTCCTTCAGAAGCTTTTCCTGCACGTCGGACGGAACGAGCTCATACTGAGCGAACTCCATAGTGAAGGAAGAACGTCCGCCGGTAATGGAACTTAAGGAAGTGCTGTAGGAAGACATCTCCTTAAGCGGAACTCTTGCATTGAGTTTCTCAATGCCGTTCTCCGAGTTCATACCCATGATGATTGCGCGGCGTCCCTGGAGGTCGCTCATCACGTCGCCCATGCTGTCGGCCGGAGTCAGGACCTCAACGTCATAGACAGGTTCGAGAATCTTCGGATTCGCATTGCGGAAAGCTTCCGAGAAAGCATTACGTCCTGCCAGACGGAAGGAGATTTCGTTGGAATCTACGGGGTGCATCTTGCCGTCATAGATCATTACGCGTACGTCGCGGGCGTAGGAACCGGTCAGCGGTCCTTGCTCCATGCGGTCCATCAGACCCTTCACGATAGCGGGGATGAAGCGGGCGTCGATCGCGCCGCCGACGATGCAGTTGTAGACCACGAGCTTGCCACCCCATTCCAGAGGAATTTCCTGCTTGTCGCGCACGTTGAGCTTGAACTCCTGATTGCCGAACTTGTAGGTATCAGGCTCAGGCATTCCCTCAGTATAAGGCTCGATAATCAGATGCACCTCGCCGAACTGGCCCGAACCACCGGACTGCTTCTTGTGGCGGTAATCGGCACGCGAAGCCTTAGTGATCGTCTCGCGATAGGGGATCTTGGGCTCCTGGAACTCGACAGGCAGTTTCTCATTGTTTTCGATGCGCCATTTGAGAGTGCGGAGGTGGAACTCACCCTGACCCTTCACGAGGAGCTGCTTAAGCTCTTTCGACTGCTCTACGACCCACGTGGGATCCTCCTCGTGCATACGTGTAAGGATAGCAGAGAGTTTCTCGGAATCGCTCTCAGTAAGGGGCTTGATTGCGCGAATGAACTTGGGAGCGGGATATTTGATGAAATCGAACTGATAGTCGCAGCCTTTCGCGTTGAGAGTATTGCCAGTGCGCACATCTTTCAGCTTCACGGCAGCGCCTATATCGCCG
>CAYTOR010000107.1:0-7779 GCA_964439505.1 uncultured Sangeribacter sp.
AATGATCTCCTGAGATTTTTTGATCATATTAGTCGGCTTAGTTCGGATGGTTACCTTCGGCCATCGGCTATCCTTGAATAGGGCCGTCGGCGCGATTGCGCGCCGACGGCTTTTTTTGAAAATGAAAAATCCGCCGGCGCAGTGAGCGTCGGCGGATTTTATTCAGTTCGGCATCCCTAAGGGATGCGGTCGGAGTGTTATTTTACGTAGATCTTTTCGGAACGGTTGCCTTGAACCTTGACGTAGATGCCGGGTTCGAGACGGTCGGCGTCAACCTTGAAACCGTTGAGGTTGTAGTAGACGGCTTCGCCTTCTTCTACTCCGACGATCTCCTCGACTTCAGTCGGGATGTCTGCCGTACGGTTGGCAACGAGCAAATATGCCGGCGACTTGATGCCGTTCTGCTCAAGCTGTACGTACTGCTGGCTTGTCTTGCGCGTCTTATTTACGCTATCGATCTCTACCTTCGGAGCATTGTAGATGCTGTAGGGAGTGAGAGTCATAGCGCGGCCATCGGGTGAAGTCAGTTCGCTTGAGAAGGGTTCGGCAGTAGGATCGGTCAGCAGGTTGGTAGTACCGAACTGCGGCTGTTCTACTACTGATTTGGGATTGTCGACCGTAGCGACCTGAATTACTCTGCGCTGGGGAGCTCGGGGAGTCGTCGTGTTCGGAGTGTTGGGATCGCAGTCGGGATTTTCACACCAATAGATCTTCATCACCTGCTTGCCACCGATCACGTCCTGAGCGTTCTGAGTCTGGAAGTGCAGACGGCTCTTGAATTCAGCGTTACCGTTGACGTCAGTGTGAGGCTCATGCGAGAGATTGATCGTGTAGCATTTAGAAACCTCGTCAATGTTGAACGGAGTCAGCAAGCCTGTTTCACCACCGAAGTCAACCGGCTGATTGAGCTTGTAGTTATTGATAGTAAGTCCTACAGACTCGAATGTCGGGTAGACGCGGATGGGCACTGTGATGTCGGTACGGCTCCATTCTTCGTCGGTGTTGGTCTGGGCGATAGAAAGGTCGTACTTACCTGCCGTATATGCCTTCACCATTACAGAAGCGAGACCTTCTTTATTATCGGTAAGATCACTCTTTTGGAGGATCTTGACATACTTGCCGCAGAGAATCTGTCCGTCCGTTACGTTCTCAACCTTACGTTCGATCATTTCGGGAAGCTTGTTGACAGTGCCGGTCGGGAAGAACTGGAGAGTCTCAGACGCGGGAGTGAACTTGACAGTCAGTTTAGCAAGCTTGGAGTTGTGGGGATCAGTAAGGGCATCGTTGTCATATCCGGGAGCATAAGAGAAGAGGATCTCGGTGAGGTGATCTTCGTCACACTCGTCGGCGTGAGCCGGGAGGGCGAGACCGGATTTGTAACGGGTCACGAGTTCGTTATTATCGTTCCAAGTGACGAACTGGAAGTTAGCGTTCACCTTGTTGGGAGTAGCGATAACTTCGTTGTCGGCGAATGTGATGGCGATGTTGTAAGTGTCTACGTTTTTGTAAACTTCCTTATTGATACCGATCGCGAATGTCTTATCCTTCTGATAGGTATAAGGCACGTTCGGAGTCATACCGTTAGTGAGTAAGGCCGGAGTTGAGTATTCAACCCATGCGCCGCTCTGCAGTTCTGCGAGGATATGGAACTTTGCTGCAGTGGTCACTTCAGGAATGATATATTTCATTCGGGAAGCCTCGTTGTTGTCCATAAGCTCCAGAGAGTAGCAGTTAGCTATGCCGTTAGTATACTGAGGATCAACAGCCTTCACTGCCTCATACTTGGTCATGGCAGTTTTGAGCCATGCAGAGTTAGCGGCGTCGTTGACGATATAGACAGCCTTCGGCCTCAGGAGTTCTTCGATCGTGATGATCGGTTCCTGGTTCTCGCTGTAGCGGCGGTAAACGTAACCATCCACGTAGTCAACGTTGGTGAAGTTGAGCGAGCAGTGAGAGCCGTGGCAGAGAGAGTGGGTGCAAGTGTATTTGTCACCTGTGTACTTGTTGGTGTACTCTTTCTCCTTCGGATCCTTATGGTTATCGTTGTCAGTGTTTTCAGTTACAGCACCGTCACCTTCCCAGAAGCTGAGGTTGACTTTCACTCCGTCGGGTACGATATACTCGGCGATGGGCACACGCAGCATTTCGACACCTGCGATTTCGCAGAGCATTGCATGGTGCTTGCCGGGGATACCGAGAGCCTCGTAGTCCATTTCGCCGTTACCGTCGCGGTCATATACGATCGATACAGCTACTGTGCCACCGTACTTTACTTTCTGGGTGAATTCGGGAACGTCAACATAGATGACATTGTAAGGGGTATCGTCGTATTCGATCACTTCGCGGTCAACGGGGTTGGTAGCGAAGTAAGTGAATTGCATACGGGGCAGATACTCAGTAGCGGGGTTAGCACCATCGGTGCTTGCGTTGGAGTAGATACCGCCATCTACCATATAGAGGTTCTTTGTCTGAACGGTCTTGTCATTCTTAGCGAAGATTACCTTCGGCATGCTGTAGCCGCCGTCGGGATATTCGCGCATGTTGATAGTCTTGGTCCAGATTTTGGTGTCATTGTAATTCAGACCCAAGGTCTGATACAGTGTGTGAGTAGAACCAAGGACGGTCATGTCCTGACCGGGGAAGGCACCATTCTTGATGGTAGCCTCGACGCCATTCCAGTCGCCGTTGACAGCGTGCAGACCGAGGTCGGAGTAAGCGTAGACAGCCATTGTGCCGCCCCACTTAGCACGGTCGATGAAGTAAACTGTTACTTCTTTCTCTACGCCGGCCGGAGTGACCATAAGCATCGGAGAACCGTTGTTCCACTGAATGTTGATTTCAGCGGGGTTGATGCGTTGTTCATTCTTGATGCCGCCCTCGCCGTGAGCTGAGATCAGAGGGATATCGATAGTCTGACTGTTAGCAACGTAAGCCTGCTGGCTTGCGTTAGTGTACTGAGACGGACCATAGTTGACTTCAGTACCGTCAGCGTAGACAGCCTTGAACTTATACATTCCGGTTCCGCTACCGCCACCGACAGGAGCCGAGAGGGTATTCTTGCTGACGGTGATAGTCTTTGTCGGTACATGGAACATCACATTGAACGAATCAGAAGCGTTTGCTCCATTAACATACATGTTCGATTCATTGCCATTTATTTCAGTGGCTTGATCGATATTGATGTTTCCCTTTGCATAGTAAGTGTCGTTATTGTCATCCCAAATATGAATCTGGAAGCGTACATTGCCAATGGGTACATTATTTAGGAGTACATAACCGTTGGCATCGGGCTGAGCTTCGTAGTTATTCTTCCAATTCCATTTGCCGGACTGAACAGATACGTAATAACCTGAGTAGTCACAAGATTCCTGATTTCCGCCGTCGCTGGTCTTGTCGAAGTCGTAGGGATAGAGGCTATACATCTTGGAAGTACCTTCCTGCGGGATTTCGATTCCATGCTCTTCGTCGCCGTCGATGTAGATGACGAAGTGGTCAGGAGCCTGGGTCTGCTTGGTGAAGGTCAGGATGTAAGCGTTAGTATAGTTCTGGCCGCGGAGAGTACCGGTGAAGTTGGTGCGCACGCGAACTACGAAGTCCCCGTACTCGAGGGCATCTGTATTGATGAAGGCCGGTTGCTGCGAGTCGGAGTTGGTGAGGGTGAAGTCCATGGCGTTGGTCACCGGATCGAAGTTATTGTCCACGAAGGTAAAGCCATCACCCGTCTGAGTGACAATATTGTAGACCTGACCGGTACGACCTACGAGTACGAAGGTAGTGCCCCGGGGAAGGTCATTGTCTTCATCGGCGAAGAAGTCATGCTCGTAGATACCGTCGCCTGAACGTTCGAGGATGAAGACATCCGGGCTTTCGTTCTGAAGAGCGGCTTCGATGGTTGCGAGCATATTGCCCTTATGGACATTATCTGCGATCTCCTGATCGGAGAGACGATAGAGATACATCTGGTTGTCACCGCTCATCCATGCTTCGTTGAGTTCAACGCGGCATGTCTTTGTAGTGAAGTTCCAGATTACGTCATAACGGCTATTGACAAGGCCCTGAGAACTCTGGTCAATCTTAGTAGTAGTCATCGCCTGGTCAAGGGTCATGGCCTTGAATGGGTAATCCTGACCGGGGATGATGGTGCCGGCCGTCTCGAGCGCCCAGAAGAGGCGGTCGCCGTCGGGAGAAAGAGTCTCTACGCAGAAGTTGTCGTAACCGAGGCGGAGACCGTCGTAGATGATTTCCTCTTCCGAGGTTGTGCTGCGCTGACCATTATCCTTGGCGATCCACATATCATTCTCCTGATAGATATTCTGGGTAGTATGAGTATAAGGACCGTAGTGGGTGGTAACGTAATAGTTGGGATAGTCGGTGCTTTCGCCGGTCTCGCTGCCGGTATATTCTTCAAACCAGATTTTAGCCGGCTTGTTGTTCGCGTCGAGCTTGATCTTGATGAGGTAATCCTCCGACTTCTGGATGTCATAGTAAATGGAGCAGTAGGGAACTGTTACCTTAACGAGGTCGAGCCATTGATTGAGATGCGTGCCCTGCAGATAATAGTTATTGTCTTGAATATTCTGCAACCCGTACTGGTTCTGATAATCGGGAGAACCCTTTGTGGGGCCGACGTTGATACAGAAGTATTTACCTTTCCCATCTTCGTAGGTGAGTTTCCAATGTCCTACATAAACGAGTTCATCATCTTCAAGGACGGTCTGGAAGCGGTTAGCTGCGATGCCATAGCCATCCCAGCCGCCCTGAGCATAGTCACCACGGAAATAGAGTTCGATGGGTACTTCGCGGACAGTAAGCATGCGCTCCGTGAAGTTGACATAGATCTGATAGGAAGTATTAGCCTTAAGGCCGTTGATGCGGCTTGCGGCAGCATTGTTGTTGACTGTGAAAGCACCGGAATTGGTGTATTCAAAAGCCGAAGCGCCTCCTGTGAGGGAGTAAGTGATGCCCGAGCCGTTGCCGAATACCTCATGGTCCGAACCTTCGGAAGCCTGGAGCCAAAGGTTGATATAGGTATTGGAACCTGTATTCACCTCGAAACTTGTCTGACCGGAGACGCCGAGAGAGGAAGTCTGGGTCGCGTTGGAGGCAGTACCTGCGGCCTGATAATACACGCTATAGTGTGAGTTGTCAGGGTCGACGGTCACCTTGTACTGACGGAGGTTGAACGTCACGTCATAGAGTTTGCCGGCAGTACCATCCGCCATGCCGTCCAGCGCGTATGTTTGAGCATGGCTGGAATTGGCGGTTGTAGTCGCGGCGAATACGACACCTTTGGACACGCTTTCCCCCAGAGTCTGGGAGGAAGTGCCCAACTTATACCACGAGATTTTATCCGAGGTATCGTCATACACGCCCAAAGCAAACTTTCCTGCGCCGATCTGAACGCCCGTCAGCGTACAAACGGAACCATTCGGCAGCTCTTCCAAGGCCTCAATATCCCAGCCGTTTTCCTCAGTGGGTACGACGAGATACTGCGTGGCGAAAGAGTCTACAGGCACGGCACCGAAGACGAGCAGCGTCATCAGATACAGTAGTAGCTTTTTCATGTAAGTTAGTTTTTAGATTGTTAGTTAATGTTATAAATTATTGTTATTAGTGATTTTTCTGTTGCTAATTGAAATGATTAAGGACTATTTTACGACGACAACCGCAGTGAAGCACGTTGAATGGGTGCTAACGGCGTTGAGTCTTCATGGTCGGTAAATCAGTCTATAAATTTCAAGTATCATGGTGGCTTCGGTCGCATCCTCACGCCAACCGGACATGACTCGCGCCTTGTAAGAATGTAGGCGCAGAAGTCAAAGAAGGTCAGCTATTTGGATGTAAGTTCAGCCGGGTAATCCGAGCGGTCGGCATAGCCTTCCGCTCAGATTGTGGCAAAATTACGAAAGATTTTTGAAATTTGCAAAAATTTTTTTGTTCAATTTTGTCCTCTCTTCACTTTTTTTGTATTTTTTAAGACCCGTTGATAAATCTTTGCGCCTATGCGCCTTAGAGCCCTGCGCCGCGCCCCTTCCCGCTGCTTTCTTTCCCGCTTCTTTCTTCCTCGCTCTGCCTTATTCATCGCGCTCCTTTTCTCCGCGCTCTTTTCCTCCCGCTGCTTTATTTCCTCGTGCTGCTTTTCATCACGCTGATGCTCCCCGCGCTGCTTATTCTCGCGCGATTTAGGCTCACGCAGAGCCGCAGAGAGACGCAGAGTTTTTTCCTCCGCCGGTTAATTCTATGGCTCATACGATGGGAGGGCGCAAGATCGCAGAGAACGCGAAGATCGCAAAGACGCGCCTGGCTTCGCGCGCTGAAGTTACGTTATTCTTCTGCTTTCTTCTTCCCTAAATTCTCTCCCCGCCTCCCTTAAATTTTTACCACGCTGAGACTTAGGAGGAAAGGTTTTTCGGTATTTAATTTGTTTCTTGGTCGGCGCGCTTGTGCGCCAAAAAAGAATAAATTCAGCGAAATCTTTTGGTCGCCGACTTGCCCTTGCTTTGGATTTTCTTATGGGTTAGGGCGGCGATTTTGCAATTCTGAGATATTTTTGGCGGCTTCGTTGAGCTCGAGGCAGATCCGGCGGCAATGGGGGATCGTCACCGGGGGTGCTAAGACCAGCAGTCGGCCCTTTTCGCAGAGTTCAAACCAACGGCCGGAGGGCTTGTAGCGTTCGGGAAAGGCTTCGTTGGTCAACAGGATGATCTTGCTGTCGGCGTTTATGCATAAATCCCGTATATTCTTTTCCGCTTCCGCGAAGAACGGCGAGACGATGACACCGCCGTTCTCGGCATAGTAGAGAGCGCGATTTCGCTTCGCTTCGCGGATCTTTTCCGAGTCGGCGCGATGAATGATTACGTTATATTTGAATGGATTGGAAAGCAGTTGCATATTACCGTAAGCCATCCATTGGCGGCCTACCAAAGTTAGGGAATTGATCCGTCGGAAATAGTCGGGATTGAGTCGACGGGCCATGAGTCGATAGGGGTTGGTGGCTATGTATTTGTAGATGACGTCGAGGGACTGATAGGGGCGGAGAATCCGGTCGTGGAAATCTTCATTAAAGACCGAACTCGGAAGATTGAGATGCAGATATTGGCGCGCGTCTTGGAGGATCTTGATTTTGAAACGGCTGATATAGCGGCCGAGAGCTTCCGGAAGGTACTGCTCCGCGCTGAGCAGGAAATGGATATGATCAGGCATGACTACATACCGAAATATCCGCAGGCTTGGGCATAGTTCAGGTAATTTAAAGATATGGGAGCGTATCAGATTGCCGAGAGGGTGATAGATGATTTTCCCATCGAGGAATTTCCCCGCCGGGTCGAAAACTCCCTCGACCTGACTGAAATCCGGGACCCCGGCCAGTTTAGTGATAGTTATATGATAGATGCAGCGCGAGCGGTAATCATGCTCAGGATCCCGACGAGACATAAAGATATAGATTAAAATATTTTTGGCGCGAGGTCTTTTTGGCGCGAGGTCTTTTTGGCGCGGATTCTTTTTGGCGCGGTTCTTTTTGGCGCGGTTCTTTTTGGCGCGGTTCTTTTTGGCGCACAAGCGCGCCGACCAAGAAACAAATTAACTTCGGAAAGCTCCTCCTTCGCCTTTTCCCCTACCTTCATTTTTCCCCTTCTCCTCTCTCCTTCCCCTTATCTCCTTCCCCTTATCTCCTTCCCCTTATCTCCTATCCCTTATCTCCTATCCCTTATCTCCTATCCCTTTCCCTTTTCCTTATTCAATCCCTTCTCCTTCTTTGCCTTCGCTTCCCTTCCCTTC
>CAYTOR010000108.1:0-7709 GCA_964439505.1 uncultured Sangeribacter sp.
GGGCCATGATCATGTTTGAACCGGTTGTGGAGGCTTCGTTCATGTCCTGGATCGCACCGTAGTCGAATGTGCCGTCCGGACGGCGGAAGAGCATCGAAAGATTGTGGTCGCTGTTAGTGCCGTACCATGAAGCGTAGCTGAGTGTCTGGCCGTTGTATGTGCCGCGTCCTTGCCCGCTTGATCCGTATCCGCTTGCGAATGAGGCATAAACAGCCGTAGACAATGATGAGCGATGATTGATCTGCCAGATATGGTTGAGTGATAGCTGGGGCTTATGATAGACATTGCGTGAGCTGGAGCAGACCTGTCCTTCATTGTTGTAACCGAAAGTCGGATTATAGCGATACATGGATTCTCCGTTCATGTAGTTCTTCACGTCCTGCCAGCCTTCGATCGTAAGGCCGTTGGCTGAAGTACGCTTATTATGAGTCTGGGGAGAACCGAAGGCGGTGAAGCTCAGCTGATGACGGTCGTTGATACGCTTGGATACGTTGACGAAATAGGTATAGGCGTTGAAGTCAGTGCCTTGAACATATCCGTCACCCCATTTGCGCGAACCGAGGATGGTGATAGCCCAACCGTTTTTCATAAGGCCGGTAGAGAGGGAGAATCCGATATGGTTCATCCCGTCGTTGCCCATACCGTAGAAGATATTGCCTCCGCGCTTTACGTCGAGGGATTTGGTAGTGATGTTGATCGTGCCGCCAACGGAGGGGGAAGAAATGATAGCCGCCCCTAAGCCGCGTTGGGTTTGCATCGAGGAGGTCACATCGGAGAGACCTGCCCAGTTGCTCCAATAGATACCGCCCCATTCCATGTCGTTGACGGGGATACCGTTGATGAGGGCTGCGATGTTTTCGGTCTTGAAGCCGCGCATGTTGATCTTGGCGTCGCCGTAGCCGCCGCCGTCCTTTGTGGCCCAGACGCCGGGAGTAGTCTTGAGTACTTCCGGGAACTCTTGGTTGCCGAGTTTGGCTTCAATCTCGGGTGCCGAAATGTTGGAGATGGCAACCGGGGTCTTTCGCGTGCGGGCGATTGACTGAGTTACCACTACGTCCTGGAGCACTGTCTCCGTCGGCTCCAGCACGATATCACCCATGTGGGAGCGAACGCGCAGAGTCTGGGGAGCGAATCCGACGTAATCTACTCGGAGTTCCTTGATATGGTCAGGAACTTTCAGACGGAAATGGCCGTCAATGTCTGCGGCGACGGCAATGTTGGTGCCGATGACGCGCACTGTCGCTCCGATCAGAGGTTCGCCCTGGGAGTCTACGACAGTACCTTCGGCAACGACGTCTGCCAAGGCTATCGCCGAGACAAGCGAAAGGGCTGCCGAAGTCAGGATCAGTCTTTTCATAATTTAGGTTAGTTTGAGTTATATTACTTCTGTGGAAGTTCAAAAGAATAGAAGTCTAATTGGCCTGATGTTCGTGGTAGGCCGCTTCGGGACGCTTCTGTTTTATCTTGATCTTCATCGTGTCGAAGCCTTTACCGTATACGCCGTTGACGTTGGCCTGGGTGATGAAGGCCTCGGGATCAATAGATTTGACGATGCGGAAGATTGTCACGGATTCTATCTTTCTTGACCAGACCATCAGGATCTTTACAGGTTTCTTGGAGTACCATCCCATGCCTTCTACCACCGTCACTCCTCGCCGGGCTTCCTTATTTACCATGTCGGCAATCTCTTCCCAACGATGGGAGAAGATAATGAACTGGGTCGCCTGGCGGTTGGTATTGATGATCATATCTGTACAGTAGGCGATGATGAATGTTACAACCCAACCGTAGACAATCAGCGGAACCCGGGCCTCGAGCCGCTCCTGAAGCGAACCGTTGAAGGGGAGGAAGAAACTGCAGGTGACTATGAGCATATCGGTCACGATCATCGTGCGGCCGATGGAGACGTTCGATAGTTTGGAAACCATAGCGGCCACGATGTCAGTACCACCGGAGGAACCGTTATGGATGAAGACCGTGCCGACTCCCATGCCGCAGAGAATCGCTCCCAGAACGGCACTCATCGTTATGTCCTGAATTATCGGATGGCCGAGGCCCATGAAGAAACTCTCGAACACACCGATGAAGAGGGAGATCACGGTGGCCCCGAAGATAGTTCGGGTGACGAAAGTCCTGCCTACAATCTTGAAGGCGAAGCCGAGCAGAAGAAGGTTGCAGGCATACTGCGTGACGGCGACGGGGATGAAGCCGTGGGTGCCGAAATAGACGAGGGTGCCTACACCCGACAATCCTCCGATGACTATCTCGTGAGGAAGAATAAACGCAGTGAAACCTACGGAATATAACAGAAGTCCGAAGACTATGAAGATATAGTCCCGGACATTGGTAAGAAGCGTGTTGGGCTTATTGGGTGCCACTTTGCTTTAAGAATTTAATATGAAAATTTATGAAGTCTATGAAGGCCTTCGAACTGAATTACAGCAGCCGGATATCGTTTGAAGCGGATATCAGAAATCGTAACCGATGGAGAAGACCCAGGCTTTACGCCGTCCGCCGAGTTTGCCGTCTTGCCAGGGATGGAGGACGCCGGCCTCGTAATGGACCCCGACTACGTAATGATCAAGAAGAGTCAGCGATGAGCCCATCTTGAAGCCGAAGTCGCATTTGGTGGAATTAACCGGGATATAGGCCGTCGGCAATCCGTTGACGTCATTATATACCGGAGCGGAGAATTCTCCGTTGATCTTATTCTTCAGTACTATCTGAAGGTAGGGACCGAACTCCACGTTCCAGCGAATGTCGTCGGTCACATTGAAATGAGCCGCCGCCAAGATGGGAATGAGGAAACTGTAGCTCCGGTCGCGGCCGAACTGGGTCATCATTACGCGGGATTGATCGTCGGCATAGCCATAGAGGTTGATATAATTATATTTACCGCTGCGGGACTCAAAGAAGATACCGGGCTGCACGGAGATCCAGTTGCGGAAATTAAGTTGCGCAACTACTCCTACGTCTACTCCCGTCCCCCATGAATTGCAGTTCCAGATGTTGAATACATCCTTGTTTACATTGCGGTTGGAAGTATTTACGCCGAGGCGTACCCCTAAAGTCATCAGATCTTCAGGAGCGGAAGTATCGAAAAATTCAGCCTTGGCGGGAACCGCACAAACGAGCATCAAAATGCCAAGGATACAAGAAATAAACTTTTTCATTTCAATTTGAAGAAGTATGATTTTAACTAATTTATTTACAAAACTTTATTCTCCGCACCCCTAAGTTCCGCCGGCTTTGGGAGCAGCGTCCGGAAGGGAGGGGCCGGATATTTCTGCAAATTTAAGATTAATTTTCAAAATTTCACAATTCTCAACTCAAAAAATCGTTTCGCATGCGTCGCGCATGCCATGTCAGTTGCTTTTTAGCATAGACCCGTGTATTCTTCTTTATGCGTTCGATGGCTGTCGGCAGATCCATCTCTCCATCTTTCCAGACGAAAAGTTCCTTGAGTCCGACCGTATTGAGGGAATTCAAATGTCGCAAGGGATAGACTCTTTCAGCCTCCTCTATCAACCCCATGTCGACCATCTGGTCGACACGTCGGTTGATCCGGTCGAAAAGGACCTCACGCGGCATATCAATGAAGTGAAATTCCATTTCAAAATCACGTTCTTTTCTTACCCCCTTGCGCAAGGAAGTAAAGGTCTGGCCTGACTGCCTAATAATCTCTATGGCGTGTACAACCCGCTTGATATTCTGCAGGTCGACGATCCCATGATATTCGGGATCAAGCCTGAGGAGCTCGGTCCGGGCCCAATCCTCACCCTTTTCAGCCGCCTCTTCCTGAGTCTCTCTTCGGATAGCGTCGCTGACCGTCGGAATATCGTCGATACCTCGACAGAAAGCATCGACATACATCATCGACCCCCCGCAGAGTATCACCTCTCCCCTCTCTTCAATCTGTCGGCGAGCTATCTCAAGGGCCTCTTCTTCGAACATGGCCGCGGAATAATACGCATCGAGAGGGAGCTCTCCGATTAGATGATGACGCACCAGCGAGAGTTCCTCCTCTGAGGGCATGGCAGTAGCGATGGGTATCCCCTTATAGATCTGGCGCGAATCTGCTGAGATGATCTCCAGATTCTTCTTCAGAGCCATCTCTATCGCAAGGGCCGACTTGCCCGAGGCAGTCGGCCCTGTGATAACAGTTACTTTCCCTTTTTTCAATGTCTTACTTTTTGGCTGCAAGCAAGCGGATAATATTGACGATGACATCCTTGGCCTTTTCCATGGACTGGATAGGCACGAATTCGTAGCGACCATGGAAGTTTTCTCCGCCGGCGAAGATATTGGGACAGGGCAGTCCTTTGAAGCTCAACTGCGCGCCGTCAGTGCCGCCACGGATAGGCTGCACCTTGGGCTCCACTCCGGCTTCGCGCATCGCTTCCTCGGCAAGCGCGATGATGTGCATCACCGGCTCGATCTTTTCGCGCATGTTGTAGTATTGGTCGGCCATTTCGAGGATGCAGCAGCCGGGATATTCTTCATTCGTCTTGCGGACGAGATGCTCAAGTTCTTTCTTGCGGCTTTCGAAGCGCGCACGATCGTGGTCGCGGATGATATAGGTGAGGGTGGTCTCTTCAACAGTACCGTTAATCCCTACGAGATGATAGAAGCCTTCATAGCCTTCGGTATGTTCGGGAGTTTCCCAACGGGGAAGCATCTGGGCAAACTGATTGGCTACGCGGATGGAATTGACCATCTTATGCTTTGCAGTGCCGGGGTGAACGTTGCGGCCCTTGATGATGACTTTCGCGCCGGCTGCGTTGAAGTTCTCGAATTCGAGCTCTCCTATCGCACCACCGTCCATCGTATAGGCGAATTCAGCACCGAAATGCTCTACATCGAATTTATGCGCGCCCTTACCGATCTCTTCGTCGGGATTGAAGGCGATCCTCACCTTGCCGTGCTTGATCTCGGGATGCTCCTGGAGGTATGCTACGGCGGAGATGATCTCGGCGATTCCGGCTTTATCGTCGGCACCCAACAGGGTGGTGCCGTCAGTAACGATAAGGTCCTGGCCTACATAGTTGAGCATCTCGGGGAACTCCTTCGGGGAGAGGATTATCTGTTGCTCCTGATTGAGGACGATGTCGCCCCCGGGATAGTGTTCGACGATACGCGGATTGACGTGCTTACCCGACATATCGGGAGCCGTGTCCAAATGGGCAATGAAACCGACTACCGGCACGTTGGCACATTCCGGACTATTGGCCGGCAAAGTAGCCATCAGGTAGCCGTTTTCATCGAGGGAGATTTCCTCAAGGCCCATCGCCTCAAGTTCCCCCTTCAGGTAGATGGCAAATTCCATCTGACCCGGAGTCGAAGGGGTCATGTTCGTCAGATCATCGCTCTGCGTATCGAACTTCACAAAGCGGAGAAAGCGGTCGGTAAGAGTCATTATATTGTAGTTTTAGATTTAAGTTTCTTCTTAAAATCATCCAAAAAAGTTTCCTCCCCTCTCAGTCCCCTATTTTTCCGCCAAAGTTAATAAAAAATAGAGAGAGTTTCATTATCTTTGTAAAAATTTTTCTGTTTTTATGGCAAATTCCCGTTCCCGCCGGTCGTCGGGACGACGCAATAGTTCACGCCGACGCCGTCCTCAGACATTCGGCCGTCCTCGCTGGCCACTTGTCATTGTGCTCATTCTTTTGGTGACAGCAGTAGTAGCCTACTGCGCACGCCGACATATTACAGGCCCTTCCATTTCTAAAGACACTACCCATTATTCCGGACTCCATTACCCGGACCTGGAAATGACCGAGGGCGGCGCAAAATCCACTACCGTCAAGCGCTACGAAGGTTTTACCGTTGGCTTCAATTCCGACAACCGTACCCCTGAATGGGTTGGATGGGAACTACTTGCCTCCGAAACCGACGGCGCGGAATCCCGTAGTGACCGTTTCTGGCAGGACTTCGAACTCAACCGCTGCCCCTCCCCCGACGACTACAGACGCTCCGGGTATGACAAGGGCCACCTCTGTCCGGCGGCTGACCAGAAATGGAGTGCATCGGCCATGTCTGACTGCTTTGTCATGGCCAACATGGCACCTCAGGACCATGCCCTGAACGCCGGAGCTTGGAAAACCCTCGAAGAAAAGGAGCGCCTATGGGCCAAACGCGACTCAGCAATCGTCATCGTAGCAGGCCCGGTCTATGCTGCCGCTGACCGGAAGACAATCGGCGATGGGGTCCGCGTACCCTCCGCCTTCTATAAAGTACTCCTCGCACCCTATCTGGAGCAGCCCCGCGCCATCGGATTCGTCTATCCCAACATGAAGGCCCCCGGAAACATGGCCGATTACGCAATGAGCGTCGATGAAGTTGAATCCCTCACCGGTCTCGACTTCTTCTCCACCCTCCCCGACGAAATAGAAAACGAAGTAGAGAAATATTACGATTTCAAACTCTGGAACAAGAAATGACCAATCCCTCCACTATAGTCGCTGTCTCCACCCCTCCCGGCACCGGGGGGATCGCAATCATCCGTTTATCAGGTCCTCAGGCCCTCCGGATCGCAGATAAAGTATGGGAAGGAACCCGACTTTCTAAAACCGAATCCCATACCGCCCACCTCGGAAACATCCTCGACAGCGACGGAGAGATTCTGGATCAGGCCATAGCTACGGTCTTCGCCGAAGGCAAAAGTTTCACCGGCGAACAGGCCGTAGAATTCTCCGTCCACGGATCCAAATGGATACAACGGAGAGTTGTGGAGCGACTAATAGAAGCTGGTGCGTCGGCCGCCACTGCCGGAGAATTTACCCAAAGGGCCTTCCTGAACGGGCGCCTTGACCTGACACAGGCCGAGGCCGTCGCCGACATGATAGCAGTCTCCTCCAAGGCTGCCCAACGCCTTGCCATGTCACAGATGAAAGGTACCTTTTCCCGGCGGCTCAACGAACTGCGCAATCAGATGATCGACATCGCCTCCCTTCTCGAATTGGAGCTTGATTTCTCCGAAGAAGACGTTGAATTCGCCGACCGCAGCCGACTGCTCGAAATGACACAAAGCGCCCACAAAGAGATACTCCGTCTGGCCGATTCCTTCAAGGCCGGACGCGCACTGAAAGAAGGGGTAGCCGTAGTCATTGCGGGGCGCCCCAACGCCGGCAAATCCACACTGCTCAACTGTCTGCTCCAAGACGAGAAAGCCATCGTCAGCGACATAGCCGGGACTACCCGCGACCTGATCGAAGACACCGTCGAGATCAACGGCATCCTCTTCCGTTTCATCGACACCGCCGGCCTGCGCGACTCCGACGACCGCATCGAACAGATCGGCGTCACCCGAGCCCGCCAAGCCATCGAAAACGCCGACATCATCCTTCACCTCATCGATCCCACTTCCACCAACCCCGACCATGAGATCCCCAACTCCTCCGGCATCCTGGTTCTCACACTCCTCACCAAGTCCGACTTACCCACATCCTCTGTGTATTCCGAATCAAAGGATCAGATAAAAATCTCCGCCAAGACCGGAGCCGGCATTCCGACCTTAATAGAGCGTCTAACCGACCTGGCCGAATCCGGTCGAGACACCACCTCCGACCTGATCGTCACCAACGCCCGGCACTACGAATCACTCCGTCGTACAGCCGACTCCCTCCACCGGGTCGAGTGCTCCCTCGCCGACTCCCTCTCCGGCGACCTCATCGCCCAGGACCTTCGCGAAGCCATCCACCACCTCGGCA
>CAYTOR010000109.1:0-7692 GCA_964439505.1 uncultured Sangeribacter sp.
GGGGCACATCTGCGACCCGGAATTTAACATTTTTTGTGGGACGGGGTCTAAGAAAAACCTGGTAAAAAATTCCGAAAAATTATTAATAAATTTTGGTGTTTGGAAATATTATGCTAATTTTGTAGTGTATAACGTCCTGCAGAGACCCGTTGAAAAGTCTGTTCCGGCAATTTCAACGAAGAGGGTTTGCGGGCGGGATGCTTTTTCGGCCCCTGTAATGTTTTAGGGGATTTTTTTGAATAGCGTTTGCTTACGCTCTTTCTTGACATTCTGAAACCTGGAAAGTTTACATGATACAGTCAAGAATGAAGCAACAAGCGGATGGCTTATGTGGATATGTATATCCTGTCGCAATCGGTGCGCGTGAGCGTTCCGAATAGTGATATATACATATTTGCGTGAGGTCTCTGCGTGTTGCTCGTTCTACTGTATCGGGCAGTTCCAGGGCCTCAGAATGTAAGGACGGGCAACAAGTAAGGCTCTCGCGCTTTTCTTTTTTTTCACCTGCCGAGAAGGGAGCATCGGCCTAACCAACATCACATAATGAATAAAAGGATTTTTGCGCTTTTATTAAATTGTGTTTTTTGTCTGAATGTGCTATTCGCGGCGGAAGGATCGATTGAGAGTATAACCGTCATTACGCCCGGCACTCTGCAGGATCTGATTTTAGATATTGAATCCTCGAAAATCGACTATCTTTCAATTTCCGGACCGATTAACGCAGCAGACGTAAAAACACTCAGAAACCCGGTGGGTAAACTATGCACAGTAAAGACTCTCGACATCTCCGGGATATCCCTCGTGCCTGATGATGAACCTTATTATTCATATACGTCCGGTATCAGTTCAATAACAAACACATCAATAACCGAAATATATTATCTTTCCGATGATCCTCATACGGAGGAAGATTTTTCAACGAGCGGTTTGGGTGTCGGTCTGCAAGTGTATAAATACTATTGTAATGATCTGTCGTCATTCTTTAACGGAGTGAATGCATACGAGACAATCATATTACCTGAAAGGGAAGAATTGGGATCAGGTGTTTTTTCCGGTTCGAGCGTATCAAATGTTATTCTTCCCGTTAATCTGAAAAGATTAGGATATGCAACATTCCGGAATACCAAGAATCTCAAATCACTTAAACTGCCTGCCGGAATTGACAGCATTCCGAATAGTACTTTCTATGATTCAGGATTGGAAACTTTAGAGCATGAAGGTCAAATCAGATATATCGGGAAAGAAGCTTTTTATGGTACGAAGCTGGAAAAGCTTCCCGATCTCCGGAAACTGGAATTTTTAGGGGACTATGCTTTCTGCAACGTACCATTGACCGGCACCCTTGATCTCTCCAACTATCCATTCGATTATATCGGTGCGGGCATATTCCAAAATAATTCGTTTACGAAGATAATTCTTTCCGACCGAATCAAGGAAATTTGGGAGGGTGCTCTGTATTCAGAAAAACCAACCGCAGTCAATATGAACGTACCCTCAGGTTTAATGAGACTCGGACGTAAGGCTCTTCCTTACGCAGTGGAAAATAACTTAGTGATGACTGATAATATCGGATATTTCGGTAAAGTTGCCTATACATTTAAATGGAATACTCAAACTGAAAACATCAATTTCCTTCCCGGGACTATCTCAATTTCCTCAAATATTCGAATCGATACCAGAGTTCCGACAACTGATCTAAGCATTTCATTCCCGGAATCATTACTTTATATTAGAGATGAAAGGTCTGTGTCTATCTCAGATGGAATGTTTACCGGATACACGGCGCCACGGCTGAAGTCGATAGTCCTTCCGCCGAATCTGATTGAACTCGGGAATGATGTTTTCAATGGATGCACAAATCTTTCAAGGGTAGACTTCAATGATGGGTTGGAAAGAATTGGAAGTCAAGCCTTTTGGAATTGTTACGCCCTTGAGGAAATGGCTCTACCGAATTCTTTGAAGTATATAGGTGAAAAGGCATTTTTTGATTGCAGGTCGCTTACGGAATTAACTATTCCGGAGAATTGCACAGGATATGATAATTCATTTTCAGGATGCCCTCAAGTCGGCAAAATCAATTTCAATGCAAGAAATTTCGGAGGTAGATTGGCTTTCTCCAATCTGTTAGAGGTCGTGATCGGCAAAACGGTTGAGATTATTCCTAACAATTTTTTGCCGTCCTCAGTTCGTCGCGTTCGTTTTGAGCCAAGAGAGGGTCGACCCTTAGAATTAGGAGAAGGTGCATTGAGCAGCAATTCTCTTTCGGAATGTAATTTATTTGAAGAAGTAGAGTTGACAGAAATTCCCGACAAGCTGTTCTATGGTTGTGAACACCTGACAATTCCTTCTTTTCCTCAAAATATAAAGAAGATTGGCAATTATGCGTTTTCGAAAGTGAAAATGCCGTCTAATCTTATAATTCCCGAGTCGTGCCGTTTTATAGGAGCATCAGCTTTTTTAAATTGCGCAAGCATTGAAGAGGTGCGGCTACCCGATACCTTGGAAAGCCTTGAAATGCAAGCCTTCTATGGCACCTCTATTTCATCCGTGGAGATTCCGGCCTCGGTGGCCTCTAAATTGATGTATGCCAGTGGTACATTCGGGCCCTCTTTGAAACAGATCACCTTCCAGCCCGGCGCAAAGGAGATCGCAGTCTATCTTTCAGAGACATCTGTAGAGGAACTCTATATCCCCGACGGCGTTGAGAAATGCAATATTAAATGCTATAACGGCAGTTTGCGCTGTGTTTCTTTCCCTGTAAGTTGTCTGAAGGTTGAAGGAGAATATTCCGGATCAAGACTGGAATATTTCGGTTGGAGAATACCGGATAATTACGTTTTTGACGGGGATGCCTCCGAGAACTATATCGGTGATGATATTTTCAACAGGTCCTTATATTATGGGGCCGTGCAGATTCCTGAAGGAATCGGGAGAATAGGAGAAGATGTATTTTACAAGACTCATGGTGAAGTGCTGGTGCCGACGACTGTGACTGAAATCGGTAAGGATGCATTCTATTCGTTTTCAGGAAATGTATATATGCTGCCCCCGAATCCGCCGGCTTGCGAACAATCAAGTCTTTCCGGCGCCACCGTATGCGTGGCCAATCGTGTTTTGGATAGATATAAAGCCACATATCCGAATGTTAAGTTGCAGCCCATTCAGGTAGCTGCGACGAGCGCAAGGCTTGACCAATCTGCGATTACAGGAGAACTGAACGAAATTGTTGAAGTTTCGGCCAATGTTGAGCCCTATTTGGCGTATTACACCACGGAATGGACTATTTATGATTCGAATGGGTGCGTAGAGATACTGTCCGGACAGAATTCGGATAATGTTCGTCTTCTGCTTAAGAAAGATGGAGAAGCGACCCTGGCCGCTAAGATCACCTCTTTTGATGGCTCCTGGATGGAAGCATTTTGCTATATTTCAGTCAATGGAGACTCCGGCGTGAAAGTAGAGAGCGTCGGTTTGTGGTTTGATGATACTCTATGGCAAGTTGGGTGGTCGTTTGAAATTTATCCTCAAATCACTCCGGTGGATGCCACTTATAAGGAAATCATTTATGAAAGTTCTGATCCTGGGGTAGCAAAAGTCAGTGACGAAGGATATGTGGAATTCTTAAAGCCGGGAGAGGCCATCATTACAGCGGCGGTGATTAACTATGACGGCTCGGAAGTAAAGGCTAATGCCTTGGTTAGAATATATGATGAATCCACTGTGAAACCGGAAGCGGTAAGTATTACGCCAAGTGATATCACCGGCACAGTAGGAGAAAAATATACTCTTATCCTTTCGGTTGAACCTTCTGACGCTGAATATCTTCGAATCTCTTGGGAAAGCATGGATCCTTCTATTGCAAGTGTCAATGAAAATGGAGAGGTTGAACTCCTTAACATAGGCAGTACTTCGATTCGGGCCGCGGTCAGAAACTTCGACACTTCTTCAATGTCCACTTATTGCACAATCGATGTTACCGATGACTCCGGTATAGATTTTGTTCCAGATGATGATCAGGAAGTAAAAATCTTCAATACCTCAGGAATACTTCTTTATGAAGGAATATTTTCTGAGGTTCATCTCGAAAAAGGCTTATATATCATTGTTGAAGGCCAATCAATCCATAAAAAGGTCGTAAGATGATAATACATCGAATTTCGGCCTTAATCTCCTCCCGAGTGTTTGACATTTAAATCTTCACCCGTAAACTTCTTGCAGAATGAGAGAAGTTTACGGGTTCTAAACATCTATTATTACCCTTGTAAAATAATTTCAAATGGACAATTCTTACTTGAAACTTTTCTTGATGATTCGATTTTTTATATCCTTCTCGGGTGATTAAAAAACATAAACTCAATATTTTAATAAGTTTCTTGCTTATTTAGTGGAGGTGAAGGATATCTTTGGGAACAGTAAGATAGGAAGCATCTGACCTATAACCATTGCGAGAACAACGAGAGCTGTGATAAGGCCGTTGGATTCGAAAAGATAGAACCAATGTTCGAAGGCTTTCTCTTCATGGGCGGTAAGGGACATAGCCAATGCCTGAATACTATGGTAAGCGTAAATTCCGGGGATCATGGGAAGAAGGGAAGGAAAGGAGAAGGTCTCCGGGGGACATTTCAGCTTGGGCGCAATCAGGATTGCCATGATGCCAACAATAAGTGCTCCGGCGAGGGAAGCCAGTACGATATGGCAACCTGCAAATTCTATGAGACATGTGCGCGTTACGTGCCCTACGGCCGCTATCAATGCACAAAACTTAATCACTCCCTTCGGGGGATGACTGATGGCGGCGAAACCTACAGCAGCCAACCCGGCGAATATCATATCGCTGAAGAGATGCAATATTATGTCGATTACATTTTGCATGCGTTCAGAAGATTTGTGTTCATAAGATTATGGCTCAGAGGAGTTGGGTTCAAAAGAAAAGGACTCAGGAGTTTTGCCATCAGAAGATTAGGGATTTATTCGCAAGCATTATTCCGGCAGTCAGTCCGAGGGCGATGCAGACCGTCAATGCAAAAGCATGGATCAGTCGCCCGAGCGAGCTGAGATAATGTCCGTCAAGACAATCGGAGATGGAATTAATATACGGAATACCGGGTATCAGGTAGAGTACGCTCGCAGAGATTGCCCAGTCCGGAGTTGAAGTTATCGGTAAATAGGTCAACCCGGCGGCTGTCAAAGCAGAGACAAACGCACAGACAAGCCAGATCAGCTTTACTTCCCATTTGTAAGTAAATAGCATAATCTTCAATCCGTAGCCCAATAGAGTCGCCATGGCGACAATCAGCATCGCTCCGAAATCGCCACCGAAGAGATGGCAGAATGAAGCGTTGGCTACTACTACAAGGAGCAGTATTCTCATGTCGGGCATCGGCTTCCGCTTCACGATTCGATAGAAGAGATTCTCAGCTTCGTCGATAGTGATCTTACGCTCGGCGATCTTCCAAGACATTTCCGACAATCGGGTGTTGATTTCAAAGGAAACCCCTACGGGAGGGATGCGCCGGATATGTTGGGAATTCAGGCCGGTGGAATTATCAGTACAGACGACTGTCACATGATGCGAAAGTGTAATCAGGTCAACCTGCAGTCCTATGGAATTGGCCATCCGTCGGAGATTTTTCTTGATTCGGATGCAAGTTGCTCCGCACCCGAGCATATATGCCGCGTAGACAGCGAAGAACTTTGAGACCTGATCAAGATACTCCTGATCGATCAGCAATTCAAGGGTAATTTCTTTCGGCTTCATATTCGGGGGTGATCGGGGAATCGGGGGGAGCTGGGAGTTCTGGGATAACTGGGAGAACTGGGAGTACTGAGAGTACTGAGAGTACTGAGAGTTCCGGGAGTACTCTTTTTTACATGCTTATTCCGAAGGAGATTTGTGCGTAACCGAGGTTTGGTTTGGTGATATTTGCGAGTTCCTGATGGCGCTCGCTGAAATGACGGTACCCGAAGCCTATGATGATGTTGCTTTGGAATCGGGGTTTACTGACAAGATTAATTCCGGCTCCTATCATGGCTGTTGTGTCTCCAAACATCGGGGAGTGGCTGATGGTGTTGAAACTATAGCCGATGCTCAGGTGCATGAAGGCAAGTGTCGGTCGGGGGGAGAAGCCGGTGCGGAACACTGCGTAGAGCGGAATGAAGGAGTCGCGCGTGCCGAGTGACTTATGGATTCCGGCTCCGAAGCCGAGCAATTGGATAT
The DNA here is from genome assembly GCA_964439505.1 of uncultured Sangeribacter sp. Lineage (GTDB taxonomy): Bacteria > Bacteroidota > Bacteroidia > Bacteroidales > Muribaculaceae > Lepagella. The sequence goes on from CAYTOR010000109.1 coordinate 6,218, forward strand.
ACTTATATCGGTAGCCGATGAGGAAATCAGCATTGAAGGTCGACATATCCGTACTCGACAGGTCCAGACCGGTACCTAATTCCAGCCCGAACATCATCTTCGACATCTCTGTCCGTTGATGTTGAGGAGCCGGAGCCAGGGGAATCAGATCTTCGGATTTGGCGAATTCTTCGGCGAGTGCGCGATCTGTGAAGACAGACGTGACGATAGTGGAATCCGAGAGGACCTTAGTCACGGTAATGGTTTCTTCCGTGACTACTTTCTCAAAAGGAGCCTGCGCAAAGAGGGGGGAGGAGAAGGAAAACAGAATGGCCGCTATGGCCGAAAAGATTATTGTAAGATTCTTCAGGCGCATAACAGCCATACTATGGTGAAAGTATACTATTCTAATTATTATTCTCCAAGATAAGATTTGAGGAGCTTGCTCTTCTGACCTTTAAGACGACGGATTGCTTTCTCTTTGATCTGACGTACGCGTTCGCGGGTCAGATCGAATTTAGCACCGATTTCCTCGAGGGTCATTTCCTGGCAACCGATTCCGAAGAACATTTTCAGAATCTCGCGTTCGCGATCGTAGAGCTGACGCAGAGCGCGATCTACTTCCTTCGAGAGGGATTCCTGATTGAGGGAAGCATCGGCCATGGGACTATCATCGTTCGGAAGCACGTCGAGAAGTGAGTTATCCTCCCCTTCTACGAAAGGAGCGTCAACAGAAATGGAGCGGCCGGAAACTTTCATCGTCTCCTGAATTTTTTCCACGGGAATGTCCAATCTGTCGGCAAGTTCTTCCGAGGAGGGCTTACGTTCATGTTCCTGCTCGAATTTGGCAAGTTCCTTGGAAATCTTGTTGAGCGAGCCTACCTGATTGAGCGGTAGACGTACAATACGAGACTGCTCGGCGAGAGCCTGGAGAATCGACTGACGTATCCACCATACGGCGTAAGAGATAAACTTAAAGCCTCTGGTTTCGTCGAATTTCTGCGCAGCACGGATAAGTCCGAGGTTGCCTTCATTGATCAGATCCGGAAGCGACAAGCCCTGGTTCTGATACTGTTTGGCTACTGAGACGACAAAGCGCAGATTGGCGCGGGTAAGCTTTTCAAGGGCTTTCTTATCACCCTTCTTTATTCTCTGGGCGAGTTCCACTTCCTCCTGAACGGAGATAAGTTCCTCGCGACCAATTTCCTGCAGATACTTGTCGAGCGAAGCGCTTTCGCGGTTAGTGATTGATTTTGTTATCTTGAGTTGTCTCATATTTCAATGTTGCTGTTAACCTTTCGGCGGGTAGAAATAAAATAATTGACCCGATTCAAGAATTAAACAAACGGCACAACGCACCGAACTGCAAAATTAATACTTTTTAAGCTAAATTGCAAATTTTTCACATCAAATATTAGACCCCTGCCACAGGATTTCTTATTCCCTACTCTCAACTGGCAACTGCAAAATTATCGATTTGTTTGAAGAAAACCTCC
>CAYTOR010000110.1:0-7661 GCA_964439505.1 uncultured Sangeribacter sp.
TCGGGGCACATCTGCGACCCTGGATTTAACATTTTTTGTGGGACGGGGTCTTAAGTGAATGGAATATGGGGCGTAGAGAATTTGAGGTAACGGGGATAAGAATAATAATGTAAAGGAAAGACGGATAATTTATGTATAAGCAGAAGAATCTCGATTGGTTGAAGGATAAGGCTGCCGAGGAAGGAGTAAAGGAATTGGGCAACGGTATCTGCTACCGGGTGCTGAAGTCGGGGAAGGGGGAAACTACCCCGAACCGCAACAGCGTAGTGACAGTACATTATGATGGTCGGTTGATCAACGGGAAGCGTTTCGACAGCAGTAGGGGTGGAGTAGCACCGGCGTTCCGTCTGCGTGATCTGATTCCCGGATGGATCATTGCTCTTCAGCAGATGCGCGTCGGAGATCGTTGGGAGGTCTATATCCCGGCATCGCAGGGATACGGTAAGCGCAATCAGCCCGGGATACCGGGAGATTCAACACTTGTCTTTGATATCGAATTGCTTGGCATTAACTGATTGGGTCATGAAAATAAAGAGTATATTGATTGCTGTCGTATTTGTTTTCTCGGGGCTGTATGGCTTTGGAGCGGAGTCCCGGTATGTTGGTGGAGACATATCGTTGCTTCCGGCATACGAGGATGCGGGAAGCCGCTATATGGATCCGGAGGGAAGCCCGATAGCCGATCTCATACCGTTTCTCGGTGAGGAGGGCATGAACGCCATGCGCGTGCGGGTCTTCGTAAATCCGGATGATTATAAGGGTAAGGATAAGGATCCCAATGTCTGCCAGACGATAGAGAGTGTCATACCGTTATGCCGGAGAATCAAGCAGGCCGGAATGGCTCTGATGGTTGACTTTCATTATTCCGATACGTGGGCAGATCCCGCTCAGCAATATACTCCCCGGCAATGGGCCAACATGACGGATGAAGAACTGTATGAAGAGATCTATCGCTATACCCGCGAATCGCTCCTGATCCTACGGGAGGCAGGAATTACGCCTGATTTTATCCAACCCGGAAATGAGATTAGTTTCGGGTTGCTGTGGGGTCCTGAAGGAACTCCGGAAACTGATCAGAAGAATACATTCTTAGGAAGTGAGGCCAACTGGGAACGGTTGGGTAATCTTCTGCGGCAAGCCATCAAGGCCTGTCGGGAGATTTGTCCGGAGGCAGAAATAGTGCTTCATACCGAGCGCACTTCCGATATCCCGGTGCAGGATAATTTCTATCGCCGGATGGGGGAGATGGCGATTGATTACGATATTATAGGCCTCAGCTATTATCCATATTTCCACGGCCCTCTGTCATCTTTGGAGAAAGCCATTGAGTCATTGGAACGGAATTTTGCGGAGAAGCGGATAATGGTGGTGGAGACGGGATATTCCTATAAGTGGGAAGTGCCGGGTACAAGTCGGCCGGTTGATTATCCCTATTCGGCGGAAGGACAGGAGCGCTTCGCACAGGATTTAGTTGGAATGTTGCTTCGTCATCCGGCGGTCGACGGGTTGTTCTGGTGGTGGTTGGAATACAATGCTTACGGCACCACGCTTTCGGGATGGTATAACGCTCCGTTGTTTGATTCTACAACTGGCAGGATGCTTCCGGCGCTGAAGGCGCTATGCCGGTTTGCTTCCGAAGAGAACTCTGTCGATAGAATCGCGGAGGAAGAAGAGGCATTGGCCTCACCCTTACACTACGATCTTTCGGGCCGGAAGATCCCGGCTTCCCACCCCGGCCTTCATATCCTCTCCTCCGGCAAGAAACTCATTCTCCCGCCAGGAAGCAATTAATGTCTATCCCTATTTCCGGTGGATATGGTATGAAATTAAGGTAAATATTTGAATTTACCTTAATTTTGTACCATTTTTTTATTCAGGCAATAATTCAGTAACCCTGTATCCGGGAGAAAAAGGAATCGGAATCGGAGAGTCTTCGAGTGTGGATTATTTATACGGAAGGGAATTTGAGAGTTTTTTGAGGGAATTTTTGGTGGAACGGTGGTTTTGATGTAATCAACTTTTAGGATTGTTCTGTGACTGCTTCAAAAAAGATTATTAAGTTTAGTCCTTATGGAAGTCATAATCTCCGGAAAGGTCGGAAGCTCTAATTTCGTCTTGCGGAGATAGGCTCTCCAGCGTAGGTTTAGATCCCGGTCGTTAACAAACTCATCCTCGAATATAGTGGATAAAAACTCGATCGGGGTTACTCTGTTATTGAATGTTGCGCGGAGAGCATCGATTAATATTTCCTCATTTATTTCTTTACCATTCAATAACGACCATACGTCATGAAAATCTTTCATTCTGCTATTACGTACATAGCGATCCACCATTGTCTGGAGTTTTTCGGCGATGACAGTCTCTATAGAGTACCCTTTAATCAAGATATAGTTGTCTTCTTCCAACATCACCGGATACTCCAGATCAACCGATGAAGGAATAATGACATCCCCAAAACCTATATCCATAGAGACAAACTGTCTTATTGAACCGAGCGTGGCAAGAATAGAAAGTCGGATACCTGGATATTTTTTATCCACTGTAATCTCTTCTATTGTTAGTGACTCAGTGACAAACACCACCCCGTCGGCGTCATCGATGCTATATATCTCTTGGAAAGCCCTCGTAATATTGTCTTTCTCATTGCTTATATGCTCGCCCATGAAATCCAGATCCAATGTTGGTCGTGCAGCGTCGCGGTTAAGTGCATAAAGTAAAGCCCCTCCCTTCAAGATGAAGTTTCCCACGAATCGGCTGTGGGAAAGACGGCACAGTAAACGTTCTTGAAAATAACGGGTTATTATCTGCTGATGGGCTACTCCGGAGGATTTAGAGAGGTTAAGCAGTCGGGATTGAATTGAATGTGCTAAATTTTTAATCATAGTCTTACGTCAAGGTAATTATTAAGAATTTTTCTCACCCGGAGTTTTTCGGCGTATTCAAGGAGTCTCTTAATATTGCGATCGGCCCGTTGAAGATAGTTATTCAGGATTTCCGACATGACGTCCAGCCCTATCTTATTGCGATATTTGATGGCATCACACACACTTCTTTCTATATCATAGACCTTAAGTTTTATACCATCTATTTCGATGGTTTCGCATCCCAGTTCCAGAATACTTTCAGAAATATAAGTAAGGTGAATTTGGGGAAGTGCGGGCAACGTTATACGGCGATTGTTTTTTACTGCCACGTACCAGGCATCCGGTATCTGTGTAGTTAGTTTATGAATTGCCCAAGCGGAGTATAGACAGAGTATGCCGCGTGGGACTATCCCTTCTATATCAATTACAGAGGACATGATAGCTTCCGGAAAAGCATAAATACCTCTCCTAAGCCTTATAAATTCTCCGTTATCGACATCGTTCAGTATTTTCCGATATTGCGAACGTGTCATATTTTGAGGACGGAGAACCTTAGATGTTGGTCTTTCCCGATTATTCATGGTACAAAATTAAGGTAAATATTTGAATTTACCTTAATTTTGTACCATTTTTTTATTCAGTTAATAGAAATAGCACCGTGTCCGGGTCAAAAAGGGAAGGAGAAGAAGAGCCGGTATTGCAAAGCTCAGGGTTCCTTATTCTTTTGAGGGAATGGGAGGATGGGAGATTTTGATGAAATTTTTTGGTGGAACGGTTGTTTTGATGTAATTTTACGGTCGGGGGAAGATTTAGGATTTTTCAATAATGTAAGTCTGATAGTTGGGAAAGATGATTCAATAGTGATGTTTGATCCTATAATCCAAAATATAAACATATCAACTGTATGAAATTCAGAAATCTATTTAAGGTTATGCTCGCTGCGATGCTTATCTGCAGCGTATCGACAACTGCGGAGGCTGTCACTAAGAAATCTGCTTCGCGCAGTAAGTCGAAGACAACGGCAACCCGTAAATCTTCAAGTACTTCCATACCGAAAGTAATAGCCGGAGATGTCCATACCTACGGCGACCAACTGACTACTCAGAACTATTCTGTCAAGAAAGGTGAGTCGGAGATCAACATCGAATTCCCCATAGCCGGAAATCCGGCTATCGTAGACGCTCTGAAGAAATATATCGCTTCGAACGTCTATATGGCAGACAACAGAGGGCAGAAGATAACCTACAGTTTTGCTGCCAATGAGACTCCGGAGATTTTCCTCCGCAAGGCAATCGCTCCTTATCGTACCAAAGGTAGTCTTGACATGAACGGAGAGACCATCACTCAGAAAATCTCGGTGATATATAATAACGGGGATGTAGTTACTCTGAAAGATTCGGGTTATATCTATTCGGGAGGAGCTCACGGTATGCCGTGGGAAGAAGGGGCATCTTTCCTTAAGTCGGACGGTACTTGTCTGGAATACTCCATGTTGCCCGGAATCGGAGTGATGAGACCGTATATAGAAGCCGGATTGGCCGAATACATTGAGGTGCCTGTCAATGAACTCTATGACTATTATCAATGTGATAGAGTGGAATATCCCGGTGGGGAGGGTACAACACCTTACGTAGATGCGGACGGCCTCAATATCCAGTACGGAGTATATGAGATATCAGACTACAGCATGGGGGCGCCGAAGGCTGTAATTCCCAAATCGAAGGCTCGGCAGGTATGCTCCGGGAAAGCTCTTAAATTTCTTGAATGATAATGGAGCTGAGAATAGATGAGGAGTTCGCCTCCAGGTTGCCTGAGTATAGGGTAATTCTTCTTGAGGCGGACGTTGCGGTTGCGGCTACGTCGGATTCGCAGAAGAAGGAGATGGCGGATCTGGCGGCTGACATCGCGTCTGCATATAAAGTTGAGGATATCAACAAGCGGGCGCCTATCGCCGCCACTCGCCGGGCGTATAAGGTTTGCGGAAAGGATCCCAACCGCTATCGACCGTCGCAGGAGCAGCTGATGAGGCGCATCGTCCGGGGACTGGGACTTTATAATGTGGATTCCCTCGTAGATGCCGGAAATCAGCTTTCGTTGATGACAGGATGCTCGGTCGGTTGCTTCGATCGGGATAAAATAGAAGGGGATTGCCTCACGGTAGGGATCGGACGTCATGAAGAACCTTACGAGGGCATCGGCCGCGGACCGCTTAATGTGGAGGGCCTTCCGATAGTCAGGGATGCAAAGGGGGGAATCGGAACTCCGACGAGTGACAACGAACGCACGAAGATTTCCGGTTCTACCGTCCGGCTCGTCATGACTGTCCATCTCTTTGATCCGGAGGCCGACGCGGAAGATGTCATTGCATCAGCAGGAACGCTTCTTACCCGCCATGCCTCTGCCCGGAATATATCGGCCCGCATTATACACGCATAATCAATACAAATTGAAATTTTGCTCTCGTGGGCTTTGAAAAATTTGGAGGCGTAATGAAAATTTAGTAATTTTACGCCTTGTTAATCCAATCACTCACTCTAAAAGCTTTCTTACATCATGGGAAATCAATACAACCAACCGTACGATCCTAACCAGCAATACGGTCAGCAACAAGGCTATGGACAGCAGCCCTACGGTCCTCAGCAACCCTACGGTCCTCAGCCCGGCGGGATGCCTCCCAACAGCAATATGGTATGGGCAATTCTGACCACCATACTCTGCTGTCTGCCCTTTGGTATAGTCGCCATAGTGTATGCTTCCAAGGTCGACAATCTTTGGAACAGCGGTCGCTATAACGAAGCTTATCAGGCAGCTAAAACGTCAAGGACTTGGTCGATCGTCAGTGCGGTCTGCGGTCTCTTCGGTGGCATCATCTACTCTATCCTTGTCTTTTGCGGAGTAATGGCCGAGCTTTTCAACATGTAAATTTAGGGAAGGGTTTTTACTCTCTCAGCGTCCTGACCGGAAAGGTAAATTGATCCGCAAATCGACATATAAAAAATTTTCAGCCGTCGTCGCTATAATAGCGGCGACGGCCCTTATTGTATTCATCTATAGGATGATGGATCCCGGGAGCAGCGATTGGGGACGCTTCTTCCCGAAATGTCCGGTAAAGTTGCTGACAGGACTGGATTGTCCGTCGTGTGGCATCCAGCGGGCTTTGCATGCTATGCTTTCCGGGGATTTTGTCGCTGCGTTGCGCTTTAACTTCTTTATCCCCTTCTCTCTTCTGTATCTGTTGGGATTGCTGCTGAGCAGAGGGTTATGTTCGCGGGAATCAAAGTTGCGTCGTTGGCTTTGGGGTATGCCGGGAGGATTGACATACATCGCCGTCTATGTCGCCTGGTTTATCCTGCGCAATCTCCTCGGCGTATGACCCTCCACGTTATTACTTTGTTTTCAGGTGAGGGAGTCGAAATCAGCACTTTATTTTTCATTTTTCTTAGGGGGTCATTATGGGTCTTGAACAGACAGGTTACAGTAAGGCTTTGACTACCTCCTGCATATTCTCCGTAAAGGAAATTGTGCGGGATGCAGTTTGGGCTGGGCCGTGAGGATATTCGGAGTTGAGGCGGATGAGGGTAGCGTTGGGATTGCGGTAAGTAATCTCTTCAAACGGGTATCGGATAATCGCAGGAGTGTTGAAGCCTATTCCCAGCTCAAGCAATACCACTTTATCTTTGCCGGCATATCGGGCCATGAATTTTTCGTAGCGTTCAGCCGCCTTCTCCCAATTTTCATCCTGAACGAAAAATTGATTCTTGCGTACGTGGACGTCCATGTTTCCTCCGCATACGGGGCAGACAGGGATATACTTTGAATCTACGGTAAAGTCATGCGAATGTCTGATGATTTGGTCGACGGTCTCCTTATCGGAGTAGACTTTCGGATGGCAGCCTACAGCACATTGCATCTGACCGTAATCACCTTGAACTTCAAAGATTTTCAAAGGGTCGAATCCTGCCTTGCGGAATTGAGCGTCAACGTTTGTCGTGATTACGAAATAATTCTTGTCCTTGACGAGATCCAACAGTTCCTTGTACAGCTGCAAGGGCGCCGGACGGAACCGGGCATAGTCGATATGCCGCGCCCAGCGTGCCCAACGCTCCTCTTCGGTAGGGAACTCGTAGAAACTCGAAGAATAAAGATCGGGAAAACGATATTTCTCGATATAATCGGCAAATTCTTTTTTGAATTTCGGTCCTGAGTAATCAAGCCCGGCAGCTGCTGAGAGACCTGCTCCGGCCCCGATTACGATCGCGTCCGCTTCGTCAAGTCTCTCACGCGCAATCTTTATCTTAAACTCAAAGTTATCCACATTTTTATCTCCTAATCTATCTCCTATAGGCCATCATTCTCCTAATAAATCTTTGTAGATATAATAATCGCTGTCTTTAAAGACGTTGAACACTACTGCCTCCACCGATGAATCCGGATGGCCGTCAAGATATTCCCGGACTGAAGCGACCGCTATCTCGGCGGCCTTATCCTGCGGGAAATGGAATTCGCCGGTAGATATACAGCAGAAGGCGATTGATTTAAGGCCTTTTTCTTCAGCCAACACAAGGCAGTTGCGATAACAATCCGCGAGTAGACGGCAGTCTTCTTCGGTAGGATAATCCCCGTAGACTATCGGGCCGACCGTATGGATCACCCATTTAGCCGGCAGATTATAACCTTGTGTGATTTTAGCTTTTCCCGTCGGTTCGGGATGACCTTGGGCGTGCATTAAAGCATCGCACTCGTCTCTGAGCTGCATTCCGGCGGCCGAGTGAATGGCATTGTCGATACAGCGGTGCA
>CAYTOR010000111.1:0-7659 GCA_964439505.1 uncultured Sangeribacter sp.
AATCTGTAATGGCCTATCCAGGCGACTGGGCCTCCTGCGAACTCGTATTAGACAATACCGGGAGTTGAAATTAACATAGTTTAACCCGGGCTACATACGAAAAATTTGGAGATTCCGACTTTTTGTTGTATCTTTGCAAATAAGAAACGACAAAAAGATCGGAATCATAATTATAAAACCATCCGGAATAAACCTTCCGATATCCTGATTGTCAAAATCTAAGTATATAACATTACCAGACTTACAACACTCCAAAATCCATCTGCCTATCGACCGACCTCTACTCAAACAATTTAACTGATTAGAATGGCAAATTACTTAAGCATGACCGACGAACAGTTGGTAAAAGCTTATGCGCAAGGCAACAACGAAGCATTCGATGCGCTTTTGAAGCGGCATCAGGATCGTGTCTTCAACTATATCCTCCGACTCATCAAGAATGAAGATCTCGCTAATGATATCTTCCAGGAGACTTTTGTCAAGGCGATTCTGACCATTAAGCAGGGTCGTTATACCGAGAACGGGCGTTTCCCCGCCTGGATCTCCCGCATAGCGCATAATCTTATCATTGACTATTACCGGCAGGAAAAGTCCGAGAATCTGCAGTCAGCCGATTCCGACGACCTCAATCTGCTTAACCGAAAGGAACTCTGCGAAGCGACAATCGAAGATATAATCATCAATGAGCAGATCCTTCAGGATGTAAAATATCTTATTCAGGAACTTCCCGAACTTCAGAGAGAAGTCCTGGAGATGAGATATTATCAGAATCTTTCTTTCAAGGAGATCGCTGAAAAGACCGGAGTCAGCATCAATACGGCTCTTGGCCGCATGCGCTACGCAATTATCAATTTGCGGCGTATCGCACAGGAAAAGGATGTAGTCCTTACCCTTTGATCTCGCGGCCCTCTAAATGCCTACCTATTTTAGTTACGATTATAACTATTTTAGATACGATTATAACTATTTTAGTTACGATTATAACTATTTTAGATACGTTATTTAGAGTTGTCGGCACGATCTTTCTAAAGTTTGCGCGATCTCCCATTCAATCTGACTTATTTCCCTTCGGAAGTTTTGCTCCGGAGGGTATTTTTTTTGTTTTCCATGATATGGAAGCGGATGATAGAGCAAATATACTTTTAGAAGTTGATAATATAATAAAATGCGTAAAATCTTCGTTATAAAGATGTCAATAGTTAACCTGATTGATCTAAACTTAAACTAATCATTAACGTCTATCAGATAGTATTCTGCCTATGACAAAAGATTCTACTATTTCATTTATTTCCAATCCGAGCGATACGCAAATGAAGACTCCGCGTCGATCCTCAATCGATTTCATACGTCAGTTTTCGCGGACCTACGCAGTAGTGGCCGGCATTGCAATTAACGGCGTCATCTGTAATTAACGTAGCCGGATCTTTCTGAATCTTCGCTCAGAAAAAACTTACGCCTCCATATCCCTTCGCAGGATATAGAGGCGTACCTTTTAGTGCATTATTTAACAATAGCTTTTCTTCGCGGGCGCAATTTATTGCGCCCCTACTTTCTTGCGCAATTCGATCTTCCTTAATCTCTGTGGACGCGAAGAATCGCGTCCCTACCAGAGATTTGGGAATTATTCCTTATTCTTCAGATTTTTACTTTTGCGGTCTGTCCTGATGACTTGAGGATATAGATACCCTTTGGAAGACTAAGACTTTCTTTATCTGATCCAAGCATTCCGCAGAGCCGCCCCTCAAGATCGTAGACATGGATAAGACCTGTGCCGTTGGAGAATATCTCTCCATCCGAGATAGTGATGAATGAAGGCACGGTAGTCTCTACTCCGGCCCATGGAAGGTCGGTAGAGCCTTCGATATGAAGGAATCTGTTCCATTGAGCGGATTGCTGGAAAACCATGACAGCCTCCGGATCCACTTTTACAACGGCTTTTTCTTCCGTCGGGGTGTCGAAGGAATTTATACTGATGACGGGAGGAATTAATCCTTCTACGTAGATGACCGACAGATTCGGACAATCCGTAAACGCTCCTCCTGCTATTCTCTCGACATTTGAGTTAATGATCAGTTCTTCCAAAGAGCGGCAATGGGCAAAGGCATCCTTAGGAATTGAACTGATATCCTCCAGATTCAATTTTTTGATTCCGGTGAGTCCTTGGAAGCAGCCTTCTCCAAGAGTCATTTCGTGAGTCAGGCCTTCAAGCATTTCCGCACCCGAACAAGTTGCGAATGCATATTCCCCGATTTCATTGACAGACTCCGGTATATTGATCTCCTCTATCGAAGAGCAATTAGAGAAGCAATAGGATCCGATTCCGGTCAATTCTTCCGGTAATTCAAGTACCTCAAATCCTGAACATTCGGCAAAGAGCATTGAGGGAAGGATTGTTAAAGCGGGTAACTTGATCGTCTTGGCACCGTAGCACCCCTTGAAAGCTCCGCTGCCGATTGTCGCGCTTGAATAGTTTGACAAATCGATAGATTCCAGCCCTATGCAACCGGAAAAGGCATTCATCTCAATGTTCTTAAGACGGGAAAAATCCAGAGAGGTGATAGAATAATTGTTTAAGAAGGATGCTTTGCCTACACTCGCCAGCGATACCGGAAACTTGATATCCTCTAATTGTTGACATTCGGCGAAGGCTTGATCTCCGATACTCTCCAGACCTTCCTTAAGGTTAATCGAAGTCAAGGCAGAATCCTTGAAGAAGGAGTAGTTGCCGATGGTGTTGACGCTTCCAAGAATATTGACTCTCTCGAGATTCTGACAGAAAGAGAAGCAATACTGTGGGATTTCCGTTATTTTTTCAGGTAGTGAAATCTCTTCCAAAGCCATACAGTAATAGAAAGAAAACTCTCCGATCGATTCCAGCGCCGATGGCAGATCGATGGAAGCCAGACGGCGACAGTTATAAAAGGCACTGTTGCTGATCTCAGTTATCGAAGGAGGGAGGATAACTTTGGTCAGCATCGTGCGCCCTTTGAAGGCATTTTCCCCGATCCCTTCGACTTTAATTTCTTTATCGTCTAACAGGATTGATTGCGGGATACTGATTTCTCCTGAATAATCTACCGCCGTGCTCTCCTCATCCTCGGGGAAAGTCACGAAAGCACTCCCCTCTCTATCAGTATAGAAAGAATATGCAATCCCTTCATGAATGAAATCCTCACCGTGAGCTATACCCGGCAAAGAGGCTAAAATCCCCGGAAGAACGAGGTAGATCAGTCTGTTTTTTTTCATCTTATATCTTTTTTATTTTTGTTCTTTATAATACTTTTATTCGGCTTCGTCCTTCGCCGCATCTCTCCACTTTTATCTTTACCCCTATCTCATCCGCGAGTTCTTCCCGGTGAGAAATTACTCCGACTCGGCGGCCGTGGCCACCTGCTATTTCGGGCAATCGTCTGAGTGTATCAATAACTGCATTCAGACTTGAAGCGTCGAGAGTGCCGAATCCTTCGTCGATAAACAGGATATCGACATTAAAATCCGGTTTATTGAGCGATGATAAGGCTAATGACAGGGCCAGCGATATCATGAAGCGTTCGCCTCCCGAGAGAATAGTCGCACTTCTCATCTGATTCTTGTTATATCGGTCCAGGACGAGAATTGCCAACTGTTCGTTTTCATCACTGCAGGTCAGGGTGAAATGATCCGTGATGCGTTCGAGATATCTATTGGCATTCTGCAGAAGCGGACGAAGTATATAAGATTGCACAAGCGTGCGGAATTTCGTCCCGCCGAAGTAATTGTTGAGTTTATGCCAACGGAGATATTCTTCCCGCTGAGACTCGCTCTCCTTTATCAATAACTCATATTTCTGTTTGTTTATTTCCTTTTGATCCAGAGCAGCCGTATCACTTCCGTATTCCTTTATAAGTGCGTCGATCTGGACCTGCAGAATTTCCTTCTTCTCCCGTAGTTCCTCAATATATAAAGGATTGTCCATCAGGCTTGCCAACCGGGAAACATCGTTGTCTGGAATACTCTTCAATTCCGATAGATTTTCTTTGGCTTCATTCAAACGCTTCGTCTCGGCGTCCCGGACAGAAGAGAGGGCAGCAAGTTGGCGGTCAAGCCTTTCCTTAGTCTTCCGGAAGCGGGTAATATCTTTTTCTGCCGCGAGAATTTCTTGAAGGGATTGCTCAGTCAGGTCAGAAGTATTTAACGCCTTCGAATATTCTCCGGATATTTTATCCAATTCATTAGAGAGATTGGAAAGAATAGCTACTTCGCTCCTTATTGTAGAAATAAAGGTTTCATCTTTTTTTCTTACTGCCAATATTTCTTTCTGAGTCTCGTCAGCTTTAGAGAGCTTGAGGTCCAGAGATTTTAACTCCCTGAGGGTATTACTCTTTTGTTCATAAAGAAAATCTGCTTCCGAACCGGAGAGTGAGTACCCATATTCCTTGATTCTGCTACGATAATTTTTTTCAGAAGTTTCAAGTCGAGAGCTATTCTTTTTATTCTGAGAGGAGAGGACTTTGAGTTCCCCTTTTGTTTTATTCAGATCTTCCAGAATTACTTTTAGATGAGACATAGCGTCAAGAAGACTTTCGGCTGCCTCATTCTTTTCTTTTTCCAAGGGAGAAAGAATGAGGGTAAAAGTTTTATCCTCAATATTCCAATGATCAGGATTCTTGACCTGCTGACCACATAAAGGGCAGTCTGTAGCCTTCTCATCGTGAAGTCTTTTTCTGAGCGATTGAAAATTCTCCGACAGACTCAGATGCATCGTAGTATACCTCCGGTCTGCTTCTTCACTGATTTTTTTGCACTCATCGACAGTCAATTGAAACTTCGCGACTTTCTCTTCATTCAGTTTCACATTTGAGAGAAGGGATGTCTCTTCCTTCAAGGAATTTTCAAGAGTTTCTTTTTCAATCTTTAAAGATTCGGTGAGTTCAATAAGATTCTCGATATCCTTAATCTTATCATTTAGTTTCTTCTCGTCGCTCCGAAGATCAGATATACTCTTTTCCTCTAAAATGGCAGAAAGCGCATCTGAGAGTATCCGGAGTTTTTCCTCATAATCTTTGATGATATTATTGGAGACAGCTACGGCAAATGAAACCCTATCTTCTTCATTCCCCTTTTCAATAGCTTCATATTTCTCTAGGGATTCAGGTGAGATTCGGCCGGACTGATTCAGATCGGTTAATAAAGATTTGACTTTAGAGCGAATTTGAGTCTCTGTCTTTAATTTTGCTGACGATAGAGACCGCAACTGAGTAGTCTCATCCCATTTTCTGAGAGTATCTGAAATTTTTTCGTATTCCTTCACACAGAACTCCTTTTTGAGTTCTTTCAATCCTTCTTCCGCTTTGGCAACACTATCAGAGCAAACCTCTATTATCCTGTGCAGGTCTAAAATCTTATTGATAAGATCGGATTGCTCCCTCATCGATTTCAGATTTTTGCCGTCTTCAGCAATTTTTGCCTTTAGTCTGGTCTCTTCTTCCGCATCAATAATATGGCTTTTTTCAGAAGAGAGACGCGTTTCGATGAGTTCTTTGGTTTGCTTCTTTCTCTTATAGATATTGGAGATGGCTTTCCCGTAGTCGGAGAAGCGTGAGGTGGAAGTAAGTTGTTCGAGAATCCGTTCGCGCTCTTCCTTGCCTCCGGTGAGAAAAGACGCAAATTGGCCTTGGGCTAACATTGCCATTCTGGAGAACTGCTCGTAGGTCAATCCTACAGCCTCAAGAATTCGGGGAGCCACATTCTTCTCCTGCTCCAGCGTAGTCTCATTCGCTATGTCCAGAGTCCAACGGACTTTAGCAAGATTGCCATGACTTGTCATGCCAAGATGAAAGGTAGAGACATAATCTATTCCGTCATTCCCGACAAAATAAAGCCGGGCGTAACACTCATCTTTCGAGCTGATTCCAAGTCTTGTATATTGCCTGACATCGGAAACCGAGATAGCTTTGTCACCGACGACATATTTATTTGACCTTATTCCGTTGACTCCGATTACGCGTGGCGTGGTGCCGTATAGAGTGAGGGATATGCAATCGAGAATAGCGCTTTTCCCCGAACCAGTATCTCCCGAGATAAGGAAAAGAGAGGCTGCCTCGCCCGTGAATGGATCTTTCAGACCCTTTTCAAAGTCGATGTCCCCGCTTTCTATGGAAGCGATATTTCTTATACTTAGCCGTTTTATTCTCATTATCTCGTTTCCTTATTATAGTTTCCCCTATAAATTACTCCTTTTTAACCTCTCCCCTTTTATATCCCGGATTTCTCCCTTATTCTTCCCCTCGTTCAACTTTCCTCTTTCATTCGGGTAAGTTCGGTCTCGACCTCCGCGAAAGCATCCTCAATTTCTTCTATGGTTAAGTCCGGGAATTTAGAAGAGGCCAATCGGATGAAATCGAGAGGATTTTCCATTTGAGTCAGTGTCTCCAGACGTAAATCGTTTTCCGGATCATTGGTGGGATTGGGATCCTTTGCTTCCGTTACTCTTATATGTCTTGGATTATATCTAAGGTCCTTACCCGAACTTTCTATAAGAGTATATACTTTATTATTGAAATCCGGAGCCAAGATAACGGTTTCCTTGAATCGAAGTCGAAGATAGCTATGCTCGGTTCCTTTCTTAATATACTTCTTTAATTCGGTAAGTGCATCTTTCTCCGACTCGAAAGCCTTTTCAGTAACGGGAAGAATTTTGAAATGTCTCAGTTGTTCTACCGGTAATTGTCGAATTCTGATTTTTTCTCCGCGCTTCTCCATATCTATGAGACTGACCGTATGGGGAAAGGTCTCATCACAACTGATATGCAGCGGACTTCCGGAATATCGGGCAACCGGAGGGTCAAATTCCTGCTCTTCTTTCCAAGTCTCCTCGGGGTATTCAAGCGTCTGCGGACGATGAATATGGCCCAATGCCAGGTAATCATACTTCCCTCCAAGATTATCAAGATCTACATTTCTGAGATTCCCAATATCGAAACTGTGTCCTTGGAGATCGGCGCCGGAAAGTGTTAGGTGACCGGTCATTACGACCGGCAGCCTCTCGGAATTGATTGATTCGACGTAATCCTGTAATTTCCGATATAAGGAATTCCTGCTTGCCGCCATGTATGGCAGTGCAATAATGAATCCGGTTGGGAGCGAAATGACATACTTTTCCAAGCCGGTTCCGATTTCAGCTTCGGGAGAAGGAGGAGTGCCTATTACCGTCGTTGAGGCCAAAGCCCAGACTTCGCTATGAGCCTGCAGACGGGATGCTGAGTCGTGGTTACCCGCGACTATGACGATGTGCATCTCCGGAGCTTTGCGCCGAAGTCTTACAAATGCGTTTGTAAAATTACTCCATATCGAGGCCGAGGGTTGAGCGACATCGAAAATATCTCCGCTGATGACCAAGGCGTCAGGACGATATTCTTCTACCCATTTCTCCATTTGCTTGAAGAAATGAGCATGCTCATCGACCCGGTCATAATATTGATATAATATCTGTCCGAGATGCAGATCTGCCGTATGAAGAATTCGCATGATGGAGATTTTTTGGAAGAGTTATTGTGATATAGCCGATTGACTTCAGTATCAAAGAGTTATTGTAATATAGCAGGTAGTCTTCAGGATTTCGAAACTTTTAGACCCCGTCCCACAAAAAATGTTAAATCCAGGGTCGCAGATGTGCCCCGA
>CAYTOR010000112.1:0-7435 GCA_964439505.1 uncultured Sangeribacter sp.
TGCTTCCCGATCCCGGTTCGCTCGGAGAGAACTATACGGGCGAGACTTCGATCGGCTGCCGTATCTCGGGCCTCGACAAGGAGGGCAAGCACTCTACTTACTATATCTACAACAACTGCTCTCATGAAGCGGCCTATAAGGAGACCGGGGCTCAGGCTGTCAGTTATACTACCGGCGTGCCGGCTATGGTAGGCGCCTATATGTTCCTGACCGGCCAATGGGTAATGCCGGGCGTCCACAACGTCGAGGAATTCAATCCGGATCCCTTCCTGGAGAAACTCGCCGCTTCCGGTCTCCCCTGGCACGTCATCATCGACGGCGATCTCGAATTTACAGAACTTTAAGACCTATGAAACTATATTCCATTCTTCCCGCAGCGCTCATCGCGGGACTGAGCGTAGCCGGAGCTACCTCGGCCCTCCGGCCCGGAGGCGTCAACAGCCAGCCGGGACATACTCTCGACATCTCGACCGAAAAGGGAGTAGTCCGCATCTCTCCGGTCAACGATGATATCTTCCGCGTCACCGTCCTCCCGACGGATACGGTCGCTACCCCCTACGTCCCCTCTCAATCTGCTGTCATGCCCCTGAACGAGGATGACGTAAATTTCATGAAGCATATCGTCTGGCCTGACCGCGTCGAGATCATGAGCGAGACCACGAAAGTCATCGTTGACCGCAAGACGGGAACAGTCAAGTTTTATTCCGCTGACGGCGAGGAACTCCTCTCGGAACTTGACGGCGTAGACAACAACTCCAAGACAAAAAGCGTATCCTTCTCGGGACTGAATGTCGGCAATCTCTATGGGGCCGGCGAACGCGGCCACTCCCTGCGCCTGAACGGCGACAGCCTGTCGATGTATAACCGTCAGAACTACGGCTATACCAAAGGGGATCCGCGTATCTCCCAGATGGGTATCAGCGTCCCTTACTTCGCCTCTGACCGGGGCTTCGGCGTCCTCTTCGACGACTATGACGCCGCGGCGCTGCAACTTGGCAAGGACACTATCCTCTATACCTCCCCCACTCCGCGGGCTATCTCTTACTATTTCATCAACGGAAGCGAGAAGAATCTCGCCGGAGTCGCAAAGAGATATTCCCAGCTGACGGGTCTCCAGCCGCTTCCCCCTCTATGGTCGTTAGGGTACGTCACTTCCAAGTATGGGTATCATAACCAGCAGGAGGCCCTCGGCGCGATCGACTCGCTGAAGACCCGCGGCTATCCCGTCGACGGCATCGTTCTGGACCTCTATTGGTATGGCACGGAGACCGACATGGGTCGCCTGGAATGGGATAAGGCGCAGTGGCCCGATCACCGCGCGATGCTCGACAGCCTTAAGAAGCAGGGCGTCAACATGGTTGTCATCTCCCAACCTTATATCAACAAGAAGGGAGCGATCGACAATTACAACTATCTTGCAGAGCAGGGAATGTTGACTAAGGACGCCGGCGGCAACGTGCATGACGTGACTACCTGGGTTGGCGACGCGGGAATGTTAGACGTATCTAATCCCAAGACGCGCCAATGGCTTCAGAACCGCCTTATGGACCTCACTCAGGACGGTCTGGCAGGATGGTGGGGCGATCTTGGAGAACCGGAAGTGCATCCCCTCACGATCCTTCACGACAACGGTCAGACGGCTTCGCAGTATCATAATGTCTACGGCAATGAATGGTCGAAGCTCATCTACGACGGCCTGCGCGATAATTTCCCGGAAATGCGCCCGCTGCTGATGATGCGCGGCGGCACAGCCGGACTCCAGCGCTACGCCGTAGCTCCGTGGACCACCGACGTCTCCCGCTCATGGGGCGGCTTCGGTCCGCAGGTCAACCTCATGCTCAACTCGGGTCTGTCGGGCCTTGGCTACATGAGCTCGGATATCGGTGGCTTCGCCGTCGACCCGGCTAATCCTACCGACCCCGAGCTGTATGTCCGCTGGCTCCAGATGGGTACCTTCACCCCCATGCTCCGTACCCACGCCCAGACCAAGCCGGAACCTTACCATTATCCCGAGCAGGAAGCAATCCTGAAGAAATACATCAAGATGCGCTATCAATGGCTCCCATATAACTATACCCTCGCGGCCGAAAACGCCATGACGGGCCGTCCGCTCGCCCTCCCGCTCAACTACGACGGCAAGAGCAAAGGGGAAGCCTTCGCCAACGTGCAGGATGAATATCTCTGGGGACCGGAAGTTCTGGTCGCTCCGGTGATGGAGAAGGGAGCCCGCTCCCGTAAAGTCCTCTTCCCGGAAGGGGAATGGATCAATTGGTGGCAACCCTCTCAGAAATACCGTGGAGGCCGCTCATATACCGTGCAGGCTCCTCTCGACCGGCTCCCGCTCTTCGTCAAGGCCGGCTCCTTTATCCCGCAGTATCCGCGCGAGATCGAAAACACTGACCAATATGATCCCGCAACCCTGCTGATCAAGTACTTCCCCTCTTCCGAGGAATCGACCTACGATCTTTTCGAAGATAACCGCAAGTCGCCGACATCTATCAAAGACGGAGAGTACGCCTGGCTGAAGTTCACCGGCCAACAGAAGGGTGGCGAGACGAAGGTCACCATCGCTACTGAAGGGGGATATGTAGGCATGCCCGAAGGCCGCATGATCGACCTGGAGATTGTCGGCGTAGCCGCTCCCAAAACTGTCACCTGGGGCGACATCACCCTCGAAAAGATGGCCTCCCGTAAGATGATCCGTCAATACGGCTACACTTACGATGCCTCAACACGCACCCTGACCGTCGTCTTCCCCTACGCCCTCGATTACAAAAAAATCATAGTCAAATAATTGATTCTCTCAATCAAATAATTGATTCTCTCAATCAAATAATTGATTCTCTCAAAATGATTAAGGCAGCAGGAACGTTCCTGCTGCCTTATTCATTTTGAGAGAATCAGCTCGGCCGCATACTGCGGGGCGACCGAAGTCCCGAGCTTGCGGCGCATAAGCCGGTAACCGTTGATCTGCCAGTCGCGCTTGGGCGAGGGCTGGAGAAGAGGTGTCAGATGCTGACAGATCCGGGGGACAGTACAGCGATGCACGAGCAGTTCCGGCACAATCTCATTCCCAACTATCAGATTCGGCAAGGAGACGTACTTGACCTTCAAGAGTTTCTCCATTATCTTATACGACCATTTCCTACCATTAGCTCGATAGCATACGACCTGCGGCGTCCCCACTAAGGCGGTCTCCAGCGTAGCCGTCCCGGAGGTCACCAACGCCGCCCGGGAGTATTTTATCAGTGTCATGGTCGCCCCGAAGGAAACCTTCAGTCCGGGGTCCTGCGCAATCTCGCGATAGAATATCTCGGGAATCGAAGGCGCCGCCGCAACTACATACTGAAACTCCGGATAGCGCTTGGCGGCCTCTATCATCAGAGGCAGGTTATTGCGGATCTCCCCCTTGCGTGAACCGGGGACAAGCGCGATCATCGGTCGCTCGTCGTCAATCCCCTGGCGCTCCTTGAAATGACGCAACGGGGAAATATGCCCTATCGCATAATCCACTTCCTCCACCGAGGGATTCCCGACGTAAGTAACTGCGTCATAACCCCTTTTCTTATAAAATTCGACTTCAAAGGGGAGTATGGAGTAGAGATGGGTGATATATTTCTTGATCGATTTTATCCGGTATTCTTTCCAGGCCCAGAGCTTGGGAGATATATAGTAGTCGACCCGGATACCTAACCCGGCCGCAAAGCGGGCCAACTTCAGATTGAAGCCGGGGAAGTCCACGAGGATAAGGACATCAGGCCGGAAGCCGCGTATCAACCCTTTGGCAAATTTGAGATTCCGGAATATGGAGCCTAAGTTTCTCAGCACTTCCGAAAACCCCATAACGTTCAGCCGGTCATAGTGCAGTTCCGGCTCGCGTCCGGCCTTGGCCGCCATCAGGTCGCCCCCTATGAAGCGAATCTCGCAATCGGCATCCTTTTGACGCAATGCCTCTATCAGACGGGAGGCGTGCAGATCCCCGGAGGCCTCGCCGGCCACTATCATTATCTTCATTTCCTGTTAGCTTTAGCAATATAAGAAGTCCCGGAAGCGTTATGCTTATAGAAAGCCATTCCGGATTTCTGACTCCAAAATTAATATTAAAATACCTTATTTCAAAAAAATGAGGAATCTTCTCTACATATTTCTCCTCTTTTTATCCGCGGCCTTCGTCGGAAGTTGCATCTCGGATGACTTTACCACCTCCCCCGGCGTCCGGCTGCAGTTTTCGAACGATACGGTCAGTTTCGACACTGTCTTCACCGATATCGGCACTCCGACCGCCCGCCTGAAAGTATTCAATCCCGACAAGAAGAGCATCAACATCTCTTCGATCCGTTTCAGCAACCCGGATTCTCCGTTCTCTATGAACGTCGACGGGGTCAGCGGCTATGATTTCTCCAACGTCGAAATCCGCGGAGGGGACTCTATCTTCATCTTTATCGAGTGCTACTTGCCGGAAAACCAGGGAAATCTGCCGTTTCGGGTAAGCGACCAGCTCCTCTTTCAGGTCAACGGCAATCAGCAGAGCGTCGTCGTCGAAGCCTACGGCCAGAACGTCACGCGGCTGCGCAACGCCAAGGTCGAATCCGACATGACCCTGACAGCCGACCGTCCCTATATCATCTTCGACTCCCTTACGGTCAGCAAAGGCGCGACGCTCAAGATCGAACCGGGAGCGATGGTGCTTTTCCATGACAAGGCATCCCTCGTAGTGGAAGGGACTCTGGAAGCCGTCGGTGCGCCGGGGAAAATGATACAGATGCGCGGCGACCGCCTCGACAATGTCCTCCCCGACGTAGGATATGATATCCTCGCGGGCCAGTGGAAGGGGATCCGCTTCGCTGCCGAATCGTTCGGTAACCGGATGGAATACGTAGATATGCGCTCCACAAACTACGGCGTCGTCGTCGACTCTACCGCCGACCTTTCGCGGCAGAAACTGACTCTGGTCAATTCCTGGCTCCATAACTCGGAGAGAAACGTACTGCAGTCGAAGTACGCAAAAGTGGATGCCTACGGATGCGTCTTCTCGGAGGCGGCCGATGCCGTGGTCAGTCTGACGGGGGGCGAACATACCTTCTCGCAATGCACCCTCTCCAACTATTACCTCTTCTCCCTGATTTCCAATCCTATCCTCTCGCTCTATCATCTCCTGCCGGCCCAGGCTGCCGACAATCCGGCCAATCCCCTGATGAAGGCGTCCTTCAATAACTGTATCATCTACGGCTTGGCCGCCGACCTCAACGAAGGGGACCTGACGGGATCGGATGTCTTCGTCCGCTATACCCTGATGAAAGCAAAGGGTAGCGATGACGCCAACTTCCTCGATTGCCTCTGGGATAAGGATCCGCTGTTTCTGACCGTCAGGGAGGATTATTACTTCAACTATCACGTCAAGGAAGACAGCCCTGCTATCGAAGCCGGCAGTCCTGCCCTCGTCGCTCCTCAGACCGCGACCGACATGGACGGCAACCTGCGAATGCCCGGCGGCATCCGCCCTACCTTGGGAGCCTACGCCAAATAACCTGCCGCAAAATCAAGATTATCGCCCAATCCATTGGTAGTCGCTGCGATAAGCTTGTAAAAATCTAAATGACAGTCCAATTCTGATGGCCCATCATTATTTCCTTCCGATATCCGAAGCGTGTCTGCCCCCGAAGCAGACCGTAGTCCCCATTCCGGGGCGCGTAGGTATGGTCGGCCAATACCCTCCCCCGAGGATTCTCTGGCTTGATTCAACCGAATCCACCCATAATCTGCTGAAGACTCCCGAATATGCCGAAACTCCCGACTTCAGCATGGTCGCCGCCCGCTGCCAGACTGCAGGCCGCGGCCAACGCGGCAACAGCTGGGAATCGGAAGATTTCAAGAATCTAACCTTCAGTATGCCGGTCAGCCCGACTTGGTTGCAGCCCGCTCAGCAGTTCGTGCTTTCGGAGGCCGTAGCTTTGGCCGTCGTCGCCTATCTCCAAAGTGAAGGCATAGACGCGACTGTCAAATGGCCCAACGATATTTATGTCGGGGACCGTAAGATTTGCGGTATCCTCATCGATCATTCGATCGATTCGAGCCGGATACTGCGCAGCATCGTATCCGCCGGCCTCAATGTCAATCAGACCCACTTCCTTAGCGACGCACCGAATCCGGTAAGCATGAAGCAACTGATCCGCCGCGCCACCTCAGTGGAATCCGTTGCAACCTCCCTTCTTCTCCTTCTCAGGCAGTTTATCCTTCTGACCGCTGACCCTGCCGGAAGAGCGGAAATCCACTCCTCCTTCATGCGCCGCCTATACCGCAACGACGGCCTCCCCCATCCATACTTCGACAATCTCCGCAGCCGCCCGATGGAAGCCATCATCGAAGATGTCCTCCCCGACGGCACCCTGCTCCTGCGCGACCGCGAGGATTCCATAGTGCGCCCCTACCTCTTCAAGCAGGTAGCCTACGCCGGCATCAATCCTCCCTGAATCAGCCAATTAATATTAATTAAAGAAATTTTTCCGTAAATACACTGCGAAATATTGCATATATCACGGAAATTTAGTAACTTTGCAGTGAAGTTGAAGGGAAAATCTCTCGCTTCGGTTCAGGCATTAAAACATTAATTCAAGAAACTTGAGCAATTCCCTCCTAAAAATTTTCGATAGATTATTTTTAGGGAATGAATTCAAGAAATCAATCAATCGGCAGCCCGATTTTTAGGATTTGTTAACATCGCAGATCAATCCAAACAGGGTATCCGATTGTTATCACAGGTAGAGAAAATATATCAAAATCAAAATAACCCATTAAATTCAAACAAACAGACTGTTAATTATGGCAGAATTGGATTTGTCCCAGTATGGGATCAAGGATGTGAAGAAAATCATCCACAACCCCTCCTACGAAGAACTTTACAAGGACGAGACCAACCCTGAACTCCAGGGCTATGAAAAGGGCATCGAGACTGACCTCGGCGCCGTTGACGTAATGACCGGCATCTATACCGGCCGCTCGCCCAAAGACAAATACCTCGTCAAGGATGAAGTCACTGAAGATACAGTATGGTGGACTTCCGACGAATACAAGAACGACAACAAGCCCATCACAACTGAAGTATGGGATCACCTCCGCGAGAAAGCCGTCAAAGAACTCTCCGACAAGACTCTCTATGTAGTCGACGTCTTCTGCGGCGCTAACCCCGCTACCCGCCTCGCTGTCCGCTTCATCATGGAAGTAGCTTGGCAGGCTCACTTCGTGACCAACATGTTCATCCGTCCCTCTGAAGAAGAACTCAAGGACTTCCAGCCCGACTTCGTTGTCTTCAACGCTTCCAAGGCTAAAGTTGAAAACTATAAGGAACTCGGCCTCCACTCTGAAACTGTAGTGGCCTTCAATATCAAGGAACGCCAGCAGGTGATCCTCAACACATGGTATGGCGGCGAAATGAAGA
>CAYTOR010000113.1:0-7382 GCA_964439505.1 uncultured Sangeribacter sp.
ACCCGGGGAATGGGCCTGCATGACGGCAGTATCTCCGTAAATGTCAACCACGAGTCCCGGCAGGAAATCCCCCTCTCCGTGAGCCAGACGGAAGCAGTCATTGTCAGGACGGATCAGGTTGAGGGTCTTGCGCAGGTCAGCGGCATTCTGAAGCCTGTTGTAAAAGAAATCCTCCGGAATGGAATCACCATTGAATTCCAGGATTCTTACGGTTATCGATCCGATCTGATAGTGGCCAACGCCAAGAATCCGTCCGTCGGAGGCCTTGACGCAGACATAGTCGCCCTCTTCAAGATCCTTGGGCATGCGCGCTATCGCGCCCGAGAAGACCCACGGATGATGGCGAAGCAGAGATTCCTCCTTACCGGGTTTTAATATTATTTCAGGGTGCATCTTGTTTACAATTATTTAAATAACCTTATTATATCCATTCCGTTCGCATAGACCAGCAGAAGGATAAGGAATCCCATACCTATCATCTGGGCATATTCCATAAACTTCTGGCTTGGCGGCCGACGGAAGATGATTTCGTAAAGAAGGAAAAGTACATGTCCTCCGTCAAGAGCCGGAATAGGAAGGATATTCATGAAAGCGAGGGCTACCGAGAGGAAAGCGGCGATGTTCCAGAAAGCGATCCAATCCCATTTCTCCGGGAAAATGGAGCCTATGGAACCGAACCCTCCGATTGACTTGGCGCCCTCTTTTGTAGCGACAAGTTTCATCGACTTGGCATAATTCGTGAGGCGGTCGGTGCCCATCTCTATACCACGCGGCACGGCGGTGAAGAGGTTGTAATGCTTCTCCTTTACGGGGAGATATTTGGTGATGTCAACTTCCAGTCCGACCCCCATCTTATTGCCTTCAGAAAGGGTCACGGGGAGAGTGATGGTATCAGTCGCTCCGGTAGTGTTTTTGCGTGCTACCGCAATTGCTACGGTTGCCTGCTTGGCATTATTTAACTTCTTATTGGCGTTGGCCTGATTCTCGAGTACCTCATGGAACTCAGACAGGTACGGAGTCGGAACTGAATCGATAGCGACAATTAAATCCCCGTCTTTAATGCCGGCTTTGGCCGCGCCCTCACCGGGCATGACCTGAGAGATACCTACAGGGAGACGATACGTAAGGAAATTGAACGGCACCTTCCCGCTCTTCGCTTCCTCCTCCAGAGTGAAGATGAATTTTTCCGGTATCTTGATGTCGACAGTATCTTTACCGCGAAGGACAGTAACGTTCTTGGCTTGCATCATGTCCATCAGGGCGTCGGAAGGATAATCGAGTTCTTTGCCGTCGGCTTTCAACGGGATATCTCCGTCTTTAAATCCGACTTTATGGGCGGCCGGAGAATAGGCCATACCGTAAGAAGCATCTTTAAACGGCACATATTTTTCACCCGTGGCATATACAATCCCGGCATAGATCAGAATAGCGAGAAGAAAATTGAAGAGGACTCCGCCGATCATGATCAGAAGGCGTTGCCAAGCGGGTTTAGAGCGGAACTCCCAATCCTGTGCCGGCTTTTTGAGTTGCTCGGTGTCCAT
Organism: uncultured Sangeribacter sp.; assembly: GCA_964439505.1. Taxonomy (GTDB): domain Bacteria; phylum Bacteroidota; class Bacteroidia; order Bacteroidales; family Muribaculaceae; genus Lepagella. The sequence goes on from CAYTOR010000113.1 coordinate 1,542, forward strand.
CGACTCATCGATCATACCGGCGATCTTACAATAGCCTCCTAACGGAATCCAGCCGATGCCGTATTCCGTATCACCCCAGAAAGAGGATTTCTTCTTACCTTCGGTGGTAGGAGTATCCGACTCAGAACTTTTTGCTGAGGATTCCGTCTTTTCGGATTTGCTTCCGGATTGAATGGCATTTGGGTCATTGGTTGCTGACGGAGTGGAAGAACCCCCTTTTTCAAGACTGTGGTGACTGCCGAAGAAGCCGAAATATTTTTTCGGTTTCCATTTGAAAATCTCTTTCCAGGGATCGAAGAAGATATAGAATTTCTCGACTTTCACTCCGAATATTCTTGCAAACAGGAAGTGACCGAACTCATGAATTATGATGAGAAAGGCTAAGGCGAGAATCAGTTGGGCTGCTTTGATTAAAAATACGTCCATATAGATTTTTAAGAAGGTATATGAGTTTCTGCGAAGCGCAGGGTTTCTTTATTTGTCGAGATGAGTTCGTCAAGTGTAGGATTCGAGATGAAATCCATTTGATCGAGAGCTTTGCGCGATATCTCGGCTAATCCGGGGAAAGAGATTTTATGATTCAGGAAGGCTGCGACCGCTACTTCATTAGCTGCATTCAGGATGCAAGGGGCGTTTCCACCACGTTCGATAGCTTCGAAAGCATATCGGAGGAGAGGGAATTTATCGAAGTCAGGCGCTTCAAAAGTCAATGAAGCAAATTGGGGCAGCGACAGTCCATAATCCGGTTCGGAAAGTCGGTCGGGGAAACCGAGAGCGTAGGAGATAGGGAGGTGCATGTCGGTAGGCCCGAGTTGCGCTTTTACCGATCCGTCAATGAATTCCACCATCGAATGGACTATGGATTGCGGATGAACAAGAATCTCTATCTTGTCCGACGGACAGTCGAATAGCCAATGAGCCTCAATCATCTCAAAACCCTTATTCATCATAGTGGCGGAATCGATCGTCACCTTGGCCCCCATGCTCCAGTTAGGGTGGCGCAGAGCCATCTCGGGAGTGACGGTCTTCAGTTCCTCTTTCGAGAATTTCCTGAACGGCCCTCCACTTGCAGTAAGATATATTTTACGAGCCTGCGAAATTTTCTCTCCGCGGAGGGCCTGGAAAATTGCGGAATGTTCGGAATCTACCGGTATGATATCAACGCCGAATTTTTCCGCCAAAGGCTTGATTATGGATCCTCCGACTACTAAAGTTTCCTTATTGGCCAAGGCTATTGGCTTTCCTGCGCGGATGGCATTAATCGTAGGGACAAGGCCGCTGTATCCCACGAGCGAGGCCATGACAAGATCCGTCTCCGGCCCCGTGGCCGCCTCCTCAACCGCTGATCTGCCCGCTTCCACCCGGATGCCTGTTCCCTTCAGTTTATCCTCCAGTACAGGGTAGAGGCTCTCGTCAGCGATCACGGCTTTATCGGGCCGAAACCTCATGGCCTGCTCGATGAGAAGGTCAACGTTTCTTCCCGCAGTCAAGACACTCGCGCGGAATCTGTCGGGGTGGCGGGCTATTATATCCAGAGTCTGGGTGCCGATGCTTCCGGTCGAACCCATAACGGCGATATTTTTCATTCGGTAGTCAAGGATTTTTGAGAATTAGACTCCGGTTGGATTGAATCCGAGCCGGAAGAGAGGAGGTTCTTTTTACTCTTCGCGCTTACGGTCCCTTCCGAAGAAGATGGAATCCGGTAGCGGCGCCCGAGGATATACTCGTAAGGCTTTACGGGAGATCCGTTATGCCAGAGTGAGATTTCGATTATCGATGGATTTCCGGCTTTGGGATATGGGGATTCTGAGATAATTTCTCCTCCCTTGACCGGGTCACCTTGGCCGACCAGGAATTTGCCGACTCCTGAAAGGCGAGAGACGAATCCGTTGTCATGCTGGGTCAAAAGGACATTGGCCCTCAGAGCGGGATCGTAGTATACAGCGATGACAACTCCGTCGGCGATAGCCATAATGGAAGAACGCAGAGGGACATTGATCTTAACCGTATAAGCATTCCGGGAGTCCTTGGTGGCGACCCCTTCATCGCAGACCGGATACATCAACATGCCTTCGGCGGCCATTGAGGCTAAAACACCGATATTAAACTTTTCTCGCTCCTGCATCATGGCGGCGAATTTTGATTCTTCAGCCGAGCGGGGGAGAAGAGAGTCAGCAGTAAAAACTGCCGTGGTGCGGGTAAACGCCAAAGAATCCGAAGGTTGTCGGTCGGTATCCAACACGCTATGAATATTTGCAAGAAAGAGAGCATTACGGTTATATGCGGCCTGCAACGAATCCAGTTTCATAATGGCGTCTTGGGTTGCTTCCCTTTCCGACTCCCTGAAATATCCGGGGATGAAGGAACGAAGGGGAGTGAAAGCCATGAGTAAAGCTCCGAGCGCCATCAAAGACACGGCGACTCCGGCGATAATGCACGCCAGAGCCGGACCCGAGAAAGAATGAGAGGCTACGGTTTGCAGCCGGGTCTCATCTTCCAGGGATAATCTGAAGATTTTAGGCCGTCGCTTCATAAAAAAATCACAGTGAAGGAGCAAAAAAATTTCACCTTCATGACTCTTTTTTTATAGGCATTTTCATCCTGTCTATATTATAGAGGAGGAGAGGCGTGGCAAATGCACAATGCGAAGTTACTAAAAAAGCGGGAAGCAACAAAATTTTTTGACAACTTTGAACCTTCCTTAACAAACTAATGTTATAATATCGAATTCGATGATGACGCAGACGGATAACAAAAGAAAGTGTCACTGAGAATTATAGAGAAAACTAAGACTATCTCTAAACTGTAACTAAAAAAACATTAATCTTAAAAAAGTTTGTTATGAAAGCTACACACGTTTACTCACTTTTAGCCCTTGCAGCCGGCGCAGCCGTTGCTCCTCAGATGGCTAACGCACAGCAGCCTGTCTATACTTCAGAGACAGTGTCCGTATCGGAATTCAGCTGTGACCCCAAGACACACTACAGCTCTAATTGGCGCGACAACTGGTTTATTCAGATCGGCGCCGGTATAAATCAGCCTTTCGTAGAGCGCACGCTCACGAATCAGGATCCCAGCCACGCGATTGATCGCAAGAAAATGACCGTCACTTACAACTTCGGTTTCGGTCGCTGGTTCTCACCTTACTTAGGTTTCCGCATCAATGCCCTCGGCGGCGCGATGCACTGGGACACTCCGACTCCCGCGCAGCCGATGAATGGCTGGAGCCGCGGCAAGCACGTAAATCTTAACGCCGAACTTATGTGGGATATGTTCAATACCTTCGGGGGCGTTAATTCAGACCGCGTATTCAGCATCATCCCGTTCGTCGGTATCGGCGGTGACTATATGTGGGACATCCGCGACGCATCCGGAGTTCACGTTCCTGCGGCAACCAACATCTACCGCACTAACTCCGACAAGCTCAAGACTTCATCCTGGACACTCCCTGTGACAGCAGGTCTTCAGTTCCGCTTCCGTCTTTGCGAATACGTTGATTTCTTCGCTGAAGCCCGCGCATCCTTCATGGGCGACAACTGGAACAACGTAGCATACGGCGACGCAATCGAAGCAAACGTAGCAGTTCTCGGTGGCTTCAACTTCAATATCGGTGGTCGCAACTGGAACGAATACAACGAATGTGCATCCCTTTCCCAGATCGCAGCCCTCAACGGCGAAGTCAACGCACTCCGTGCACAGAATCTCGCAGCTGACGCAGCAATCGCTGAACTTCAGAGCCAGCTTCCCTGTCCCGAAGCTAAAGTTATCAAGAGAAACGATTGCGTGAACGCACCTCTTATGACAACTGTCCGCTTCACTATCGACTCCGCAGTGATCTCACCCGAAGAAGAAGTCAATGTCTACAATATGGCTCAGTGGCTTAAGGATAATCCCGACCAGAACGTAACTATCGTAGGTTACGCTGACAAGGACACCGGCACATCTGAATACAACCTCCAGCTCTCCAAGCAGCGTGCAGAGGCAGTTCGCGACCAGCTCGTCAACAAGTACGGCATCAACTCAAATCGCCTTACAGTTAAATACGACGGCTCCGATGTACAGCCCTACTCGACCAACAACTGGAACCGTATCGTAATCTTCACACAGCCTGAGTAAGCGTAAGCACATAATATGGCTCGCACGGAGGCACTCAATTATAGAAAAAACCTCCAATGAGAGATAATCACAGTTTATAGTAACAACATCCGTCAAAGGAGCGCCCCACGAGAGATCGTGGGGCGTTTTTTTGTTGTATAATCCGGCTGAAAATATGTTATTGAGCAGGAAACGGGAAAAACGCTGATTTTTCTAAAAAATTTACTTCAAAATCTTTGGGTGGACGAAAAAAACATTGTATTTTTGTTGCCGTAATCCTCCGGCATTAAAAAAGTCGAGATTCCGACTTCAGGCCGTCAGGATTAAGTCGACCTTGAAAAACTTTTCCGGTCCGGTCATCAATAAGAAAAAATTGACGCCGGGCATGAAAATAATATTAAGACTTAATACCAACAAGATTCATAACCAAAAATCTAAACTGACAACACATGAACATTAATGAAATCTTGGCTAATCTTGAAGCCAAGCATCCCGGCGAGAAGGAATACCTTCAGGCTGTCAAGGAAGTACTTCTCTCAGTAGAAGAAGTCTACAATCAGCACCCCGAATTTGAAAAAGCTCGTATCATCGAGCGTATGGTGGAGCCGGATCGCATTTTCACCTTCCGCGTCACTTGGGTAGACGACAAGGGTGAGGTTCAGAACAACATCGGTTATCGCGTGCAGTTCAACAACGCTATCGGCCCCTACAAGGGAGGTATCCGTTTCCACGCATCCGTCAACCTTTCGATTCTTAAATTCCTCGGTTTCGAGCAGACTTTCAAAAACGCTCTCACTACGCTTCCTATGGGTGGCGGCAAGGGTGGCTCCGACTTCTCTCCGCGCGGCAAGAGCGACGCAGAAATCATGCGTTTCTGCCAGGCATTCATCCTCGAACTCTGGCGCAACCTCGGTCCTGACCGTGACGTTCCCGCAGGCGATATCGGCGTAGGCGGCCGTGAAGTCGGCTACATGTATGGCATGTACAAGAAACTCGCTCGTGAAAATACAGGCACATTCACAGGCAAAGGCCTCAGCTTCGGTGGCTCTCTGATTCGTCCGGAAGCTACAGGTTTCGGTGCTCTCTACTATGTAGTTAACGTTCTCAAGGATCTCGGCACTACTATCGAAGGCAAGACTATCGCTATCTCCGGCTTCGGCAACGTGGCTTGGGGTGCAGCTAAGAAGGCTACTGCTCTCGGCGCTAAGGTTGTCACTATCTCCGGTCCTGACGGATATATCTACGATCCCGCAGGTCTCGACAACGAGAAGATCGCTTACATGCTCGAACTCCGCGCATCCGGCAACGATGTCGTAGCTCCCTACGCTGATAAATTCCCCGGTTCTACTTTCTATGCAGGCAAGAAACCCTGGGAACAGAAAGTTGACATCGCTCTTCCCTGCGCTACTCAGAATGAGCTCAACGGCGAAGACGCTAAGAAACTTATCGAAAACGGCGTTATCCTCTGCGCTGAGGTTTCCAACATGGGATGTACTCCCGAAGCTATCGACGCCTTCATCGAGGCTAAACTTCCCTACGCTCCCGGTAAGGCTGTCAACGCAGGCGGCGTAGCAGTATCCGGTCTTGAAATGACTCAGGACGCTGAACACCTCATGTGGACAGCCGAAGAAGTAGACGCTAAACTCCATCAGATCATGAACTCTATCCATGCAGCTTGCGTTTACTATGGCCAGCAGCCCGACGGCTACATCAACTACATGAAGGGCGCCAACATCGCCGGCTTCA
>CAYTOR010000114.1:0-7236 GCA_964439505.1 uncultured Sangeribacter sp.
GTGACTTCTCCACGATCCGTTTTGCCCGTATGTTCATGACCGGATTCCGAGAAGTGACCCACCTTCGTTTTGCGACTCTCGAACTCGTGCGAGGCGAATGGCGCGACTATCAGTTTAATCTCAACAGCAGAAATGACTCTCCTGCCGAGGGAGAACTGGACATGTCGGTTGTCAACATCGAAGAGAATGCCGGCAGGGAGCCTGTCAACTATGTGCTTCCCCCGGGAGTCGACCGTATCCAGGACCCCGGACAGTCGCAGGCCACCCAGCTAAACGAGCAGTCGCTGCAGCTCAAACTGACCGGCCTCCAGCCCGGTGACGCACGCGGTATCTATAAGAATACCCAGCTCGACCTGCGTATTTACAAGCGTCTTCAGATGTGGGTCCACTCCGAAGCCCTCATCGGCGATCCTACGAATCTGCAGGACGGCGACCTCTCCGTCTTCATCCGTCTGGGTTCGGACGTCAAGAACAACTATTATGAATATGAGGTGCCTTTGGATATCACACCGGCCGGACGCTATAACAACTTCAATTCAGCAGATCGCGCGAAAGTATGGCCATTGAGCAACCGTATGGACATTGACCTGTCGGTACTGACCGATCTCAAGACCCAGCGTAATCATGACAAATCCGCCGGAGTGGCCGGAGTCGGTTATGCCCAGCTTTTCACGGGTCGCGACCCCAATAACGCCCACAATCAGGTGGCTGTCATGGGTAATCCGTCGCTGTCCGATGTCAGGGTGATGCTCGTCGGCGTCCGCAACCGTTCAGCTTCCGTAAAGGACGGTATCGTCTGGGTCAATGAGATGAAGGTGACGGACTTCAACGAAGAAGGTGGTTGGGCAGCCAAGATCAACGCCAATCTCGCTGTGTCCGATATCGCTAACCTCAACTTCTCCTTCCATAAGGAGACGGATGGCTTCGGCGGAGTTGATCAGGGTCTGGCATCCCGACGTATGGAAGACTATCAGCAATATAACGTAGCCGTGCAAGGCGATCTGGGTAAATTGCTCCCCGAGAAAGCCAAACTGACGGCTCCGATCTATTACTCTAAGTCAGAAGAAACGACGACTCCGAAATATAATCCCCTCGATCAGGATATTCTTCTGAAGGATGCCCTTGATGCAGCCGCGACCAAACAGGAACGCGACTCCATCAGGAACTACGCTGTCACCCGGAATATTTCCGAAAGTTTCTCACTATCCAATATGAGATTCAACGTGACATCGAAGGTGCCTATGCCTTGGGATCCCTCCAATTTTACGATCGCCTTCTCCTTTACCAAACAGAAGAATTTTGATCCGACAACTGAATATCGTTACACTAACGACTATCGCGGATCCTTCCAATATTCCTACGCTCCCGTCATCAAGCCCCTTAAGCCCTTCGGCTGGATCAAGGGTAAGAGCAAGAACGCTAAATTCCTGCGCGACTGGCAGATCAACTGGCTCTTCAGTAATCTGACATTCCTTACCTCAATGACGCGTTATTATTACGAGGAGCAGACCCGGAGCGAGATAGATGTTGATTTCCAACTGCCCGTCCAGGTCAGCAAGAACTTCTATTGGAACCGTCAGCTCTCCCTTAACTGGAATCCTATCCAGAGTCTGCAGCTAAGCTTCAACTCCAATACTACAGCGCGAATCGAGGAGACCCTCGGAGCGGTCAATAAGCGTCTCTTCCCGGATAAATACCGCGACTGGAAAGATACTGTCTTGAGTTCGATTCGCGGCCTGGGGACGCCCTGGAACTATAACCAGACGTTTACGGGCACATATCGCGCGCCCTTCAACAAAATATCCTTCCTCGACTATCTGACGGGATCGATGACTTATACATCATCGTATCAGTGGGACAAGGGTTCGACAATTGACGGAATCTATCTGGGCAACTCCATCCAGAACCAGACAACATGGAACGGCGACGCTCGCCTTAATTTCGAGACTCTCTTCAACAAGTCGAAATATCTCCAGAATATCAACAAGAGATTTGCGTCTTCATCCCGGAATACGAATAAGAAGACTTCGTCGATGAAGTCCCCGAAAGTGAAGAAATTCGAACGGGCATTCACCTTGTCGATGGATACGACGACCTTGGTAGAGCACAATCTGAAGACGAAGAAGGTCAAATTCAAGGCGACCGCCAACGGCAAACCGGTCACGTTGAAGACGCGCGTAATTGACGAAAATAAACTTGAGATCCTTTCCAAGGGTAAGACTAATATCAAGGTAACGGTGACGGAAGACGTGAAGGATAAGTCATTTAATAAAGTGGCGGATGAAATCGCGCAGCACACGTTGCGTTTCCTGATGATGCCTCGTTCGGCAAGTTTCCGTTTCCGGCAGACTCATTCCCTTAACCTCCCGCAGTTCGCCCCAAATGTCGGAGATATCTTCGGCCAGTCCACTGCCTACGGTCCCATGACTCCCGGTCTGGATTTTGCTTTCGGCTTTTATGACGAATCTTACGTCCAAAAGGCCCTTGACCGAAACTGGTTGCTTACGGATAACAATCAGGTTTCTCCCGCAATCTGGAACCAGACAAAGGAATTCAACTTCGAATTGACCGTAGAACCGATTCGCGGTCTGAAGATTGTCCTCACCTCCAATCTGACAGATTCCAGAACCAGGCAGGTACAGTTCATGTATGAAGGGATGCCTACGGCGCGCACCGGTTCCTATACCCGCACCCACGTAGCTTTAGCTACTGCTTTGCGTGGCTCTAAGGCTGAGAATGGATACGCCTCGCAAGCCTTCACCCGCTTCCTGGAGTATATACCCCAGATAGCGGCCCGCTACGAATCGCAGTACAGGGGAATGAAATATCCGACGACCGGCTTCTTAGAGGGAAATCCCTTGGGTGGCACTGTCTATAATCCGGAAGTGGGAAGTGTCAGCCCGACGAGTTCCGACGTCTTGATTCCGGCCTTCCTGGCCGCGTACAGCGGTGGTAATCCTCAGCGGACCACATTGGATCTCTTCCCCGGATTGGCGTCAATGTTGCCGAACTGGAAGATCACCTACGATGGCTTTATCCAGATGGGAAATATGAAGAAGATCTTCAAGACCTTCACTGTAAGCCATGCTTATCAATGTACTTATCAGGTAGGAAGTTATGATTCTTATCTTGATTGGCAGGGAGTCGACGGCAACTTCGGTTTCACGCTCGATGCCCAGACCAACCAGCCTGTACCGTCGTCTCCCTATAATATTTCCAGCGTTGCGATTACGGAGAAATTCGCACCGCTCGTAGGAGTTAAGATGACCTTCCAGAACGACCTTTCCGTCAATGCCGAGTATAAGGATTCCCGAACTCTTAACCTGAACTCTTCGGCTGGTCAGGTCGTAGAGACCTCTTCCCGTCAGTTGACGATAGGAGCCGGATATAAGATCGCTAATTTCAACAAGATAATCAAGATAGGTAGTTCGCAGGGTAACGTAAGCAACGATCTTTCGGTTAACCTTGATATTTCATACGCCAACAATTCAAGTCTTATCCGACGGATAGAGACTGCGTTTACGCAGGCTACTCAAGGTACGCGTACATTCTCGATCAACTTCATGGCAAGCTATATCTTGAGCAAGCGTATCACGTTGAACGCCTTCTTTGATCATCAGGTCAATACGCCTCTGGTAAGCAATACAGCCTATCCGACTACTAACTCCAACTACGGAGTCAGCGTCAATGTCTCCTTAGCAAGATAAATAATAATATGATTAATTTTAAGGAGATCATATTAGACCCCGTCTAACAAAAAATGTTAAATTCAGGACGGGGTCTTACTTCAGTAATATGAAAAAAATAGCCCTCCGATTCTTTGGAGGGCTATTGATTTGTTATGACGAATGAAGAATATCAGGCTTCTTCAGCGGTGGCTGAGGATGTAGGCACGCTGAGAGTTGCGGGAGTGGTCTGATTCGCGAAAGTCTGACTGGGAACTTCTACGCGAAATTTAGCTTCCCAACCGAGAGCCGAAGCACCGAGTACAGCAGCATCGCTTTCTTTAAGTTCGGAGAGGATGATCTTGGTCTTGCCCTTGTAAGTGGGGAAGAGGGAAGCCTCGAATGTTTCGCTGAGGGGACGCATCAGAAGGTCGCCGCTCTTAGCAAGACCGCCGAAGAGAATGATAGCCTGCGGGCTGGAAAAGGCAACCATGTCAGCGAGGGCCTCACCGAGGATTGTAGCAGTGTATTCAAAGATTTCTTTGGCGAGTTTGTCGCCTGCAACGGCTGCGTCATAGACATCCTTGGAAGTGATCACTTCGATATCAAGGTTGCGCAGAAGAGACGGATCCGAACGAACTTCAAGGAATTCGCGGGCAGTTCGGGCAACGCCGGTAGCGGAGCAGTAAGCTTCGAGGCAACCTGTGCGACCGCAACCGCAAACGCGGCCGTTGTTGCGCTTCATGATCACGTGGCCGAGTTCGCCGGCGAACCCGTCGTGACCATAGACAAGCTGACCATTGACAACGATTCCGGAGCCTACGCCTGTGCCGAGAGTGATCATGATGAAGTCCTTCATGCCGCGGGCTGCGCCGTAGGTCATTTCACCCAATGCGGCTGCGTTAGCGTCATTAGTGACAGCAACGGGGATACCGTTGAATGCCTTGCTGACTTTCTCAGCGATGGGGATGATACCATTGCCCCAGGGAAGGTTGGGGGCGTTCTGAATCTCGCCGGTATAATAGTTGGCGTTAGGCGCACCGATACCGATACCTTGAAGCTGACCTTCGGCATCATTAAGACGGAGCAGACGTTCTACTTCCTGATGAAGTTCTGCGATATAATCGTCGAAATTGGAATGTTTGCGAGTCTTGATAGAATCACTTGCCACGACGTGGCCGCGAGCGTCGACGATACCGAACACCGTGTTGGTGCCTCCTATGTCGATGCCAAGTACATACGGTTTGCTCATTTCTCTGTTAAATTTATTTACAGGTCTGTATATAATTTAGTAATTTGTCAAGTTTTTCATGCGTATCAGCCAAAGGTATCAAGATTCCTTCGCATACGTATGTAATTGCAAAGATAAGCAATTTTTTTGAATAACAGCCTCAATCAAGAAAAAATAACACCAAATTCTTGTTATAAGACAAAATTATTCCATTATAGGTTGGGACGCTATGCCTCATTATATTCTGTTGCAGAACAAGTAGGGGCGCAATACATTGCGCCCGCGAAGAACACGAAAAATACCTCTTCTGCGTGGGCGCAATGTATTGCGCCCCTACCTCATCGATGCAATGCTCCTCTAAATTTTATCGAAAACCAGGAAGGGGCGCAATACATTGCGCCCGAGAAGAACCGCCCGCGAAGAATAAAGAATTGATCAAAAATCCTGCGTCTTGATAATCTTATACGCTTTCCCCGGCGTTATGTTATTATAAAAGTACCCTTAATCAAAGCATTACCTATGGATATAAAGATGCATTTTGACCACTTCAATATCAATGTCTCCGATATGGAAGCGTCAATCAAATTCTACAAAGAAAACCTTGGCCTGGATGTGGTAGGAGAGATTCCCGCCGCCGACGGTTCTTTCCTGATCAAATATCTGTCTTCTCCCGGCAATGATTTCCGTCTTGAGCTCACCTGGCTTCGCGATCATAAAGGTCCTTACGAGTTAGGCGAAAATGAATCCCATCTCGCTCTTCGCTTTGACGGGGACTATGATGAAATCCACGCGTTCCATAAGAAGCAAGGTGTAATCTGCTTCGAGAATCCGGCAATGGGTATCTACTTCATCTCCGATCCTGATGATTACTGGATTGAGATCCTGCGTCAACATTGATTCTCCGTAAGTTTTTATTCTCCATCGACATTGATTTATTTATTCATCATTCTCTGTGGACGCGATTAATCGCGTCCCTACTCCTTGAAGTGTCTGAGAAATCTGCATGAGATCAATAAAATCTGCACGAGATCAATAATTAACGACATTATCAAACCACTGTTAACATTCATTTGTTAAAATATTGAGGCTCCTGAAAAGGGAAACCTTTAAATAAGCACTGCATCTGTATATTGATTTAGTATTATGATTTAGTGCAAGACATTTCTTCGGGAGTCATTATGATAGATGATTTACTATTGTATATAATAACTAAACCCTGAAATACTATGAATTTCAACAATTTCACAATTAAATCTCAGGAGATTGTGCAGAAGGCTATCGACCTGACCCGACAGGCGGGACAGCAACAGATAGAACCTGTCCACATTCTCAAAGCCATGATCTCCGAGAGTGAGTCGATCCTGAACTTCATATTCCAGAAGTTAGGAGCGAGTCTGCCGGCTGTGGTACAATCGGTCGACAAGGAGATCTCATCGTTGCCGAAGGTAAGCGGTGGCGATGTCTTTTTAAGCCGGGAATCCAATGAAGCCATGCAGAAGGCCATTGACTTTTCCAAGTCTATGGGAGATGAATATGTCTCGGTCGAAGCGATGCTGATGGGTATTCTCCGGACCAAATGTAAAGCTTCCCAGATACTGAAGGATGCCGGAGTGACCGAAAAAGGTCTTGAGGCAGCAATCAACGAACTGAGAAAAGGTAACAAAGTAAAAGATCAAAGTGCCGAGGAGTCTTATCAGGCTCTGTCGAAATATGCAATCAATCTGAACGATCGCGCGAGAAGCGGTAAGCTCGATCCGGTAATCGGCCGTGACGAGGAGATCCGCCGCGTGCTGCAGATTCTTTCGCGACGCACTAAGAATAACCCGATGCTTGTCGGCGAACCCGGTACAGGTAAGACGGCTATCGCTGAGGGTCTTGCGCAGCGAATCGTGCGCGGTGACGTCCCTGAGAACCTGAAGTCAAAGCAGATCTATTCCCTTGATATGGGAGCGTTGGTTGCCGGCGCCAAATATAAAGGTGAGTTTGAGGAGCGACTCAAAGCCATTGTCAACGAAGTGACTAAGAGTGACGGTGAGATCATTCTCTTTATCGATGAGATCCATACTTTGGTCGGTGCCGGTAAAGGGGAAGGCGCTATGGATGCAGCGAATATCCTGAAGCCTGCCCTTGCGCGTGGCGAACTGCGTTCGATCGGTGCGACTACTCTCGATGAGTATCAGAAATACTTCGAGAAGGATAAAGCGTTGGAGCGTCGTTTCCAGAAAGTTATGGTCGACGAACCGGATGAGATGTCAGCCATTTCCATCATGCGTGGTCTGAAGGAACGTTATGAAAACCACCATAAGGTACGTATCAAAGATGAGGCTATCATCGCTTCGG
>CAYTOR010000115.1:0-7200 GCA_964439505.1 uncultured Sangeribacter sp.
GTAGTCACTCTCGATGCGGGAGGCACAAACTTGGTGTTTGGGGCAATGCGGGGGCATTGGGTATGCTCGTGACCGGACAGACCCTGAAGGTCGCTATGCAGAGCGGCTTCACGCTGACTCAGATAGGTGAGTTCTCATTCATCATTGCCTCCTTAGGTATGAGTCTCGGGGTGCTCGAAGAAAGCCTATATCCGATTATCGTAGCGGTCTCGGTTATCACTATCTTCACTACTCCCTACTTCATCAAAATGGCCGAGCCTGCATACCGGGCAGTTGAAAAGCGGTTGCCCGCCGGTCTGCAGTTCCTCATAGAGCGCTATTCCAAGCAGACTTCCGATTCCTCCGATACCAAGCGGCTCTGGAGGGATATCTTGGGAAGATACGTATGGAGGATGGTTCTGTATTCGGTAGTACTCCTGGCTATCATCCTTGTCAGCAGGCAATTCCTGTTTCCGGTCATGGAAGGTATCTTTAAGGAATGGGGCCATTTCTTTGCTACGTTACTGACGCTCGTAGCAATGTCTCCTTTCCTTGTGGCATTGTCCTTCAGCAGCACTCAACCCGACGAAGGCATGAAACTGCACTCGACGGCATCGTTCTATGACGTGCCACTTGTGGCTATGCGTATAATTCGCTATCTGATAGCCCTTTTCTTTATAGTTTACTTTGTCACTTTAGCCTATAACGGCGTCAAGGGCTGGATAGTCGGAGTCGGGTGTTTCCTGCTGATAATCGGTTTTGCCTCCACCAGACTGATGACCCGCTACCGGAAGATGGAGCAGAGGTTTATGGATAATCTCAACATCCGCGAGAATACCCGCTCAGGCCGCAACAATAATCTCGTCGATGACCTCCACCAGGCCTATATCCAGGTCGGTCCGGGGTCGCTCTTCGTCGGCGACCGCCTTAAAGATTCCGGCTTGCGTAAGGATTACGGAGTCAGCATTTCAAGCATCCAGCGCGGTCAGCGTTCGATTCCCCTTCCGGACGGAGAGACCCGTATCTTCCCCGGCGACGTGCTCGGAGTTATCGGCACCGACGATCAGATCAAAGCCCTTAACGACGACATTGAATCGGCTGAGCGTCTGACGATCGAACAATGTGGCGATCCCGTCAAGGTAGAACTCCGGAGCCTGCATCTTTCAGACAGGTCGCCTATAGTCAACGTTCCGCTCCACAACACCCGCATACTTGAAGATTACGACAGCATGCTCGTCAAGATTCATCGCGACGGAGAGTATCTGATGCCTTCACCGGATTTGGTATTGGAACCTGGCGATACTATATGGGTAGTAGGCGATCCGCAGAAGATGGAAGCTATGAAGTGAGACCCCGAATTAGCAATTTTTATAAAATAAATTCGGATTAAGAATTGCATTTTGCAAGGAAATTCGTATTTTTGCAAAATGAATCGCAATAAAGGATATATGGTAGGAGGCGTGAATTGTCAGTCCTTCAGAAGGTTATTCGCCCTCTCATGGCTGATGATGCTCATGACGGCAGTCATGGCCATAACGCCCCAGCAAGCCGTAAATAATTTCGTTGACACTCCCAAACTGCCGAAAGGATCGATGGCCGTGCTCGTCACGGAACTCCCTTCCGGTAAAGTAGTGGCTTCATATAATACCGACTGCCCCCTTACTCCGGCCTCCATCATGAAGAGCGTGACTTTGGCTTCGGCCTCGGAGGTGATGGACGTCGACAAACCATTCGTGACCCCCGTCGTCATCGACGGTCGCGTAGAGGGCGGCGTTCTGAAAGGTAACCTGATCATCCAGGGGTCCGGCGATCCCTCGATCAACTCCACCCATTGGCCCAAATCGGAAAATTTCGTCACGGAAATCGTCAATGCCTTGAAGCGCGAGAAGATCTCCCGGATTGAAGGCAATATAATTATAGATGAGTCATCCCTCTCCGGCTCATCCATCCCTCCGACATGGGCCCAGGGCGATCTGGGAGCCTATTACGGTACCGGCAACCATGCTTTCAACTACGCCGATAACGCCAAAGGGAAGCAAAGCGTGCAGAATCCGGATGCCGTCTTCATGAAAGACTTGAAGGACGCAATGGCCAAGGCCGGGATGACTATAGGAGGGGCGACCCTCGAAGGAGGGCGCCGAAAGGTGATACTCAGGCATAAATCCGCTCCCGTCAAAGAGATCATGCGGTCCTGCATGATGAGAAGTGACAATATGTTTGCCGAATCTATGCTCCGCCAGTTTGGAAAAGCGTCCGGCCTCGACGGCAGCACGCCGAAGGCCGCAGAGAAGGAGATGGCCTTCTGGAAAGATCGGCGCGCACCGATGGAGGGTGTGAAGATAGTAGACGGCAGCGGCCTCTCCCGGGCGAATAAAGTGACGGCCGATTTTATGGAAAGCATGTTGAGGTTTAAGCGCAACGATGTAGAATACGTCAGTTTCTTTCCGCTTGCAGGCCAGGAAGGGACCGTAAGAAGTTTTCTGAAGGATACCCCCTTGGACGCCTATATAGCGATGAAGACCGGATCAATGCGCGGAATCCAATGCTACGCCGGCTATAAACTCGACGATGATTTCGCACCTACCCATGCAGTAGTGGTGATAGTCAACGATTTCACCTGCGACCGCACCTATCTTCGCAAAGCTATCGCCCGGATGCTCCTCGAAATTTTCGAAGAATAAGGATCCCCAATAAATCTTTTCAAACTCCAATTCCTACTAAATCTTTTCAACTGCAATCCCGTACTTAATCTATTCAAAACTCCAGTACCATGCCTTCCACTGAAAGAATCTTACCCCCTCAGACCGCCTATCGGCGCCGTCTGTCAGAAATGCTTGATTTGACCTACGAACTCGAAGGGTTACTTCATATCGGAGTGACACGCAGTGCTGTGCCTTCGCGTTTGAATCAGCTTATCGTCAATAAACTAAATGCGTTGGTTACTCTCGCCGACGCTCCGGCTACTCCCGAAGAAGTATCAGGCCAAGATGTATCAGGCCGGACTGAAGAGGGAGTAAGTGAAGTAGGAGGTGAGAGTAATGAGGGACCGGGTGAAGGACCGGATAAAGTGATAGGTCAGAGTTTTGAAAGACCGGAGGATAGGGAGCATATGTCCGCCGAAATAGAAGGAACGGGAATGTCTGAAAATGCCGGTCCCGATCATCCCGAAATAAAGGAGGAAGAGGAAGAAATAGAAGAGCCGCAATTTGAGGAGGAAGAAGTAGAAGAGGAAGAATATGAGGAGGAAGAGGAGGATCCGGAGGACGTTTATCCCGAGGAGGGAGATTTTGAGGAGGAAGATTCGGATGATGACGAATCTATGATTGAAGAAGTAGAGAAGGACGTGCAAGAACCCGTACAGGCCGATTCACCGAAGAATACTTCCGTGACCGAACTGGATGCCATCATAGCCGGAGGCGGATATTACGAACCGGGAGCCTACGTAGATCCGGAGGGGTATGTCGAGGTCGATGACTCGTTCCCGACCATGGAGCGGCCCGGCCGGAATCGCGACCTTCGTCAGGAATCCCCAAAGAAGGAAACCCAAAAGAAGGTTGCGGCCGGCAATCCCGAACGCAGCCGCGGACGACTCTTCAGTATCAACGACAGGTTCCTCTTTGCGCGGGAAATCTTCGGAGGGAACC
The DNA here is from genome assembly GCA_964439505.1 of uncultured Sangeribacter sp. GTDB lineage: Bacteria > Bacteroidota > Bacteroidia > Bacteroidales > Muribaculaceae > Lepagella. Next base: position 3,624 of record CAYTOR010000115.1, read on the forward strand.
TGAAGAATTTTGATCGGTGTATGGATGAGATCATCACCCTTGATTCCTATGACGAGGCCGAAGAATACATGATCGATGAATGGAATCTTGACGCAGAGACACCCGGCGGCATTCGATTCCTATCAATAATTTCAAAGTTATTCCAATAAAAAAGACATATTAGACTAATTAGTCTTATTAATCTTATTCCAATAATCACCGAAAATGGGCAAACTCTATATCGTCCCGACCCCTGTCGGAAATTTGGGAGATATGACATTCCGGGCTGTCGAAGTCTTGAAATCCGCTGACCGGATCCTGGCCGAGGATACGCGCACAAGTGGCGTCCTGCTGAAACACTTCGACATCCACACTCCGATGATGAGCCATCATAAATACAATGAGCATGAGAGCCTTCAGAAGGTGATCGATATGCTCAAGGCAGGGGAGACATTGGCCTTGATTTCCGATGCGGGGACACCCGGTATCTCCGATCCCGGATTCATGCTCAGCCGCGAATGTCGCCGCGAAGGCATCGAGGTGGAATGTCTGCCCGGGCCGACAGCCTTCGTGCCGGCCTTGCTCGACAGCGGACTTCCATGCGACCGTTTTCACTTCGAAGGATTCCTTCCCCCGAAGAAAGGACGTCAGACCAGGCTCGAATATCTCGCCGGATTGGAAGAAACCAGTGTGATTTACGAAAGCCCCAAACGCCTTGCTCGCACAGTGCGACAACTCGCTGAATATTACGGTGCTGACCGTCAGGCAGCCGTCGTCAGGGAGATCTCGAAACTCCACGAAACGACCCACTGCGGCACACTTCTCGAACTACAAAATTATTTTGAACTGAACCAAGCGAAAGGGGAGATTGTTATAGTCATCGAAGGCCGAAAGGAGGAGAAGCGAAAAAAACGCCAATCCCCAGAAACAGAAGACTCGGCCGAAGAGATCAATATCACAGACTGAAAACTTAAAACACCCTACGATATGAAGAAAGACCTTCTTTTGATTGGCGCTCTCATGGCTGTCATCTTCAGTGCTTGCTCCGGCAATGACGATAAGAAACTTGAAGAAGATTCCATTCAGATTGCGAATCTGACCGCTCAATACAACGAAGCGAACACGTTTAATGACTCATTGCTCCTCTTGATGGGAGACATATATACAGGCCTTGATTCAATCAATCAGCAGGAAGGTCTTCTTTATAATACCGGCGGCGGCGAAGGTATCGACCGTCGGGAGGAGATCCGCAAGAATCTGGCTTCGATCCGCGCCCGTCTGGCTGCCAACAAGCAGCTCCTCGAAGAACTGCAGGCTAAGGCGAATGCTTCCGGTCAGCAGAACACTATCCTCAACCGCACTATCGAACAACTTAAGACCCGCATCGCTGAGCAGGATTCAAAGATTGCTCAACTGACTGCAGATCTCGATAAGGCAAAGACTCAGATCTCAGACCTCAACAATCAGGTTGCGGAAGGGGAGAAGAAACTTGAAGTAGCCAACGCCGCTACTGAAGAAGCTAAGGCTGAAACCGTTGCAGCCGAAAACGAGGCCAATAAGGTTTACTATGCTATCGGCACTAACAAAGAACTTAAGGAACAAGGTCTTTTGGAGAAGAAATTCCTCGGTGCGACAAAGGTGCTCCAAGGAAACTTCAACCAGAGTTACTTCACTACTGCCGACAAGCGGACGCTGACTTCAATCCCGACCGGCGCCAAGGAAGCCAAGATCAAGACCAACATGCCGGCAGGCAGCTACGAGATAGTTGGCGCAAAGAATGAAGCCAAGACTATCAAGATCACGGATCCCGCGAAGTTCTGGAGCCTGAGCCCCTACTTGGTAATTGAAGTCAAGAACTGATAGTTACAAAGCAATTTACGGTAAATAAATATGGATCGCGATTCCGAAAGGAGTCGCGATCTTTTTTGTGAGGAAACCATGATGAGGTATAAAAAGAGCCTAAAATCTCAAAACGAAAGTTGAAGAATCAAAAAATTTTAGTAATTTTGTGAATAAGGTATAAACCCGGGGGCGTCGTCCGGGCTGCACCTTCTAATTCAACAGCCTGTTTCCATTTTTTTAATCCGCCTGTAACTATATGAAGCATAATATAATCCCGAGTGCTAAATCCTTTGGATGCCTGTTGGCCGGAGTCTGTCTGCTCCTTGGATTGTCGGCTTGCAAGACGACTGTAAAGAACTATCAGGATGCCTACGAAGTTGCCCGGCAGAAGAGAGAGCGCGACGAGGAACGCCGTCGCGAACTACAGAAAGACCTTGGTGTCGATCAGACTAAACTGGAGCAGGTCGATACTCCTTCAATCGGATTCATTGAACTTAAGGATGACGCGACCGGCTCCACACTCAACGTCAAGACCGCAGCCATCCCGTTTCACCGGGAGGATAAAGTCAGAGGAATGGTACTTGTAGTCGCGAAATTCAAGATGCCTACGAATGCTGAGTCCCTGGCGGCCGACCTTCGGGAAGAGGGTTTCACCGAAGCGAGAATGGCCAGAAGCGGAGAAGACTTTTACGTCCTGATAGGGGAGGGGACCCTACCGGCTGACCTCGCTCCGACGGCTTTCAGATTCCGGAAGCGACTTCCCGAGTTTCCATACGTCGGAGTCGGAGAAATGCTCCTGGTCTATCCCCGCTGAAGATATACTTGATTCAGGAGGAATATTCGGGTGAAAAATATGTTTTACGGCAGTTTTTGAAGTTTTTCAAGGAGAAAATCAAAAAAAACAACGATAATTTCAAAGAAAATTGAGAATACGCTATTGCAAATTATAAAAAAATATTAAATTTGCGTTAATTAATGTTTTTGGGTCGCCTACTCAAGCATCTCTACATGATCGCCTCACCAAGCGATAACAACCAAACAGCAGCAAACTAAACCTAAAATAATTAATAAGCCATATAAAACACTTAACTTATGAGAAAATTGTTTTTGCTCATGATTAGCGTGGTAATGAGTGCGTTAGGCCTAATGGCGCAGACGACTACTTATCACGGCACCATTCTTGACGCGGCCAACAACGAGCCGCTGATCGGTGCGACAATCATGCCTGTCGGAGGAGGTCAGGGGACCGCAGCCGACATTGACGGTAACTTCACTCTTACCGTGCCTGCCAAAGTAAAAAGGGCAACCGTTTCTTACGTCGGCTACACATCCAAGACAGTGGATTTGAAATCCGGCAACATGACAATCTATCTCGAATCTTCCGCAACCTCACTCGATGACCTCGTTGTCGTTGCCTACGGTACTCAGACCAAGGAGTCTCTGACCGGTTCGGTAGCCGTGATCGGCGCCAAGGACATCGAAGAGCGTCCGGTGACCAGCGTTACAGCTGCTCTCGAAGGAAACGCTCCCGGCGTGCAGGTAAACAATACCGTCGGCACTCCGGGTTCCGCTCCCGATATCCGTATCCGTGGTTTCAACTCAATCAATGGTAGCAACCAGCCTCTCTATATCGTAGACGGTATCCCCTACGCAGGTTCGATCGCTGACCTTAACCCCTCCGATATCGAGTCTATGTCAGTCCTCAAGGACGCCGCTTCCGCAGCCCTTTACGGTAACAAGGGTGCCAACGGTGTGA
>CAYTOR010000116.1:0-7097 GCA_964439505.1 uncultured Sangeribacter sp.
TCTCCCGGGAGGCTAATTGGTCGAATTCTACCGGTTGAATCTCTATCTGTATGTCAATTCGGTCCAAAAGTGGACCGGAGATTTTGTTCATGTATTTGCTGACCTGGCCGGGTTGGCAGGTGCAGCGCTTCTTCGGATGGCCGTAATAGCCGCAGGGGCATGGATTCATCGAGGCCACCAGCATGAAGGAAGCCGGATAATCAACGCTGTATTTAGCCCGGGAAACAGTGATGACCCTATCCTCTATCGGCTGACGCAGGACTTCCAGTACCTGGCGGGGAAATTCGGGGAATTCATCGAGAAAAAGGACCCCGTTATGGCTCAGGCTGATCTCTCCCGGCATCGGATTGACGCCGCCTCCGACCAAAGCTACGGGGGAGACAGTATGGTGAGGAGTCCGGAAGGGACGCGTCGTCATGAGCATCGACCCGCGGGAGAGTTTGCCGGCCACAGAATGGATCTTCGTAGTCTCCAAGGCCTCGGCCATACTCAAGGGGGGAAGTATGGAGGGAAGGCGCTTGGCGAGCATGGATTTGCCAGCTCCCGGCGGCCCGACCATGATAAGATTATGCCCTCCGGCACATGCCACCTCGAATGCCCTCTTTACGGCCTCCTGACCTTTTACTTCCGAAAAGTCGAAATCGAATTTATTGGCCGAGGCCGCAAAAATAGCACGGGTATCTATGACGGTCGGTTTCAGGTTGCTTCTTCCTCCGAGCAGTTCTATGACTTCGTGGAGATTCTTTACTCCGTAGACCTCTACCCTATTGACTACGGCCGCTTCCGTCACATTCGCCTCCGGCACAATCAATTTCTTGAATCCCAGTTCCCGGGCTTTCACAGCCATCGGCAACGCTCCCGGAACGGGAAGAACCGATCCGTCAAGGGCCAGCTCGCCGAGCATCATGTACTCTCCGAGATTATCCAAGCCTATCTGCCCGTCGGCAGCAAGCATACCGATGGCCATGGGAAGATCAAATCCGGCCCCTTCTTTCTTGACGTCAGCCGGCGACAGATTGATGACAACATTCTTGCGCACGACCGATGCTCCACTCTGTTTAATAGCACTCAGCACTCGCTGATGGCTTTCCTTTACAGAAGCATCCGGAAGTCCGACTATCAGGAAGCCGCAGCCGCGGTCTACACTTGTCTCTATGACTACTTGCCTGGCTTCAATACCATATATCGCTGCGGAGTATACTTTGGATAACACAGTCTCTGATATTTTAGGTTTATTTCTTGAGTTTGCGGAATGCCGGGAGAGCTTTCGTCCGGTCATCACCTGAGTATATGATACGCCCTTTTGAATCCGTCACAATCCACCAAGGCGTCCCCGCCACTCCCATCTTCATCAGGTTATCGTCAGCTATGCCTCTCGGAATCCATGCGTGCAGTGAATTTTTCAGAGAATCGGACTTGACAGGGAAAGTCCATGAAGTTGAGTCTGTATCGAGACAGAAATCTGCAATCCCCATCTTCGTTGAATCGCCACTCCATACGGCAATTCTCTTCAATGAGTCGATATCTTCCCTACGCTCTATATCACTTCTCCGCCAGAAATACATCAATGTAGGATGATTCCCTGAAACGAGACGCAATGTATCTATGTTGCTGATATAACTTTTTACAACTATATCCGTCAATTTCTTACCTCCTCCGTCGGAAGGATTAAGATCGGTATCCGTAAGCAGATCCTGACGTGAAATCAGATTGGGATAATCTTTGAGCACGCCGGCTTTATCAAGCGTATCATACAACCGCCGGAAGCCCTTAAGGTCTATAACAGAATCATAATAGAGACCGAGAATTATCAGAGAGGCTACGGATTCGGGATTCTTTTCTACAAATTCCGTTATAGCTTTATTAAAGGCGACCCGGCTTTCAGCCGAATTTTCACCCGTAGGATTAATGACTTTCTCTATGACCTTGCGGTTGGCCAGACGCCATTCAGTCAGAAGGACATTAGGTTTATTCCCCTCTACTTTCCATCCGAGTGGATCTGCTTCCGTTCCCGTAATCAGGATTTCATCCCCTCTCTCAGCAAAAATCGGGATTGAAGGGAGCGCATTTTGCCCGGAGAAAAGACTGACTACTGTCGGATAACGCGTGATTCCTTTCAGTTCTCCCTTCCCGGCAGTAACGGCAATAGCGGTCTCTATAGCTATGCCTCCGTTGCGAGCCGCCCCATAGTATGAAACCGTATAGGTCGAATTAATATCGCCGGGAAGATTGACTCTAATTGTAAATTCATTTTTCAAACATCCTGACAGCAATAACAAAAGTATCATCAACCCTGTCGGATTAATAAATTTACGTATCATAAGTGGGCGTGACATTATCATAATCACAGACAAACAAAATATCTATTTTAGATTACTTAAAATTCCGACATCAGCCGGTCAATTCTGCAATGTCACTATAGATATATTCTTAAGTGACAGTCGGACGAGCAGATAGTCCCTGAATTTGGAATATTGTAACGAACTCATATATCTGTCATATCTCACCATTGCTATATTGAGGGTATCAAGTTTGCCGGTTTTGACATTACTCGATATTGCTCGCGTCACGGCTATGTCTGCCACTTCCGGAAACAGCACCCGGAGTTCAGGAGAAATCGCGGCCGATATAGTATCGTTGCTCTCGACCTGAGATGTCAACATCCGGAGGGAGTCGATAGTGGCTCTCTGATCATTGATTGTAGTCTGAGTCATCAGATACATATCTTTAAGCATAGTCGAAGATGCCTCCGTAACATCGAATTCATGATATGGAGTGTCACCCTGAATTATATTTAACCGTGTTCCGCCAAGATTATAGTCCGGGAGCTTATCGGTCAGAGCCATGACGAGAGAATCTTGTGGGAGGATATTACCGACAAGACTGACTGTCAACGTTTTCTCACCTCTCCGATATTCCGCCGATGAGCGAAGCACCTGAGTTCCCTTGAAATTAAACTGCTGCTCCACGAAGCGGTCGCAATTATTCTTGAAGTTTGACACAGTCAACATCCGATAAGTCAGATACCCCGCAGGAATCATTGTCAGGATAGCTATTGAATAGACAATATTGCGTACACGTCGGGCCCTGACGGGATTGGCAAAATCCTTAGGTTTATACTTCATCAATTTCACACCCAGAGTAGTCGCACAGGCAATAAAGACCGAATTTATAAAGAAAAGGAAAAGCGCACCGAAGAAATAATTCAACTGAAATGTAGCGAGCCCATATCCTACAGTACATAGAGGGGGCATAAGAGCGGTAGCGATAGCTACTCCCGGAAGCACATTTCCCTTTACCCGGCTTCCGATGGCGAGGATTCCTGCTGCACCTCCAAAGAAACCTATGAATACATCATATATTGTCGGGGATGTTCTGGCCAGAAGCTCACTATGCCCTTCGCTTACCGGAGATATAAGAAAATACAGACATGACGTCGCCACACTGAACAGAGCCGCCATCGACAAATTGCGGAAAGACCGTTTCATAAGTTCGAAATCATGGATTCCGACCGCCAGTCCTATCCCGATAATGGGACCCATCAATGGAGAAATCAGCATCGCGCCAATAATGACAGCCGTCGAATTGGTATTCAATCCAAGAGAGGCTATGAAAATGGCCACAATCAAGATCAATATATTGATTCCCCTGAAAGAAACTCCTTCCCTTATGGCAGTTTCAGCTTCATTCTGGGGAATCAGATACCCTGTCAGGACGAAATAACCCTCCAGATCATTTCTCCATTTCTTCAATTTATCAAGATTCATGATTTTCTACTATGATTTTCATATTTTCTCTCCTATCTACCCCTGTTCCCCTATCTTGCTCGGGAATCATATTGGGCCAGCGCCGAACGCAGGGCCTCCGTCACCATCACGCGCAACTCCTGCGGCTCAATGACTTTCACTGCGTCTCCCAACGACATTATTTCATGCACAAGTTCATAATTAAGTTGCAGTTGATAAGAGAATATAGAGTAATCGTCGTGAATTTCCTCTTCCTGAGAGGGATGGAGAGGAAGGGCTCGGAAATATTTAGCCTGCGTCGAAGTCACGCGTAAAACCACACGTCTCACCGGAGCCCGCGACGTAGTGACTCCAAGGATATGACCGAAATAATCCTCGGCTTTCTCATCGGGAGGCATGGTGAAGGGCATATCAGTAATTGTCATGTGCTGAATACGATCGAGCGCGTAAGTCCGGATATCCTTGCTTTTAACCCTATAGCCGAGCATATACCATCTCTGCTTGTAACGCTTCAGAAAATAAGGTGCGAAAAGAATATCCTTTTCAGCTCGCGATCGCGAGAATCCCGCATATGTGAAGTTGACCATCTTCGAGGAATTGATAGCGTCAAGGACTGTCGGCAGATATTCGCGTGCCGACGGGACATCCTCCACCTCTACGCGGCCCGTAATGTTGGGAGTGTCGGAGAGCGCGCCGTTGACCGCATAGCTGTCAAGCATCCAGTTAGTAAGGGTCCGGTTGCGGCTTATGCTTTTGGGATCGATATAGAATTCTCCGGCGCGAGTGCAGAGAATATCGAGGTGAAAATTCTCTTCAATCGAGCGGCGGTAATGATAGAAGGTCCGTTCCGGCATCGGCTTCCCTTCCGACAGATGACATTTCATCCATAGGCGGTTGAAATCCTCCCGGGTGAGTTTCTCATTGCGCATGAACGTATCGACGATCCAGACGTAACGGCTAAACAAATCTCGTGTCATACTGCAAAATTAATAAAATTTTTCTCAATGAATCATGCCGATGGCCAAAAAACAGAGAGTCCGCATCCCCTTTAGGATGCGGACTCTCGGGTATTGGAGATTAAGGATATTAATCCTTATATTTCTTGACGATAACGCAAGCGTTGTGGCCGCCGAATCCGAATGTATTGGAGAGGACGGCGTTGAGTTCGCGTTCCTGAGCCTTATTGAATGTGAAGTTGAGGTTATAGTCAACTTCGGGATCGTTGTCGCCTTCAGTATAGTTGATAGTGGGCGGTACGATTCCTTCGGTCAAGGCCTTTACGCTGAGCAGGGCTTCGAGCGCACCTGCGGCACCGAGCAGATGGCCTGTCATCGACTTGGTGGAACTGAGATTCATCTTATATGCGTGGTCGGCGAAGACCTGCTTGATAGCCTTTGCTTCGGAGATATCTCCAACGGGAGTCGAAGTTCCGTGCATATTGATGTAATCGATATCTTCGGGCTTCATGCCGGCGTCGCGGAGTGCATTTTCCATCACCAGGCGCGCGCCGAGACCTTCGGGATGAGTCGCAGTGATATGGAAAGCGTCGGCGCTGAGGCCTCCGCCTGCGATTTCGCAATAGATATGGGCGCCGCGGGCTTTGGCGTGCTCGAGTTCTTCAAGCACGAGGGCAGCCGCACCTTCGCCGATAACGAATCCGTCGCGCGATCCACTGAAGGGACGCGAAGCTCCTTCGGGGTCGTCGTTGCGGGTAGAGAGGGCCTTCATGGAATTGAAGCCGCCTACGCCGGCGGGATAGATAGCCGCTTCGGCGCCGCCGGCTACGATAGCGTCGGCGTGACCCAGGCGGATCAGGTTGAAGGCGTCGATGATTGCGTTGTTGGATGATGCGCAGGCAGATACGGTGCCGAAATTCGGGCCGTGATAACCGTGGTCGATAGAGATATGACCTGCGGCGATGTCGGCGATCATCTTAGGAATGAAGAAAGGATTGTACTTCGGACCCTTGTCGGCATTCATAGCGTAATATCCGGCTTCCTCTTCGAAAGTGTGGAGGCCGCCGATGCCGGCAGCGAAAATCACACCGACACGATTCTTGTCTACGCCCTCTTCCGAATCCAGATTTGCGTCGTCAATGGCTTCCTGGGCAGCGACAAGCGCATACTGCGCGTAGAGGTCGAGCTGACGGAGCTTTTTGCGGTCAAAGTGTTCCTCGGGTTTAAAGTCTTTCACTTCGCAAGCAAACTGCGTCTTGAAGAGCGAGGCGTCGAAGTGAGTGATGGGGCCCGCGCCGCTTTTGCCGGCTACGGCATTTTTCCATGTGGTCTCGACGTCATTGCCCAGCGGAGTGAGCGCACCGAGTCCGGTGACTACAACTCTTTTTAATTCCATATTATAGATTTGTGAGTTTACTGAATAGTAGTAAGAGCCGATTCCCCGAAGGGCCCGACTCTTTGCTGAAATCTGCTATACTTGCCTATATTTTAAAAGGGGAGGTCAATCTGTCGGATTCCATGACGGAATCCCGACAGATTGCCGGCTCCCTATATAGGTGAAATCTTAACCCTGGTGGGATTCGATGTATTCGATAGCGTCGCCTACAGTAGTGATCTTTTCAGCGTCTTCGTCGGGAATCGAGATGTTGAATTCCTTTTCGAATTCCATGATGAGCTCCACAGTATCGAGAGAGTCAGCGCCGAGATCCTTGCTGAATTCTGCTGCGGGGGTTACTTCTGCCTCATCTACTGTGAGCTTGTCTACGATGATGTCTTTTACTCTGTTTGCGATATCAGACATAATGCTAATTTGTTAGTAGTTAATATTCGATTTTCTGTTATTTCAGACTGCAAAGTAAATCATAAATTTTTAATTGAGGAAATTTTTCTTTAAAAAATGCACATTTTTTTTGACTTTGCGCATCTTTTCCGCTTTTTATCGTTTGATTTCCCTCAATTTATGACTTTCTTGCTCTTATTCTACGGTCCAGGTTTCCGTCGTCTTCAGAATCATGTCGCGCAGGTTGGAGAAGCCTTTCTTGGCTTTTACCTCTTCGACCTGATGTTCGACCTCTGTCTCATAACTCATCGCCTCGACGTCGCGGATGACGCCGATTGCGAGCGGGAGTTCATGGCCGTCCATCATGGCGAGTTGCTGATGCACGAAATTCTGGGGCGTCGTAGCGTCGTGGACCAGAACGTCGTCGAGAGTCCAGCCGTCTTCGCCGATGGTGACGGCCTTCAGGCCGAAACCTTCCTGCACCAATCCCTTCTCCATATTCTTGCCGAAGAGCATCTTCTCACCCTGACGGCGATGGATAGTATGCTCGTCGCGGCGGTCTTTGTCGGAGAGGAAGGAGTGGCTGCCGTTGTTGAAAATCACGCAGGTCTGAAG
>CAYTOR010000117.1:0-7053 GCA_964439505.1 uncultured Sangeribacter sp.
ATGGTTGACCCCAATGTGCTTTATGCTTGCGGTATCGATTCGAAAGAATACTCCGGTTATGCTTTTGGAATGGGTATCGAGCGTATCACCAACCTCAAATATCGCGTGAAGGATCTCCGCATGTTCTCTGAAAACGATGCCCGGTTCCTCCACGAATTCGACGCCGCGCGCTAAGAGTCAAGATTACAGGCTAAGAAATGAGAATACAGGAACGCTACGACAGGATAATCGAAAGGTTTTCGGAAGTGATGCCCGAACCGAAGACGGAGCTCAATTACGATACTCCCTTTCATCTTCTGCTCGCGGTAATCCTGTCAGCCCAATGTACTGACAAGCGTGTCAACATCGTGACTCCTCCTTTGTTTGAGGCCTTCCCGGACCCGGCGTCCTTGGCCGCAAGCAATGAAGAGACGGTCTACGAATACATAAAATCCGTCACCTTCCCCAATAATAAGACCCGTCATCTGCTCAATGCGGCGCGGATACTTATGGAGGAATTTGACGGAGAGATGCCGTCGGATATCGACAACCTGATGCGACTTCCGGGAGTGGGAAGAAAGACGGCCAACGTCATGCTGTCGGTTGTCTGGAATAAAGCCGCCATGGCAGTCGACACCCACGTCTTCCGGGTCAGCAACCGCATCGGCCTGACCAGAAATTCCAAGACGCCCTTAGCTACCGAGAAGACCTTGGTCAAGCATATCCCGGCCGAGGTCCTACCCAAAGCCCATCATTGGCTGATTCTCCACGGGCGCTACGTCTGCAAGGCCCGACGTCCGGACTGCCCGAACTGCCTTATCAGCGACCTCTGCCGATCATATTCCCCCAAGAAATAACATTTCCCCCCTCCTTCAGCCCGCTGCGCGGACTATGAAGGAGGGGGGAAATAATTTTCTATCAATATATTGCCCCTCTTCGCGGGGGTATCTTCTTGCAGCTGTTATTCTCCGATTAAGGAAGCGAGCTTCTGGTAGAAGGTAGGATCTTCGCCGACGGTTATGTCGACGAGGTGGCCTTCGGGGTTGATGATGGCCTTGGTCGGGAAGCCCTGGATACCGTACTCCATCAGAAGGGCCGGTGCCTCTCCGTTGTAGACATTCACCCAGGGGAGGGAATATTTCTTCACACCGGCAAGCCAGGCCTCGCGTGTTTCGTTGCAGTCGATACCGATCACCTCCAGCTTGCCCTCATATTTCTTATAGGCCTCTTTCAGAGCCGGGAAACCTTTGATACACCATCCGCACCAACTTCCCCAGAAATCCAGAATTACCCATTTTCCCTTGAAGTCCGAAGGGCTGACCATCTTTCCGGTCACGTCCGGGAGGGAGAATCCGGGAGCCGGCTTATTGCCGCTCATCATCTCGGCCTGTCGGCGCTCTACCTCCAATTCCTGCTCCACTTTTTCCTTCTGTGTGTCGGCCATAGGCATAAGGATTGACTTCCGGGCCTCAGGAGTCAGGCTGTCGTAAGCCTTCAGGAAATCTTCACCCTCAAGGTCAAGGATGGCGAAGGGGATCGCCTGAGACTTGGGATACATCCCGATGAAGTTCTTCACGGCCTTATCGTAGGCAGCCATTATCGGCTCTAATTGTTCCCGGGTCGCATTGCCGGAGGAGGCGATAGTATAGTATTGTTGCTCGATGGGCTTGGTGACGGCAGCTAAGGCAGTCAGTCCCTCCATAAGCTCTGTACCGGTCACTACGTAATCAAGTGGAGTGATCTTTGAAACCTCGACATTGATCGTTTCTCCGGGAGCGGCATAGAAATCGACATTCGACTGCTCGCCAAGTGCTATGCTGTAACGCGAAGCCTGAGCGGCATCAAGTTTGAACTCGGCTTTGTCTTTCTTGACCGGAACCGTGTCATAGATGATTTTAAGATCACTCTGACGGCGCGCAGAAACAAGATTATCTATAGAAGCATGGCTCACTATGAGCTGCTTCATGTCCGTTCCCTTAGGAAGGAGGACCGTAGCGACTCCGTCAGCCGCCGAAGCGGAAAAAAGAGTCAGACCGAGGGTCATTACCAAGATTGTTTTTTTCATTTCCTATTTATTCGTATTTATGATTCTTTTATATTGGGAATATAGAATTCTTTTATATTGATATATTGAGTTTATAGATATATGATTCCGATTTTAGATTGGGGATTAAATTCTTTATCTCGAAGACCTTGACTTTTTGAGTCTATTCATCAACAGATTTACAAACTCATGGTTTTTCAGTCCCCACCCGGGAGCTATTACCATTCCTTTGGGAGCAGAGGAAAGGAAACGCTCTATCGCTATATCCGGCCGAGCCGCCGTAAGTCGGTTGACTATCTCAACGCAGAGTTCCATGTATTCCTCCAACTCAAATACCTTGGTGGCAATCTTCCCCTCTTCTATCATACTGGCAAGCGGGGTGTCGCGGATTATCTGCAATTGATGATACTTCAGGGTCGAAACGGGGAGCTTCATCACCTCTTCGAGAGTCGCCAGGACATCTTCCCGGTCTTCCCCAGGCAAACCGGCTATAAGGTGCAGCCCGACATCTATCCCCCGCTCACTCAACGCATGCACGGCGGCGACAGTATCCTGCCATTTGTGACCGCGGTTGATCAACGCCAACGTATGGTCATGACCGGTCTCCGCTCCAATTTCAACAATTACGGGAATCCTTCGGTTGATGTCAGCAAGCAAATCGATCACTTCTTCCGGCAGACAATCAGGGCGCGTGCCGATAACTATCCCTACTACATCAGGATGACCGGCTGCCTCTTCATAAAGTCGACGCAATGACTCTACCGCCCGGGCATGCGTGCCGGTGAAGGATTGGAAATAAGCCAAATACTGCATGTCGGGATATTTCCTGCCGAAGAAAGCCTTACCTTCTTCAAGTTGCTCTCCGACTGTCTTCGCCGGATTACAATAACCGGGCGTAAAAGACCTAACATTGCAATATATACATCCTCCCCTTGAAATGGTCCCGTCGCGATTCGGACACGAAAAACCGGCATCGACCGAAAGTTTCTGTATCTTCCTTCCGCCGAATTTTTCACTCAGATATTGCGAATAATCTTTATAATAAGGATTCAAGGTATGCTATGCTAAAGGGGGTTCTATTAAAGGGGATAATGTAAGACAGCAATATAGTGGCAATATATGCGGGATATCTTATAATTAATTAATGTCCAAGGCAGTCCTCTGACTACGGGGTCTGAAGTTTCATCCGTATCAGATCGCCTGCAACGAGCCAGCTTAAGGCCTCGACTATGACCGGAGCGCGCATCGCCACGCACGGATCATGCCTGCCGTTGACCTGAACTTCCTTTATCTTCCCGTCTATATCCGCCATCGGCAACGGGCGCGAAATTGTCGGAGTCGGTTTGAACCATACATTGAAAAAGACCGGCAACCCTGTAGAAATGCCTCCCAGTGCTCCTCCTGCATGATTTGTATGGAAAGGCATGGGGGCAAATTCCGGATTAAAAAGATCAAGGATTTCCGATCCGTGTAAGCCGACGCTGCCATTCCCTGCTCCATATTCAAATCCTTTGACGGCATTCAGACTTAGCATCGCCTCGGCCAAGCGTGCCTGAAGTTTACCGAACATCGGCTCCCCTATTCCGGCCGGCAAACCCTTGATAACGCAGGATACTCGGCCACCGACAGAATCCTGCCGGCTGCGGGCATCTTCCACCTCCCGCATCATAGCCCTTTCTATCCGGTCATCGAAAGGGAATTCCGATACCTCCGGCTCTGAGATCATGGACCGGAATACTTCGGGATACCCGCTTTCACCTACCTGCGTCAACCGGGCCTCTACAGTAATTCCATATCCCTTGAGCCATTGCGCAGCCAGCGCACCACCCATCACCCAATTGACAGTCTCGCGAGCGGAAGCTCTTCCGCCTCCGCGATGATCGCGTATGCCATATTTTAACTGATAGGTATAGTCGGCATGATTAGGACGGAAGTGATCGGCGAGATCTCCGTAATCCTTCGATCTGGCATCTGAATTGCGGAAAATGAAACCGATCGGGGTGCCGAGGGTCACCCCGTCCGGGCTGATACCGGAAAGAATTTCCGGTATGTCAGTCTCCTTACGCTGACTGGTAAGGGGATTGACACCGGTGCGCCGGCGGTCGATCATCTTCTGAATCTCATTCCTATCGATCTTAATTCCGGCAGGCATTCCGTCAAGAATTCCTCCCATCGCCGGACCGTGACTCTCCCCGAAAGTCGACAGTCGAAGTATAGTACCTAAAGTATTCATCCGCTTATACCTGAATTTTTTATATCCGGATTATTTTATACCCTGATAATTCTTAGCCTGAGAAAATCCCTATAAATGAGTCAGTCAGCTACGATATCAGCCGGCTCAGCCTTGGCGACGCGCATAAGATCCTTCGGATCCAGTTTCAACTGCAGTCCGCGCTGACCCGCGCTCACATAGACATAATCGAAGTCAATCATCTCCTCGGAAAAATAAGTCGGGAAATGCTTCTTCATCCCGATCGAAGTGCATCCTCCACGTATATATCCGGTCACGGCCAATAGGTCCTTCATCGGGATCATCTCGGCCTTCTTATTGCCGGAAACTTTAGCCGCCTTCTTGAGATCCACTTCATGATTCCCGGCCAGCACACACACGAAATAGCCGGTCTTGTCGCCATGCAGGACCAAAGTTTTATAGACCCTTTCGATCGGTTCGCCGAGTTCTTCGGCGACATGATCAGCCGCCAGATTATCCGGATCGACCGTATACGGTATCAATTCGTAAGCGACCTTCTCCCTGTCGAGGATTCTCGCCGCATTAGTCTTTTTCTCTTTCATCCCTACAAAATTAATAAATCCCTTTCAAAAATCCAAAGAGCACTCTGACTTCTCTGAGTACTCCCAGTTCTCTGAGAAAAAAACATGCCGGAGATTCAATCTCCGGCATGCCTTCTAATGTTCTGAAGTTTTCTCTTACTTCACTACGATTTTCTTATTCCCTACGATATAGAATCCGGGAGCGTAGTCAACGAATACATTCACCCCTTCAGCGAGGTTAAGAATACGCTGGCAACCATCTAAGGAAGCCACACTGATAGTGCCGGCCTTCGGAGTTTCGATTACGAGCGAGTGACCTACGGTATAGATCTTCAACTCATCCGCACCTGCGATATTCTCGACTGTCGATACGTGAGTTTCCTTATAGCCATCTTTGGTATAGATACCATGGTTGACAGCTTCAAGATCGGAGGTCTGGGCCTGGCCGCTTCCGCCGTTGAAGATGATCATTGGATGACCGAAGGTCTTGTCAGTTGTGAAGGTCGCTACGTAGTAGTCACCTGACTGGTTGAGTTTGGTGCCGGGCCAACCGCCGAACATATTGGTATCGCCGGGATTATCCTTGTCCCAGAAGTAAGCATATACGTTGCTCCAGTTGGCGTCGGAGTTATCGAAGTAGTAAGTATAAGTGGTCTCAACGCCGGGGATAATGGGATCATCAGGAATTTCGCCTGCGCCCGGGATGGTCTTCAGATAACCGCTGGAAGTATAGTATCCGCCGTTGACGAAATCCCAACCGTCCTTCGAGCATTGGTTGTTGCCTGCGTTGGAGAAGATAACCTTAGCGCTCTCGGGGATCTTGCCTGAGCCGGTGTAAGTCCATTTGTAGACATTGTTGCCGAGGTAAGTGAGGCTCTGACCGGGCCAATTACCGCCGGTATAGTTAGTGCCGCCGCTCCAGATCCATGCGGATACGGGATTCCAGGATTCATGTTCGAAGAATACTGCCTGTTCGCCTTCAGCCATAGCGGGAGCGATAGGCTCATCGGGTTCAACGCGCTCTCCACCGGGAGTCGGCCCGGGAGTCGGATTGGGCTTGACGGTCCATGTCTCTTCGGGCATCGTCTCATCGGGCCATTCTACCCATTCTTCGGTAGCGGCTTTAGTAGCGTAAAGGTATTTTCCGTCTTCACCGACCTTACCGGGGGCTTTGGTCTTGTCTGTGTCGAGGACATAGACGCGGAGGTTACCCTTTCCGGAACATTTGGCAGTCAATTTGCCGTCGCTGACATTCTGCACGTCGCCGGTGATAGCGTCGACATAGCGACCGTTGAGGACTCCGGTGAAAGTAGCGTCGCCGGAGATGGTCACCAGTACGTAGGAGTCGGTTGTGGAGTCAGTGTAACGACGCTTGAACGCCATCTTGCCTGAGCAACCGTCGTTGCTGTACTGTCCCTTACGCAGAGCCGGCACGGCAGCACGGATCTTGTTGAGGCGCTGGATATGCTTTGCCAAGGGATAGGAAAGTGTGGAGGCAAGGTTGCCGGTTGCGTCAGTATATTCAGCGAAGTCGCTGACCTTGACGTCACCCTCGATATATCCGCCGAAGTATGCGCGGCCTGTCTCCTTAAGAGCGAGAACCGCACCCTTATCGATATCCTTACCCTTCTGGAATTCTACCTCGGATCCATAGTAGATACAGGGGATGCCGCGGAAGGTGAACATCAGCGAGAGGTTCTCGGCCCAAGTATCCTGAGTGCCTTTGAAGCGATAGTTGCTGTCGGGAGCGTAGTCATGTGAGTCTACATATACGACGTTATAGGTAGCGTCGTTATAGAGGTCATCCTGAGTGCGCACACCGTAAGCGCCCTGAGCGCTGTTAAAGTTCCAGTGCATCGCGAAGTCGATCACGTTCAGACCGGAGTGGTCAGTGTAATCGGGAGTATGATACTCATTGCCGTTGAGCTTATGGTTGGAGCTCTTGCGCAGGATTGAAGCTGCGTGGCCCTTGTCGTCGAGGGCGGACTGCTGCACGGATTCCCAGTTGACATGGCCGGATACAGTCTGATAGTCAGCCGATCCCTCAGTCTGAGTTGGGATCGCTACGACTGAATCCCAGGACTCGGGATTCATATCCCAGGGATAGTCTTTGTTCTCTTTCCAGGTATAGTAGCAGGGAGAGCAGTTATAGTTGTCGCCGCGATAGATGACCTCCATTGAGCGGGCGCAGACCTCACCGTACATGTCAGATCTTGATAAAGGGAGAATTTCTCAGGCATATACCCGATTATGGTGCG
>CAYTOR010000118.1:0-7043 GCA_964439505.1 uncultured Sangeribacter sp.
GTATGAAACTCGCCGAAAAATTCAAGGAGAAACCCGATATCTGCAATGCAATCGGCGCACACCACGATGAAATTGAGATGACTTCCCTGCTGGCTCCCATCGTTCAGGTCTGCGACGCCATTTCCGGCGCGCGCCCGGGAGTACGCCGCGAAATCGTCGAAGCCTACATCAAGCGCCTCAACGACCTTGAGCAGCTCGCCCTCTCCTATCCCGGCGTCATCAAGACTTACGCCATCCAGGCCGGCCGCGAACTGCGCGTAATTGTCGGAGCCGATAAGATCACTGATGAAGAGACCGAACGCCTGTCGGCTGAGATTGCCAAGAAGATCCAGGATGAGATGACTTATCCCGGTCAGGTCAAAATCACAGTCATCCGCGAGACTCGAGCCGTAGCCTTCGCCAAATAACAGCGCCGCATGAAGAAACAGATAGATCTTCGCGGCACCCTCCACGTCACCGACTGGCTCTCCGATATCACCTATATCCGGGAAGAGGAAGAGACGGAACTCGTGCAGGTGCTTTTCAAAAACACCCGCTCGGCTTTCTTCCGCAACGTTGACCGGATTCCCCTCAAGAAAGGGGACTGGGTGACTGTCGAAGCCTCGCCCGGCCACGACATCGGTCGGGTGATGCTGACCGGACCTCTGGTTAGACTCCAGATGAAGAAGGCCGGCAATGTCAAGGATTCGGAGATAAAAAAGATATTCCGCAAGGCATCGGAATCCGACATCCGGAAATTTGAAGAAGCCCGGGCTAAAGAGCACACGACAATGATCCGGTCTCGCCAGATTGCAGCTGATTTAGGACTGAACATGAAGATTGGCGACGTCGAATATCAAGGCGACGGAATGAAGGCCATCTTCTATTATATAGCTGACGAAAGGGTCGATTTCCGCAAACTAATCCGCATCTTGGCCGATACGTTCAAGGTGCGCATCGAGATGAAACAGATCGGAGCGCGCCAGGAAGCCGGCCGAATCGGTGGCATCGGACCCTGCGGGCGTCCGCTGTGCTGCTCCTCATGGATGTCGAGATTCGTCAGCGTAGGAACGGGAGCGGCGCGTATTCAGGACCTTTCCATGAATCCGCAGAAACTCGCCGGGCAATGCGGAAAACTCAAATGCTGTCTGAATTTCGAGACCGATGCTTACGCTGAAGCCGCCAAGGAATTCCCCCCGAAAGATGCCGTACTGATCACTCAGGATCAGGAATACTATCAGTTCAAGACTGATATTTTAGCCCGCACTATCACCTACTCTACCGACAAACATGCCGCCGTCAATCTGGTGACGATCTCTACCGATCGCGCAAAAGAAATTATCGAAATCAATAAGCGCGGCGAAAAACCGGAGCAACTTGAGGCCCAGAAAGTGGCGCCCCCCGTGCGTCAGGAGTATGTGGAGCTCGTCGGCCAGGATTCCCTGACCCGCTTTGACAAAAAGAAAAAGAAGAGGAAGAATCGCCAGCAGACCGAGTCCAAGAAGGAGGCTTCCCCCCGGAAGGTGAAAGAAGAATCTCCAAAGAAAGAAAAGGAGAATCAAAAGGAGTCTCCCCAAAAAGAGGAGAATCGCCGATCACCCAAAGATTCCAAAGGATCAGGGCGCCAGAAAAATTCCAAGGATGGAGGACGCCAGCGCTCCAAAGAGGGAAAAGACTCCAAGGACAATGGTCAGCAGAAAGCCCGCAATAACAGTCAGCAGAAACCCGGCCAAAAACCGGGCCATAAGGGTCAGCAGAAACCCACTGAGGGCAATCAGCAGAACCCGAAGCGCAATAAGTCGGTCAATGACGGAGAGGCTGACAGCGCCGAACGCCGTCCCGCTCCCGACACTTCCGGACCGGTCAGAAAGCAATACGGATCACTTAAATGAGTTTACGCTTCCGTGACATATCCATTATCTTCGGCATCCTGTCGCTTTTCTTAGCGATGGGATGTCGCGATGATATTAAATGGTGCGAGTCCCGAAAGATTCCGGCGGAAGGATGGCTCTCCGGCGAGATTATTGAATTTAATCTTGATCCGGCAGCCTATCAGCCTAACCCGGAAAACAGATTTGCGGAAATGACGGCCCGCGCCATGGGAGATACCCTGCCGCGCTGTCTCGGCACTTATCAGGCCGTCTTGGCTTTCCGGTATGTCGATAAATGCAACGTTTCCCGACTTGACCTGATATTGGAAAAGGCAGGACTTGACGAGCCGATCTCAACCGATACCCTCCGGATCCCCCTTTTCCTCCCCGACGGAACCCCCATCGGAAAAGGGCGCTTCGGAATATTCGAGACAAGCATCGTCGTACCGGACTTCAAGGTCAGCAACGGAACCCTTCTGTCGTTGCGACCGGCTACTGAAGCCGATACTATCCGAGGTCTCTCGGATGTCACCCTCTTGCTGACACAAAAAGGACATCCCCAAAAGACTCAGAAGTAACCTCGCTGACAGAGAATAAACTTTCCGAAGCGGCAGGTAGTTCTCATATAGGGGTACATTGATAAGCTTAAAACTGAAACATAAAACAAAAATACAAAATATGCGCCAGATCACTTCAGATATTACTTTCATCGGCACGGACGATGACAACCTTGACTTATTTGAAGCCCAATACCCTCTGACTGCGGGTATATCCTATAACTCTTTCATTATTCAGGATGAAAAAATCGCTATCGTTGACGCCGTCGACATCCGACGGATCGATGACTGGATCGCCAATATAGACGCTGCCCTTCCAAAAGGGACTGAGCCGGACTTCCTGATCATCCATCACATGGAACCTGATCATTCGGCAGGCGTACGCACGTTATTGGCAAAATATCCCGGACTTAAGCTTGTCTGCACCCGTCAGGCTGCCACGATGCTTGCCAATTTCTTCGAAGACATCGATTTCACGGAAAAGATCCTGACAGTTGCCGACGGAGAAACCTTATCACTCGGACGCCACGAACTTAAATTCCTGACTGCTCCGATGGTGCATTGGCCCGAAGTAATGATGACGGTCGACCTGCTGGAAGGCATCCTGTTTTCCTCGGATGCCTTCGGATCCTTTGCCATGTCCTCCTCTACGGAAGCGTGGCCGACTGAGGCCCGGCGATATTATGCGAATATCGTAGGCCGCTATGGAGTCAATGTCCAGGCGATCCTGAAGAAATTAGGTGCGCATGAACTTAAGATGATCGCACCTCTACACGGTCCCGTCCTTTCTGATGATCTCGACTTCTATCTGGGACTTTATGACAAATGGAGCCGCTACGAACCCGAGGCCCGGGGAGTGCTCGTGGCATACGCTTCCATCTATGGCGGAACGGCTGATGCAGCACGCCGCATCGCCTCAATGCTGGACGATGCCGGCGCGGGAGAGATAACACTTCTGGATCTATGCCGCCATGATGTTTCGTACGCGGTAGCTGAAGCCTGGCGTCTTTCCGGCCTCATGCTTTGCTCCGTCACTTATGACGCAGACGTGTTCCCTGCGATGCACAACTTCCTCCATCACATCGAACAGAAAAAACTCACAGGACGCAAAGTGGGAATCATGGGCAACGGATCATGGGCTCCGGCTGCTTCCGCAGTGATGACAAAAGCCATGGAAGGGATGAAAAACATGGAAATACTTCAGCCTGTCATAACCCTCAGGAGCCGGCTGCATAAAGCCGACATCCCCTCTCTTCAAGATCTCGCTCTTGCGTTTTCAAAGGAATAGCGGGATGCGGGCCATGACATTTCCGCGCCCCGTTACCTTGCCATGACTCTTCCGTAAAACTTTTACGACTCCCATGACTGCATTCTATACTATCCTCCTGCTCGTAATCTCCAACATTTTCATGACCCTGGCCTGGTATGGCCATCTGAAGATGCAGGATCTGAAATGGATATCAAACTCTACGCCCCTGTTTATCGTAGTGCTGATATCCTGGGGCATTGCCCTGCTGGAATATTTCTGTCAGGTCCCTGCCAACAGAATGGGCTTTACAGGCAATGGAGGGCCTTTCTCCCTTATGCAGCTGAAGGTGATTCAGGAAGCCATAACGTTAGTGATCTTCACGGTCTTTACCGTAGTCTTCTTTCGCGGCGAAACCCTCCATTGGAATCACTTCGCTGCTTTCGTATGCCTGATTCTTGCCGTATGGCTCGTATTCCTTAAAACCTGACTCTTATGCCGGTTATTAAATTAATGGCAATCCTGATGACTATCGCGTTATTGCCGGCGGCTGCAAGCTGCTCGGGCAATGACGATAAAGACAGGATGTCTGATTCCATATCCATGATGAAGGACTATGCTCCGGATTTTTATCAGGAATGGCATCGGGCCGCCAGGATTGAATTCGCCTCAATGACCGTAACCAAAACGATCACTACGGAGCGTTCCGCATGGTATAAAATCGGCGACAGGATAGCGGTATATTCCTTCGACATTTACCTAAAGGCATATATAGACATGGATAAGCTCGGACCATCAGATATCAGCGTGGACAAGGACAACAAGGTGATTACCGTAAAGCTCCCTCCGGTGCAGTCAGAGATTGCGGGAAGGTCCGCAGAGCTTAAGGAGGTATATGAAAACATCGGCCTTTTCCGTAGCCGCCCTGACTCTCGCGAACGGGCTGACCTTAAAGAGAAGGCCAACGAAGATTTCAAGAAAGAATTCTCCGCCAACCCCGTCTATCGTCGCGAACTCGAATCCACTGCCCAACGCAAGGCGCATGCCTATTTCGAGGCTCTCGGGGAAGCCGCCGGCTATCGTGTTGAATTCGTCAATAATCCTTTGTCCGTCAATAAAATCGAAATATAAGTGTCCGTTCAAGTCTTTCTTTATATCTAAAAAATCCTTTGAAGACTCTCCGTAATTACATAATTCTGATTCTGATTCTCTGCGGCTTCGCCGCAGGGTTATGGCTCGGCTTTTGTTCAAGGCATACTGAACCGGAGGAGAAAATTACTATAGAAGAAGGTAAGATAGTAGATCTCCGGCCAATCGCTGAACTTTGCGCGATGGATATTTATCGTGAGACATTCGTCAGCGACACGATCAATCATCGCGTTATCTATGGTATCCAGAAGCAGCAGGCCCGTATTACCTTCGATATCGAGAATCTTCCTTCGGAAGTGAGGGCCTCCGTCCATAAGGGAGATTCCATATCAAATGACACTCTCCGGCTGAGGCTTCCCAAAGAGAAAGTCGAAGTTTTTGAATCTACCGAGCAGGACTCCTGGAGGGTCATAGACACCAAGAGTCTTCGTATCTTCGAGTCGTCCAAGATGACTCAGGAGGAAGAAAATATCGCCAAACGCCATGCTCTGGAACGCACCCGGAAGACTCTCTACAGTGACGGCACAGTCAGACGGGCGCGTCATGAGGCAGCTGTC
Organism: uncultured Sangeribacter sp.; assembly: GCA_964439505.1. Lineage (GTDB taxonomy): Bacteria > Bacteroidota > Bacteroidia > Bacteroidales > Muribaculaceae > Lepagella. The sequence goes on from CAYTOR010000118.1 coordinate 5,360, forward strand.
ACTCTGACCCGCATGGCATCGGCCATGACCGGACGTCCTGTTTTGGTCACCGAATGACTACATCCGGAGCCCGTCCAGACCCCTTTCCTTGATAAAATGCCACGGCCCATACTATCCGAAGATCATCAGATGGATTGAATTTTTCATTTGCCACCCTGCTGTTTTACTGATGCATGTCCCGTATGCCATACAAAGGATTTGCGTTTAAAGATTCCAATCAGGAATATGACTCCCAGTATCCCCGCGTTGAGGAAGTAGGGGAAATCGGCCGAATGATTGTTGAAGATCCATTGAAAGAATTCCACAACCACCGGCAGACACGCTATCGCTACGTAATTGCCGGTTAAAGTATACGAGAAATATTTGGTTGAGGCTGACTTGTCGGGAGCGATCTGGGTAGTTTTATTGTATATTATCGGTTGGAAGAATCCGTAACCGAGTCCGATCAGCAGCACTCCTATAACGTAAGCTGTCATTGTATGCAAGAACCCTATCACCAGAAGTCCGGCAGTCATGATCAGGATGCAGACATAGAGAGCGGTACGTCCGAACATCCGGATATAGGGAGAAAGACTGAACCCTCCGATCATAGCGGTCACATAGAACATGGCTGTCGCCACGCCCACCTGCGAAGTGGAGAGACCGTAATGTTTCATGGTGAAGGGGAGATAATACGTGAATACCATGGAGGTTGCCGTGAGCCCGATGTAGAGTAAAATCACTCCACCCAGCATCAGAAGCGGCTTCTTGAATTTTAAATTGTCAGCTTCAGCGGTTTCTGCCGTTTTTTGTCCCGGGGCGGTAGTATCAGAGGACCCCTTACGCAAATGCCCTTTAATGAAACTGTTTGTCATGAAAGGCATGAGCAAAAGAGGGATAATCGGCACGAGATAGACCAGAAAGGCATCGTGCCAACTGCGTCCGGCTGCCCATCCTACAAAAATTGTAGCCAAGATGACAATCCCGTTGGATGTGCCGGATTTGAAACCGAGCACTCTGGCTTTCTGCTCTCCATAGAACCATTCCGACAGAAGGCCGGCGGCTATCGGCACTACCAGTCCGCATCCTATGCCCAGGACCACACCGAGTCCGACAAGAATCGGCATCGTATCTGCAAAGAGGTATAGGATTCCGGAAATCAAAAAGAGGCTCAGCCCGATTGCAAGTACCACTGTCTGATTGCGTAAGTTCGTGATTTTGCCGGAAATCAGTATCATGGGAATGATTACCAGATTCGGGAGAAGGGTCAGCAACTGCAGCTCAAGTCTGCTTGCATGAGGGAATAGATCTGCAAGCTTACCGAGCAATGGAGAAACGGCTAATCCGGGAAGATTAACGGTAAGCGACACCGAAAGCAATGCAATCAGCGATATCAGAGGCAACGCGCCCCGCCCGTCGGACACATAGTTCATAAGCGTAAGATTTAAGTGAATCCTGTTTTAAGCAAGTGCTGAATTAATCGGTATATTTGAATAATCATTCTCACTTACTTATTAGTATAACACAAAAGTCATAAGAAAGACCATCGTTTCCCTCGTTTATCTTCAAAATCTTCTTGATGATGACTTTGATGACTCATAATTTTTTAATAAATTTGCAAACGTGAGGATTTCTTCTGATGAAACCAATTAAGACCCCGTCCAATAAAAAATGTTAAATTCAGGGCGGTGGATTTTCGAGGGAA
>CAYTOR010000119.1:0-6876 GCA_964439505.1 uncultured Sangeribacter sp.
TGACGTTGGCGTTTCGGATGTAGTCGAGCAGCGAGGTCTTACCGTGGTCGACGTGGCCCATGACGGTGACGATCGGGGGACGCGGTACGAGATCCTCCTCCTTATCCTCTTCCGAAGCGATGGCCTCGGAGACTTCGGCGGAGACATACTCGGTAGTGAATCCGAATTCCTCTGCGACGATATTGATAGTCTCGGCGTCGAGTCGCTGGTTGATGGAGACCATAACACCGAGATTCATGCAGGTAGCGATGATTGAGTTGACGGGTACCTCCATGAGGTTGGCCAGGTCGTTGGCGGTCACGAACTCCGTGATCTTGATGATCTTGCTTTCGGCGGCTTCGCGTTGCTGATTTGCGAGTTCGCGGTTATGGGCTTCCTCGCGTTTTTCCTTACGCCATTTGACGCTCTTTTTGGTAGTCTTGTTGGTGAGGCGTGCGAGAGTTTCCTTAACCTGCTTCTGCACGTCTTCGGAGCGCACCTCATTGTTATGGGAGTTGTTGCCTCCTTTGCGGTTATTGCGTCCGTTGCCACCATTCTGATTGTTGCGTCCGTTGCGGCCATTGGCGTCGCGGTTATTGCCGCCCTTACCGTTGTTACGGCGGTCATTGCTGACCTGCTGTCCGGCTTTTTCGACATCGATCTTTTCTTTGCCGATGCGGGTGCGCTTACGTTTGTCGCCGTTCTGACCTGCCTGGCCGACTCCGGCGCCCTGTCCTTTGGTCTTGTCGATGCGTTCGCGTCGGCGTTCCTCCTTGGATTTCTTTTTCGGGCGGGTATTCTGATTGAGAGTCGAGAGGTCGATTTTGCCGAGGATCTTCAGCTGCGGGCCCTCTTTCTGGAGTTCGGCGGCGGTAACTGCGGCCGAAATCTGGGCGGGAGATTCAGCGGGCTTGGCGGGAGCGGGTTGTTCCCGGGAGGGGGTAGCGTCCTGAGCCTTGTTCTCCGCCTCCGCTTTTTTCTGAGCGTCCTGAGCTTCCTTTTCCGCTTTTTCCTTGGCCGCTTTGGCCTTAGCTTCGGCTTCGGCTTTCATCCGGGCTTCTTCGGCGCGGGCTTTTGCTATGGCTGCTTTACGGGCGGCTTCCTCCTCTTCTTCGCGTGCGCGGCGTTCGGCTGCGGCCTTTTCGGCGGCTGCTTTACGGGCTGCTTCCTCCGCTTCGGCGGCAGCTCTTTCGGCGGCCTTATCCTTTTCGGCGGCGGCGCGTTTTTCCTCTCGCTTCAGGTCGACTGTAGCTTTCACACTTGCGTCCCGGCTGAATTCCTTATGGAGCAGGGCGACTGCGCGTTCGTCGACACGCGCATTGAGGTTGTCTTCGACCTCGATGCCGTTTCTGCGCAGGAACTCTACAGCTGTAGAGACGCTGACATTCAATTCTTTTGCTAACTTACTTATCTTTTGTCGCATATTATCTTTTTTAATCTTCGAATTCAGCCTGGAGTACATTCATTACGTGTTCCAGAGTGCTGTCTTCGAGGTCGGCCTGTTCGAGGAGTTTGGGATCGGCGTTGAGCACGGCTTTGGCGGTGCCCAGACCGAGATCCTTGAGAGCTTCGATGACCCAAGTATCAATTTCGTCGCTGAATTCATCCAGATAGATATCTTCCTCGCCTTCCTGGATGTCGCGGTAGACGTCGATGGTATATCCAGTTATCATAGTGGCGAGTTTGATATTGAGGCCGCCCTTGCCGATTGCGAGGCTGACCTCTTCGGGGTGAAGGAAGACTTCGGCCGTCTTCTTTTCTTCGTCGATACGTATCGAACTGATTTTGGCCGGGCTGAGTGCGCGCTGGATGAAGAGCGCGGGATTATTGGTATAGGAGATCACGTCGATATTCTCGTTGCGCAGTTCGCGGACGATACCGTGGATACGGGAACCCTTGATGCCGACGCAAGTGCCGACCGGGTCGATACGGTCGTCGTAGGATTCGACGGCCACTTTGGCTCGCTCACCCGGTTTGCGGGCCACTGCGCGGATAGTCACGAGGCCATCGTGGATCTCCGGGACTTCCTGCTCGAAGAGGCGGCGCATGAAGCGTTCGTCGGTGCGGCTGACGATCACCTTCGGGTTATTGTTGGGGTTATCGACGCGCTTGACGATGGCGCGGACCATGTCGCCTTTATGGAAGAAATCGCCCGGGATCTGCTCCTCTTTAGGCATGAGGAGTTCATTCTGTTCCTCATCGAGAAGGAGCATTTCGCGTTTCCAGATCTGATGGACTTCTCCGACAATGATCTCACCCTCTTTTTCCTTGAATTTATTGTAGATGGCGTCTTTCTGAAGATCGAGGATTTTCGATTGAAGCGTCTGGCGGAGGTTAAGGATCGCGCGACGACCGAATTTCTCGAAGAAGATCTGCTTGGTGACATCCTCGCCGATCTCACATTCCGGGTCGATTTCGCGTGCTTCCGTGAGGCCGATCTGTTTGTTGGGGTCGCTGACTTCGCCGTCTTCTACGACCTCGAGATTCTGATAGATCTCGCAGTCACCCTTGTCGGGGTTCATGATAACGTCGAAATTATCGTCTGAGCCAAACATCTTGGCCAATACATTGCGGAAGGATTCCTCCAGCACGGATATCATAGTGGTCTTGTCGATGTTCTTGTATTCCTTGAACTCGGCAAATCTGTCGACCATATTTACGCTTTCAGCTTTCTTTGCCATAATATTTTTAAAGTCTTCCTATAAATTACTGTAGAATAAAAGGGGTCAAAAACGCGGGTTTAAAACTTTAGGTCATAGACGGCGCGGCGCACGTCGGAGAAGGGGATTTCCATCTCCAGACGCTCCAGGGCCGGACGCTTCATTCCGTCGCGCTTCACTCTCTGTTCGGTCTCCAGAATGAAGGCGTCGTCAAGAAGTTCGCGTAGTACGCCGTGGAGCTTTTTGCCGTCGGTAGTCAGTACTTCGATCTCATTGCCGAGATTCTTTTCCCATTGGCCGCGCACCTTGAACGGCGAAGTCAATCCTGCCGAACCGACCTCCAGTTCGTAGTCCTCCTCATCGCGGGAGAATTCCTCTTCGATGCGGCGTGTGAGGGCGGTGCAGAAATCGATGTCGATCGCTCCCGGGGAGTCGATCTCCACGACTATATTGTTGTCTTTGCTGACCGTAAGATCAGTCAGGAAGCAGTCAGTGTCCGCCAAGACACTTTCCACGTATTCTTTAAGTTTTATCTTGTCAATCATCTAAGTCTAATAATAAAATTCGGAGAAGACTTGCGTCCCCTCCGGAATTCAAATGCAAAGTTAACTAAAAATCAGCGGATAACGAAATCTTTAGATTTGGTGAATTGCTAAATAAAGTTAAATAAAGTTAAAATCAACGATAAAAACAGGGACTTGGGCGCCATGCCGGAATCGATCATCGATCAGATGGATTTCAGGCGCGAGGTTATCTTCCCCACCAATCGGGGCAGCGCGAGGGGTTGGAAATTCCGGAGTACACCTTCGTCGGAATCATAGCAGACGTCAGGGATGTAGACCGCTTCTGCGGCTTCCGAGACGGTTGTGTTGCTGAATTGCAGGATTGCCGGCAAGGTATCTGTAGCAGTCCGGATTTCGATCATCGGCCTTGAGAGCCGCTGTGCCAGCCAGTCGGGCGCGGCGCCTCCTAAAGCGAGTCGGACGTTGTCGCCCCGGTATTCCTCCGAGAGGGTATGGGGCCAATCCTTCATCCGCAGGGAATGAAGTCGGAGGAAATCGGTCGGCAATTCGCATGTGAAGGGTGGGCCGTCGCCCCAGTCGGTTCGGGTATGGATGCAGGTCTTCAGATCGCGCAGGAAAGTGCAATCGGAAAGAGGTAGCTCCATTACGGTTTCCCGGGCCAGAGGTTCGAGGATAATTTCTACCATGTCGCGCAGGGAACATCCCTCATGTATCGTCCAACCTGCCGTCGCCGGATCGGGGTATTCCCCCAATTCCACGGCGACGAGATCGGCGAGTCGGTTGATGTGCAGGTCCATAGGCAGGGCCTTATTCGAGTTTTCGGATCAGGCCGTTGCGGTATTGCCGCGAGGCCAAGAGTGTGCGGATAGCGATAGGGTCCTGAAGGGTGAGTGTAGCGGGTCGGATACCGTAGCCCGACAACATACCTCCGGTAAATTGGAAGTCATAGTGGGTAGCGCCTATCGGTAGGCGCAGGATGTATTCGGTCAGGCCGTCGATGGCGAAAGTGACCGGTAGGGTTGGCTTTTTCATTTCGGTATTATTTTATGCGATGGGCTTAGTCTTCGATGCGAGACCAGAGATCTACTTGCTTTTGGTCGGCTCCGCTGCCGGTGAGGGTTTTGGTGACGGTCCACATCTGGCCGGCCTTGGCATCGGGACTCATGCCGGGACAGTCGCAGATAAGCATGAAGCGGGTGTTGGGTTCGGCATCGGTCGGTGCTTCTTCGGAATCCCACATATAGAAGGCGTTTTCAGCGACCGCGTTGCCGTCACCTTCGATCCAGATGTGGCAGGAGCCCTTCAGGGCTATGGCGTCCCAGATGAGGATTCCGTTGCGCGTTGCCTCTTCGCCATCGACCCTATCCGAGAAGGAGTGTTCGGTAGAATAGACATAATGGACGATTCTGTCTTCTCCGATCAGCGCACCGCAGTTCTCCCAGCCGAGGCGGTCGAGCGTCGGTTCGCGCTTGATCTCGATATCGCCGAAGACGGTATGGATGCAGGTGACGCTCCAACCGAGAGTATTCTGACGCTGAGAGATCTGGATCTCGGGATGCTTCGAGTAGTCGATACATTGAAGCTGCTCAAGAAGAGTCTTTCCGGCCAACAGCAGGGCGGTTTTGGGTACGTCCTCGCCGGTGAAGAACATTTTAGCCAGGCGGATCAGTCGTTCTACGGTCCACTTCCCGCTATGCGCCAGCTCGCGCTTGAATTGCCAGCGGAGGCCTTCGGTGGTATAGACGTACTGCATGCCCATCTTGGGAACGTTGATCTTCATCTTTCCGGGGCGTCCGGCCCAGAGCGTGCGGTTGCCGCGCACCTTGAAGTTGGCGATAGCCTGCTCCGCGATGACTGCCTTCGAGAAGGGGAGTCGCTTGCGCTGAGACTCGAAGTAGTCACTGACTACCTGGTTCATGCCACGCTTCTGGAGAAAGACGCGCGTAGGCTGGGGAACGATCAGGTCCGGATCTACCTCCTTCTGAGTCTCATAGAGAGAATTGGCGAGGATGGTGATTGTCGATCCGGCCGGGATAGAGGGGACGCCGCAGAACTCATCCGTAGGATTCTTCTTGGGTCCGTTGACTGCGCGGACAACCGGGTTATTGGTCGAAGCGTCCTGACCGGTGACGAAGAGCATCAGCCATCGGCCCGGAGTGCGGGTGAGGCCATTCTCCGCATACCCTTCGATGCCGTTTACGAGAAGAGTAGTGTAAGGACGGGCGAGATTCTGATCGTTGGCGTCCAAGGGAAGGATCGACTGCTGGGCGTAAGACATCGCCAACGCGGAGGAGGTCTTGAAGGTTGCGGCGGGTTCGTCGATCATGTAATGGTCTACTTCCGGCGAATTGACCTTCACTCTTTTAGCGCGAAGCATCAGATTCATCAGCGGAGTGTCGTCGGAGTTAAATCGGAAAAGCTGTTCGTCAACATCCGTTTCGATGAGGTTGCCCGGATTTATTCCGCCGGTAAGATTGGCTACGTTTGATACTGTAGTAGGCATAATGATTTGATTTTTAAAGTGAATGGTATTCTTTGGTATTTAAGAGTGATATGAAAATCGAAATTATCTGGCGTCAAGCGCCAGGTCGAAGATGGAGGTTTTGCGATTGCGGTTTGGAGCCGGGCTGCCGATCAGGTCCGGCGCCCCGACCTCCGGTGCCACGAGTCGCTCATCTATCACTGCGTTGCGTCCGGCGATCTCACCCTCTTTGCGGGCCTGTTCGATGGCTTCCACTGCCGAGGCCGCATTCATGAGGTTGGCGAGTCTTTCTTCGGGCATCTCCCCGCTGAGAAGTTTCAGCGCCAGTGCTAAGAGAGAATTCACCATCTTTTCGGGGATCTCCTCGACAGCCGGAGATTCTTCTTCCATTTCTTTTTCGGAATCCTCTTCATTTCCGTTTTTCTTGTCCTGATCCTCTTTCCCCTCCTTTTCTTCTTTCTGATCTTCTTTTTCTTCCTTCTGAACCTCTCCGTCATTTCCGGGCTGATTATCTTCCCCATCTTTATCGGTAGATTTGTCAGCGGGGTTCTTTTCATCCGGAGTCCCGGTTTTCTGATTCTCGGAGAGGACGGCGAGGAGGGCGGCATCTCCGACGTCCGAGAGGTCGTAGGTCGACTCTTCGTTTTTAGCGATGCTTTTATTTGCTGCGGAATTTTGGTTCTCCTCCTTTAGCGAATTTGGTTTTGGATTTAAATTTTCTTTCATATTGTTTGTGTAATTAAACGTATTGAATATTAGTGTTCTAATCAGTGAGTAATTTGGTTTTCATCTTTCGACACTGCAAAATTACATCGAATAAAGTCAAAAATTATTATAAATTTTGACAAATAATAATTAACTTTGCATTGTAAAATTTAAAATATCTAATCATTGATATTAAATCACATTAATATTATATAAAGCAAATCTAAAAAATATCGACAATATGAAAAAGAAAGGAAGTGTTTCCGAATTCGGGGAAGAAAGAGACAGGGAACTTGTCAGATGTTTTCGCAAGCGCTTGGGTGAAGTCCGGGTGATAGATCTGGACAAGATCTTCGCGGAAGTGGCTGCGCATCCTGCTCCTCGGTTTTATGTAAGTGAATTCCGAGCATCTGTAGTAGTGCGTCATCATCTCCGTCATGGAGAATGGAATGTAAAGGATGGGAAGCGGCGTGAGATGTTTTGCGAGATCGAGAAGCGACTGCTGAGTCTCAGGAAAAGGTGTCCG
>CAYTOR010000120.1:0-6812 GCA_964439505.1 uncultured Sangeribacter sp.
TCCTTCATCATCCTTAAACTCCATCCTCAGATGAAAAAATTACTTTTGCTCGGTGTCTTTCCGGTGAATTTTGCCCATCTCTCCGGTCACAATGCTCGCATTGCTCCCTACGAGATAGTCAAAATTCCCTCGAAAATCCACCGCCCTGAATTTAACATTTTTTATTGGACGGGGTCTAAAGAAGTCGTAATCGTAACTTAGAAATGTATATAAAGATAACGCCTGATAGAAGTTGTTATTTTATAGGGTTCTATCAGGCGCAAAAATTTAGTGAAAAATTACTTGCCGGTATAATTAACCAATGAAAGGCCGACCTCCAACTTCGTGGTCTTCTCCAAGAATCCGGGGAGTTGTTGTAGTAACCCTGCCAATTCTTCCTGACTAAGATCGGGAAGATCGAGGCTTCCGAGATATTCCTGCAGAGCGGAGGCAATCTCCGGTTCACTTAGAAGATTCTGCATCAGGGCTGAAATAAACGTGACGCTTGAGCGGGTATCGAAATAGATATCAGCTCCCTTGGAAGTAGGCATGACGGTCAGATATATTCCCTCGCTGAGCTGCGGACTGACAGTAGCTACCAAAGCCTTGGCAAAGGCTGAGATCAGCTTGGGATCTGCGCCGTTAAGGATGTCATAAGAGTCGGGAGTAGAGGCCGGGTCAGTAGCCTTAGTGACGAATTCCGCATCCGTAGAAGGCTTTGAGAGTATGACAAGCATCTGGCTTAAAGCCGAAAGAGGATTTACATATAATTTCATTCCTCCGGATACCGGAACATATTGGAGCATGTTGCCGGTTGTAGTAGCCAAATGCGCAGCTCCTCCCACAGTCGAAATATAGACGACCGGAATATTACCGTCGGGATTGAGTGCTATCGTCTTTACGGCGCTATCAAACAGGAGGGCAACCGAAGTATACGCAGTATTATTATAGACCGGAATGACCGGAGCAGTTACAATCCCCGTCAGGATATCCGAAAGCGGAATGTCTATTCCGGCGGCCGGATCCAGTTCCCAGACAAGATGGAAGGGAAGGGATTCGTAGGTCAGCAGATCCTTCTTGACAATAGGGGCCGGCGAAAAGACTTTCCCGGCTAATACCTGCGATTTCAGAGAGCAACCGGTAAAGTTGACTTCCAACAGGTCTGAACGGATACTGCCGGAATATTTATAATCTACGTTGTCCGTCCTGCCCTCCCCGCTGAAAGTATAGCATCCGGAGCCCGGTTGCAGATCAGCCGTTAGAGTCAGCATAGGGGACCCGGGTAGTACTCCCGGACCCTTGACACTCCCGGTAAGTCCCATTCCCGTCAACTGACTGAGATCGAACTCCGAGTATAGGGTTATCTCCGCTTTTGACGGCGTATTGCTCCCCGGCTCGGAAGTATATTCTATTTTGGCTGATTTGCCGGGCATGGCCTCCCCGTCGTACGTCAGGGAAAGGGTCGAGGATGTATAAGTATCAGCTTTAAGTTCAGGCAGAGGTTCAGTTTCATACTTGCAGGAAGTAAATGCCAATATCATTCCTCCGCCCAAAGCAGAGATCCATATCCAACGCCTGATATGATTGGCAGCGGAAGCCGAGTCGAAAGTCAAGGTATAAGTTTTCATTATAATTAGTCAATATTTTCTATAATTATAGGTATAGTCATATAGTCGGTAAGTTTAAAAAATCAATCGAATCAGGTCAATAATTTTTCTCACTTACTAAGGAGTCTTTAATTATAAATACTATATAAAAGGGGGGAATGTTCACCAAGAGGTTGGTCATATCGCCAAATTTTAGTAATTTTGTAAGAATTTTATCGGTCAGCGGTCAAGATGGCTCTTTCTCACCGGACTTCTCAAGGAAGGGAGAATTAAATTCCAAGTCTGAGACTTTTCTGACCGGCAATTTTTAACAGAGTATGATTCAAGTCAATAATCTCGGAATTCAATTTGGAAAGCGTACGCTTTTCCAGGATGTCAACCTCACATTTACTCATGGCAACTGTTATGGGATAATCGGCGCGAACGGAGCCGGCAAATCTACCTTGATGCGCATTCTCTCCGGACAGCTCTCCCCCACTCACGGAACCGTGACTTTCGGTCCCGGCGAACGCTTGTCGGTACTGTCTCAGGATCACTTCGAATTCGATGAATGTACAGTAATCGAAACCGTACTTCGCGGCCATACTGTCCTCTGGGACATCAAGCAAGAAAAAGACGCTATCTACGCCAAGGAGGATTTCACGGACGAAGATGGTATCCGGGCCGCGGAATTGGAAGAAAAGTTTGCCGAACTTGAAGGCTGGAACGCAGAAAGCGATGCAGCCGCACTTCTCTCCGGCTTGGGCATCAAGGAAGACCGCCATTATATGCTGATGAAGGACATGTCGGCTAATGAAAAGGTGCGCGTGCTCCTCGCCAAGGCGCTCTTCGGCAACCCCGACAATCTGCTGCTCGACGAGCCCACCAATGACCTGGACCTGGAGACAGTAGCCTGGCTCGAGAATTATCTTGCCAATTTCGAGAATACCGTGCTCGTCGTCAGCCATGACCGACACTTCCTCGACGCCGTATCTACCCATACTTTGGATATCGATTACAACAAGATCTCCCTTTTCGCCGGCAACTATAGTTTCTGGTATCAGTCTTCTCAGCTTGCCTTGCGTCAGCAACAGGCCGCAAACAAGAAGGCTGAAGAAAAGCGTAAGGAACTTCTTGAGTTCATCCAGCGGTTCAGCGCTAATGTGGCTAAATCAAAGCAGACCACTTCCCGCAAGAAGATGCTTGAGAAACTCAATGTTGAGGAAATCAAGCCCTCCTCGCGTCGCTATCCGGGCATCATATTCACTCCAAACCGCGAAGTCGGCAACAAGATTCTTGAAGTCAAGGGCCTCAAGGCTTCCGTTGACGGAGAGGTTCTCTTCGATGACGTCAATTTTCAGATTGAGAAGGGCGACAAGGTAGCTTTTCTCAGCCGCGATCCGCGCGCTATGACCGCTCTGTTCGAGATAATCAACGGCAACCGCAAGGCGGATGCCGGCGAATACGAATGGGGCCAGACCATCACGCATGCCTACCTCCCCTTGGACAACAGCGAATTCTTCAACACTGACCTCAACCTGGTCGACTGGCTTTGCCAGTATTCCAAAGACTCTTCCGAAATCTATCTCAAAGGATTCTTAGGCAAGATGCTCTTCAGCGGCGAAGAGGTGCTGAAGAAAGCGAGTGTACTTTCCGGAGGTGAGAAAATACGCTGCATGATCGCGCGCATGATGCTGACGGACGCCAACACTCTGGTCCTTGACTCCCCGACCAACCATCTCGACCTCGAATCCATTCAGGCCTTCAACAATACTCTTCAGAACTTCAAAGGCGTTATCCTCATGGCCAGCCATGACCACGAGTTTATCCAGACCGTCTGCAACCGCATCATCGAACTGACTCCCAACGGCATCATCGACAAGATGATGGACTACGATGACTACATCACGGATGAGAAAGTCGCAGCCGCCCGCGAGCGCCTTTACGGTGACGCAAAATAATATCTTCAATTTATCAAATTGAGATAAGTAAAAGGATAAGGTTATAAATTATTCCTAAGATTTATACCTAAGGAATAGATATATATTTAGCATATATATTATGGTAAAGCATATAGTAATGTTTAAACTGAACGGCGACGCGGAAACTCGCCGTCGTGTCGCTTCAGAATTTGCGGAGGCCCTGCTCGCGCTTCCTGAAAAAATCGAATGTCTGGAATCGATGGAGGTCGGCCTCAACGAAAATCCGGCAGAGGATTGGGACGTTGTCCTGACTGCCGTCGTCCCGACTATGGCAGATGTAGAGGTTTACGCCAAGCATCCCGACCATGTAGCTGCCGCAGGAATCGTCGGCCCACATAAGGCTGCGCGAGCCTGCGTTGATTACATCATCGACTAATGGTTAGACACTGCTCTATTTGATTTTCACAGGTCGAGGAAACTATATCATAGATTTGCGGGATTACGCATTAGATCATAAACCTGCATCAATGCAAAAAATAAAGAAATATTTTGTCGCCTCAAAATATTTTTGTAATTTTGCATTGCAAACGATGCCGCAATAGCTCAGTTGGTAGAGCATTTCATTCGTAACGAAAAGGTCGTGGGTTCGAGTCCCACTCGCGGCTCAAGATAATGAAGTGGAAATCAGTCAATTATAAAGATTGAATTTCCACTTTATGTTTTATAACACGCTTAAAAATCTTGCTAAATTGCATTTTTTTGCCCAAATTTGCAACAGAAACGATACAAAAAAGCGACAAACAACTATGAAAAAAGAATTGAATTCCAAAAAGGCTCCGGGTGCTATCGGCCCCTACAGCCAGGCCGTTCAGGCCGGTAATCTGATCTTCGTTTCGGGCCAGCTCCCGATCAATGCCGAAACAGGCGAAATGCCCTCCGACATCAAAGCTCAGACCCGTCAGTCGATCGAGAATATCAAGCATATCCTCGCGGAAGCCGGCGCTTCTCTCGACAATGTAGTCAAAACTACTGTTTTCCTCGCCGATATGGAATATTTCGCTCCGATGAATGAAGTCTACGCAGAAGAATTTAAGGCAGTCTATCCCGCTCGCTGCGCCTTCGCAGTAAAGGAACTCCCCAAGAAAGCTCTCGTGGAAATCGAAGTTATCGCAGCTTTATAAAAACTCTTTTCCTTGCGCCTGCATTAGCTCTTTAGTTCTGATGCAGGCGCAGTTTATTTTGTTGATTACCTTTTCTTTGTCGATTATATCCAAAGAAAAAATGACTTAAATTAATCGCTAAGTTTTGCGATTTCATTGGTTGAGAATATGGTTTCTTATCTCCAGATCGAAAACCTTACTAAATCAGTAGGCGACCGGATGCTTTTCCGCGATGTTACCCTCGGCATATACGAAGGCGACAAAATCGGATTGATCGCTAAAAACGGAACAGGCAAGACAACTTTCCTAAATGTCTTAGCCGGAAAAGAGGATTATGATTCCGGAAACGTGATTTTCCGCAATGGAATCCGAGTCGGGTATCTGGAGCAGCAACCACCCTTCGATCCGGAAGAGACACTTCTGCACTACGCTACTCCCGATCCTCGCTCGGACGATGACTTCACCGGACCGGACTTGGCCCGGCAAATGCTTTTCCAGTTCGGCCTGACTGAATTGGACAGAAAGATGTCGACCTTTTCGGGAGGTCAACTTAAAAAAGCCGCTCTCGTCAAAGTCTTGCTCTCGGAACCCGACATGTTGATTCTCGACGAACCTACCAACCATCTTGACATAGAGATGATTGAATGGCTTGAAAATTATCTCGTGCGCAAAAGAGTGACCTTGCTGATGGTCACCCACGACCGCTATTTCCTCGATAAGATATGCGATAAGATTATCGAAATCGATCGCGAAGAAGTGTTTACATATCAAGGAAATTATGACTATTATCTTAAGAAGCGCGAGGAACGGATGGATAATATGTCGGCCGAACTTGCCAAAGTTAAGAATCTGCTGCGTACCGAACTTGAATGGATGCGACGGCAACCTCAGGCACGAGGATCGAAAGCCAAATACCGAATCGATAATTTTCATCAGCTTGAACAGAAAAGCCATGTCAATCTTCAGGAAAAGAACGTAAATCTGGCTGTTTCATCGAGTTATATCGGTTCAAAAATTTTTGAAGCGAAGAATGTCAGTAAAAAATTCGGCGAAGACATCACCATCCTGAAGGATTGGAATTATACCTTTGCCCGCTATGAAAAAGTCGGCATCGTAGGAGACAACGGTGCCGGGAAATCGACCTTTATAAAAATGCTTCTCGGTATCGTTGAGCCGGATTCAGGCCATTTCGATATCGGAGAGACAGTAAAATTCGGTTATTATAGCCAGGAAGGCATGACTGATTTCGATGAACGTAAGAAAGTTATAGATGCCGTCCGCGATATTGCCGAAACAGTCAGAATAGACGACAAGACTACTCTTACCGCCTCTCAATTCCTTAACCATTTCCTTTTTACCCCGGCCGACCAACAGAAGTATATCCATAAACTTTCAGGCGGAGAACGTCGTAGATTATATCTTGCCACCGTCTTGATGCGCTCTCCGAATTTCCTGATTCTTGACGAGCCTACAAATGATCTGGATATCATGACCCTGACCATCCTGGAGGATTATCTGGTCAATTTCAAAGGTTGCGTCATCGTCATAAGCCATGACCGCTTCTTCCTCGACAGGATAGTTGATCACCTCTTTGTGTTCAAAGGGCAGGGAGAAGTGAAAGATTTCCCGGGAGATTATTCAACCTATCGCCATTGCCTCCGTCAGGAGGAGAAGGAGCGTAAGGCCTTAGAAGCCTCTCAATCGAAAGTTTCACCGGTAAAAAGCAATGGATCTGCCTCTGATACGGAGACCGGCACGGAGAAAACCGGAAAAATCACTACCGCTTCCGGCAAACAGAGAACAGAGAAAGAGCGGAGATTGACATTCAAAGAGAAAAAGGAGAAGGAGGAACTCGAAGCCATCCTCCCGAAACTCGAAGAAGAGAAAGCAGACCTTGAGAACCGCATGGCGTCCGGCCTGATGACTACGGAAGAAATCATCTCAGCCGGAGTGCGAATGCAGTCCCTTATCGAAGAGATTGACGAAAAGGAACTCCGCCTTCTCGAACTACTCGAAATCGAAGGCTAAGATGTTTCTTTTATCTCAAATCAACCGATTAATATTTATTTTTTTGTATTTGCTACCCATACCGAGGGCAAAAGCCATTTGATCTTTGATGATAAGTTCTCCCTTTTGGAGTCCGGCAATGGCGGTGCGGATCTCTT
>CAYTOR010000121.1:0-4418 GCA_964439505.1 uncultured Sangeribacter sp.
CCTCGAAAATTCACCGCCCGGAATTTAACATTTTTTGTGGGACGGGGTCTTAATTTCGACTGACAGTTGTACAATAATAATGAAAAATCCGCAACTTCATATTTTTCAGCTATCCAAATCAATTCTCTGCTCAGCGGTAGCGGCGCTCCTCCTTGCGGGATGCGCGGCCGATGATCCGAATCCCGGAGAAGTGATTGCTGACCCTTCTACCTCGGTGGCCACCGCAACTGAAACTGCGGAGGCGGAAATCCGCATCTCCTTGGGTACCGACTGGAATATCGACCTTTCCGGCGATCAGTCCGGGAATCATGCCGATGACTCAACCCGCGCGATGCCTCCGGGTATCGATAACAACAAGGACGACAACACCCCGGTAGATGGCTCGGAAGAGCTGAAAGAGATCGACCGGGTCCGCATCCTTACCTTCCGGCGTCTTGACCCCGATGCAGCTGATCCGGAGGAACACGATCCCTCAATCCTTGCGTCCGCCGCATACCTCTATGACAGTACAAACGATACTATCGTGGAGGCCGTCGGTACTTCCGACCGCCCCTCCGACGATATTTTCCCTTCTATCGGCTCCCATAACGCGCATAAGATAGCTTCCGCAAAGATTACCAAAATCAAAGGCTATGAATATCGGGTGATCGCAATCGCCTACAGCAGCGACAAGCCCTCATCCTTCAGCTCCTCTACCCTACATCCCGAAGCCTGGAAGCTCGCCGAGGAAGATGAGCAACGCTTCTCTTTGAATCTCAATGACAATACCTCCATTGAAGACTTTGAGGCAACTGTACTCGACTACCAGATCAGCAACCGAGTAAGCCACTACGACTGGCGCGACTTCTTCTATGCTCCTACTCAGAGCAATACCAATCAGTTGGGCGACCGCTTCGTAGAGACTCCCCAATTCTTCTACGGGCATTGCCTCACCAACGTAGGCGACGTCAAGTCGGAAACGATCAAATTCTCGGAAGCGGATGAAAACGGAAAGATTACCAAGCATCTCCTCTATTGTCGGAGTCAACCGCGACAACGATGGAGTCTCAATCGAGACGACTCCGGAAGGAATCTGCATCAGGACATCGGGCGACATGCTCTCCTAGGTCGTGATATCCGACCTGGCAGGAATTATCGAGACGTCGCGCCGCGCGATAAACTCGCCGGAGATAACCCTCCCGACAGGCCGGGGAGTCCGGATGATCAGCGTACGCACGGAATCATCAAGCCGTCCGGCCATCTTCAAGATTCTTGTCCCCTGACCGGGATTTCTGATACGATATTAAAAAAAGGATATGTTCTACAACATACGGTTCCGCGGAACCGTATGTTGTTTTTTTTCGTTAAAGGGTTATATGTTGTTTTTAACATATAATTACATTTCTTAAGCAACCATAAATCCTAAATCGACTCGTTATGAAGAAAAATCTGCAAATCCTGACATTGGCCGCTCTCTCCCTCTTCTGCACTTCATCCTTCGCTCAGCAACATCCGGGCTGCAAGGATCATTCCTCTAACCCCGATCTATACTTCCTCTATGAAGGGCAGGCTCCCAACAGCCTTCTCCTCCTCCCGGCTCCCCCGGACGCAGCCTCAGTACAGTTCATGTATGACCAGGCTCGCTACAACTGGGGCAAGTCATTGCGCAACACTGAACGCGGCGAACAGGCCTATCGCGATGCCCGCGTGGGCGGTCAGGATCTTCCGGACGCTTTCACGGAAGTATTCGGCATACGCATCACTCCCGAAGATACACCGGAAATCTATAAGCTCATCGTCGGCATGCGCGAAGACGCGGGAGATCTCGCTACCCGAGACGCCAAAAATCATTATAACCGTCAGCGTCCCTTCGCATTCTATCACGAAGATACCTGCAATCCCGAGCAGCAGGCCGAACTCTCTACTAACGGTTCCTATCCCTCGGGCCATACCTCCATCGGGTGGGCGACTGCTCTCGTCCTTGCGGAAGTAAATCCCGACAATCAGGATGCCATTCTCGAACGCGGCTATCAGATGGGCGATTCTCGCGTCATCTGCGGTTATCACTGGCAGAGCGACATCGACGCCGGCCGCGTGACGGGCTCCGCCGTAGTAGCGCGCCTGCATGCTGATGAAGGTTTCCTCAAGCAGCTCGACAAGGCCAAGAAAGAATTCGCAAAAAAGAAGAAAGAAGGGAAGGTCAAGGTTTCTGACTTAAGTCAGAATCTTAAGTAAAGAAGAAAGGGTCTTACTTGAGATTTCAGGTAATTACAATTAAAAATAATAGAAAATAAGCAATTTCAGGGACATGGCGTGTAACTCAGAATCACGCCATACCCTCAATTTCCACTATTACATCATTTCTAAACTAAAGACAAATGAAACGGATATTAATTTGCGCTTTGGCAGCTTTTGCAGCGCTCCCGATATTGGCTCAGGATCCCGCTCCTCAAGATAGTTTGAAGAAGAAAAAAGAGAAGTTTGAAATCAAACCGACAGGCAGAATCCTTATGGACGGTGGCGTATTTGTCTCTCCCGACAAACCCCTCTTCAAGGATGGCTTCGCTATCCCCGACGCACGCCTCGGAGTGAAGATGAAGTACGGCAAATGGGACGCCAAGATCGACGTCGGTTTCGCTTACGGTAAAGTCGGCCTCAAAGACCTCTATATCGGCTATACCTTCAATGACCGCATGAACCTGAAGATCGGTTCGTTTATCCATCAGTTCGGTCTTCAGAGCGCGACCTCGAGCTCCATGAAGCCGACAATGGAGGAACCCATCTCCAACGCGATCTTCAATGATCCGCGCCAGCTCGGTGTCCAGTTCGAATATAACGGTGATAAATTCCTGGCAACTGCCTCTTACCACATGGAGCCCTCGGCCACTACCTACATCCTCCAGCCGGAGCAGTTTACCCAGGAGGGTTACGGAGTGCGCACGCGCCTCGTATATCGTCCTTGGCATGAGGACGGAAAGATGGCTCAGGTCGGCATCTCCGGTGCATTCGCGACTCCCCAGCGTTACGGCAATCCCGACACTCACAACGCCTTCCAGTTCAAGGCTAACTTCCCGAGTCGCGTAGCCCAGATAGCCGCCCTCTCTACGGATGTCACCGATGCCAAAAACCTCTTCAAGCTCTCCCCGGAACTTCTGCTCTGCTATAACCGTCTGGCCCTTGAGACCCAGTACTATTGGGTAGCGGTCAACCGTCGCCACGGGCTCTCAGCCTACGACGCCCAGGGCGCCTACGTAACCCTGCGCGGATTGCTCCTCGGGAAAACATATACCTACGATTCGTGGGGAGGCGGCATCGCAACTCCGGCACCCAAGACTCTTGAACTTGTACTGGACTATAACTATACCCAGCTCACTGACGCCTCGGCCGGAATCTACGGAGGTCGCCTTAATGATTTCTCCGCTACATTAAACTATCAGATCAATAAATACATGATCGCGCGTCTCCACTATTCCTATACCCATACGTGGGACGGCGCTCCGGTCAATACTTCCCTGAATGCAATCCTGGCGCGACTTCAGGTAATCTTCTGATGACTTATAAAGAAATAATGCCATTCTTGCTCGTCGGCAGGTAATACTCTGATGACTGACAAAGAAATAAAAGAACTTCTTGACGCCGAGGCGGAAAGAATCAACACTCCTGCGTTCATCACTGACGATCCGGTGCAGTTTCCGCACCGGTTCGTCAGACAGGAGGACATAGAAATCGCGGCTTTGCTCTCCGCCATCATCGCCTGGGGCAACCGCAGGATGATCTGCCGGGATGCAGAGAAAATCCTTGAAATCATGGGCGATCATCCCGCTGATTTCGTGCGCGAAGGGGCGTATGAAGACCTTGATCCGGAGATGAACCTTCACCGCACATTCTTCGTGCGTAATTTTCAGCATCTGTTGCGCGGACTGCGGAAGATCTATCGGAAATATCCCAATCTGGATGCTTTCTCCGCAGCCATCCACGCCGGAGATACCGAAGCCCCGGCATGGCATCTCGTCGGAGCCATGAATGAGATCATTGCGGAGGCTAACGGTGGAATCCGGGATTCACGCGCTCTTCCCCAGAACATGAAGACTACCGCGCTCAAGCGGATCAACATGGCCTTGCGATGGCTCGTGCGCGACGACGGGATCGTCGACATGGGGATATGGAAAAGCATTCACAAAAGCAAGCTTTTCATCCCGCTTGACGTTCACGTCGGAAACACGGCACGCGAATTAGGCCTGATCTCACGCAAAGCCAACGACCGGCTGACAACCGAACTTCTCACGTCTAAACTGCGCGAATGGCGTCCGGACGACCCCGTTTTCTACGACTATGCACTGTTCGGTATAGGAATGAAACTTTAATCCTGCTTCTGCTTTGGTAGATCCTGCTTCTGCTTTGGTAGATCCTGCTTCTGCTTTGGTAGATCCTGCTTCTGC
>CAYTOR010000121.1:4518-6728 GCA_964439505.1 uncultured Sangeribacter sp.
TTTGGTAGATCCTGCATTGGCTTCTATAGCCAATAACCTTTATATGCTTTAATTGAGCTCATCCGGCATCAGTCGAAGAGTCAGATTTGCGTATTTTCGTATTTTTAATTAACTTTGTGGTCTATAACCAAGTTTTACACTTATTTTGGACGCAGACCCTTTACCGACCGGCTCCCCGATGCTGTCGATGATCCTAACGGCAACATCGGCGATTGAATTTCACGCTCCTGCTAATTGGGCGAGCTGGATTTCCCTTATCCTTATAGCGATTCTCTGTCTCGCTGTCTCGGCTTTTGTCTCGGGCAGCGAAATGGCATATTTCGGACTTTCCCATTCCCAGATCGACGAACTAAAGGAGGAAGATACCCGGTCATCCCGCCGGGTGCTCGACATGCTCCGTAATTCCGAACGACTCTTAGCTACTATCCTTATCGCCAACAATCTGGTGAATGTGACGATGGTAGTGCTGATGACGTTTGCAATTTCCCAGACGGTCGTGTTCCGGTCCGAACTACTCGATTTCCTTCTTCAGACCGTCTTCCTGACATTCCTGCTGCTGCTATGCGGAGAGATATTCCCTAAACTTGTGGCGCGCGGCAACACGATGAAGTGGGTGCGCTCCACTTCCGGCGGCCTCCATTTCCTGGAAAGGATCCTCTCCTTCCCGGCCGGGATAATGGTCAGATCAACTACGCTCATCAACCGCATTGTCCATAAGAAGGAGGAAGAATTATCTACCGACGTGCTCGAACGCGCCCTCTCCATTTCCGATATCGAAGAAGGAAAAGAGAAGGAGATGCTGGAAGGTATCCTGAGTTTCGGAGAGAAAGAAGCCTCGGAGATAATGATCTCCCGCGTAGACGTGACGGCAGTCGAATATCATGCTACTTGGAATGAGATTATCCGCGTGATCCTGGATTCGGGCTACTCCCGCATACCTGTCTACGACACTTCCCAAGATACTATCCGCGGCATCCTTTATTCAAAAGACCTTCTGCCATACATCGGGCGGAGCGACGACTCTTTCCGTTGGCAGAGCCTTATCCGCGAGGCCTTCTTCGTGCCGGAATCGCGCATGATTGATGATCTTTTGGAGGATTTCCGCAAGAAGCGCATCCATATCGCCATCGTCATCGATGAATACGGTGGAACTCAGGGTATCGTTACCTTAGAAGACATAATCGAGGAAATCGTCGGGGAAATCGACGATGAATACGACGATACGGCGTCGATGTACCGCAAGGTGGCGCCCGGCATCTGGCTGATGGACGCCAAGATCTCCCTCGGGGATCTCTGCCGCGCACTCGATATCGAGGAGGAAGCCCTCGGCGACACCGGCGAGGCCGAAACCCTGGCCGGCCTACTGCTGGAAATCAAGGGAGATTTCCCGGCAGCAAAAGAGACGCTTACACGTGGCGATATAAAATTTCAGGTACTCAAGCTTGAAAAGCACCGTATCACTAAAGTAAAGGTAATCTATGGAAACTGATTTCATCTATTGGCGCCATGACACGAGCGTAGGGGTTCGGGTCGAGGAACTTTCGGGGTGTGACGACAAGTCGCCGAAGTTATGGAAAATATTAGCCTTGCAGGTTTTCGGTGAAAATGGAGGCGACCGCTATCGGGAAGTCGGTCATTATCCTTCGGGCGCTCCTTATCTGGAGGATTCCGTCCAGAGGATTTCCATATCCCATACCCCTCACTTTATGGTGGTCGCGACCTTACCGCGCACTCCGGAAGCGCATCTCGAAGAGTTCAGCATCCGCACCGCGATGGGTATCGACACTGAAAAGGCTGACCGGGAGCAAGTACTTAAGGTCATAGACAGGGTACTCTCGGATTCCGAAATAGAGTTGATGAACGCCTACGCGTATGATCTTTCACAAGGGACTCCCCTACGCCCGTCCCTGCCGGAAAAGACGGCACGGATCCGCGCGGCCATACTTGCCTGGACCATCAAGGAAGCGCTTTACAAAGCCGAATTGGAAGAGGGAATAGACTTCAAGACCAACCTCCGGATTCTCAAATTTCCGGAAATATGCAACGGTCCGCTCGTCTCCTCCCCCATTCTCGGACTTGCCGAAATCGACCACGGAGGTTACCCCTCCCCCATTGAAATGAAACTCTTCTCCTACCTCTCCGAAGGCCACATAGTGACGATCGCCCTCTCCTCCAAATGCGCCACCTTCAAAAAGAAATAAAGCATTGAG
>CAYTOR010000122.1:0-6704 GCA_964439505.1 uncultured Sangeribacter sp.
TCTCTTGGTCTTCATCAGATCCACAAACGGACTCCAGAAGGGTTTTATGACCCAAGGTAGATAGAGCCACCCGGTATAGAAAGCCATTTCAGTTTTCGAAATTCCGAGATTGGTATAAAGAAGAACCGTTAGGGTATTGACGGCAAAATAGGGGAGTCCTTCGGCTATATAAAGAGTAGGAATCCATGCCCAGGGCGAACGCTTGGAATTCCTTATTTTGGCAATAGATGTCATCGTTAGATTGAAATTATGCATACTGATTTGCAGGGCAATCTGTCATGAGGTCTTAAGACCCCGGTCTAAATAAAAATATCCTCAAAAGTTGGGAATTGCAGTCTCCGCAAATATATTCTTAAGGTCATCAACAGTGATCCGGTCGTAATCCTCTTTTCTTGGAAGCACTACGATACCGGCCATATCGATTGCTCCTGGGCTAACCATCAGATCCGGGTAACACGATGGTCGATGGGCCGATCTCTTCACGACAGCAATCCGAAGCAGACCGTCTTTTCCCAACCAGAAGTAGGCATTAACCAAATCAGCATCCTCCTTACCGGAAATCTTATTAATTCCTTTTACCTCAGTCATCCTTTTCAGTTCCATCATTCCGGCATCGTCAGGAGTTATTACTCCATACTCTACTTGATAGGGCCAAGACTTCGGATCGCCTCCCTCTTCAAGATAATTCATCAGAGGGAGTTCGGAGGTCATTACAGCCTGGCAATGGAGATGATCCGGCGCTGACGCACCCGCTTTCGCACCGTTAAAGAATACCGTCATTCCCGGCAGTTTTTCCGCCATTGACGCCATTTCCAAGGGTATCGATTCCTGAGGACGATGTTCGACGGAAGCGATCGTGAAGTGGAGGGGAAGAATGGGGAAGGGATTAATCAGAAACTCCCACCCCGGAAGGATTTCTTCTGAAAGTTGCTCATTAGGTCTATTCGTCCTGCATAAGAAGCATGGTCGTTCGGCAATGGATTTCTTATCGATTTTCGCCCCGGTCGAAACCACGCGGGCCGGATTGCATTGAAAAGCTCCATGAAGTGCCCCAATGCTGAAATCCTTACGCTCCGTCAGACCGAGTTTCTCATAGTTCTCCCGGGCCATAGGCCATTGCGAAAGCTGGTGGTCGCGCACCTCCATCAACATATTGATCATATCTCAGGATACCTTGATAAATTTAACCTCCTTGGACTCCTCCCATATACTGTTAAGGAGAAGTCTAAGAAGGCCAAAACGAATTATATATTCTCATCGTTATCGGGGAGCAGATTCTCTTGCTCCTCATCTGAAGCTACATTTTCTCGGTTATGACGAACCCGGGCTACGAGTTCATTTGTGCGCAGAAAATCCTTATAAGCATTATGCTGATTCACCTTTTCTATGGGAAGAGCCGCATCTGAGTTACCCTCCCAGCGGCGACAGTAATAGATTCCGTCGAAGATTCGGGCTATCTTATAGTTACGGCTCAGTCTCAGGCACATAGCGTAATCCTCCCCATAACTTACATTGGGGAACAGGATCTGGCGGGCGACCTCGGTATTATATGCTCTTGGTGCGCCGAAGCCATTGATCCGGAGGGCATTATTAGGACCATTGGCATCTGTCCATTCCCGATGGTCGATCAGGCCCGGGGGGATAGGACGGAGATTAAAATCAGTCATGAAATAACTACCGATTACGGCAGCCGCGCCCGTAGCATGGAACTCATCTACTATTACCCGGAGTGTATTCTCAGTGGCGTAGATGTCATCTGAATCCAACTGAACAGCGAAGCGACCGCAGAACTCAGAAAGGAGAGCGACATTCCAGCATCCCCCGATTCCGAGACCTTCAGTACCATCAAGGAGAATCAGTTTAAGTCGCGGATCTTCCATTGAGGTCAGAAGTTCACGCGTACCGTCTGTCGAAGCGTTATCGACGACTATGACATTGAAGTTGAAATCTGCTGATTGGGAAAGGGCTGACTTTACCGCGTCGCCGATAGTCTTTACCCTGTTGCGAACCGGAATTATTATGGATGCCTCCACTCCATTCTCCGGAGCTTCCAAGGTACTATAGACAAACGTCTCCGGAGTTTCGCTGACAAGCCCGTCGATCTCAAAGAGATGTTGATAAAGGATTTCCTCCATTTCCGCCTGATAATGGATATTCTGGGGATCAACATAATCGTGCTGCTTTTCTCCGCTCTTACGGTAATCTTCCCGCTCCATGGAGTAGAGATACTCAGGCAGCATCTGGAAGAAACGTCCCTGACTAAGGCGCAGACGAAGCGAATACCATCCGCCATCCATCCATTCGGATTCCTCACTTTCGAAATCTTCTGTAGCTGACAGGACATCGGCGGAATTAAGAAGCACAAGCCCTCCGAAATCGAAATCGTCGCGCACCGAGCCTGGAGTATATTGAATCAAGGGATGATCAAGGAGACTCCCGTCGGCGTTAACCTCCCGGTACCAGGAATAGACCATTGAGACGTCAGTATCCTCTCCGACCTGACGCATCCTGCGGATAGCATGGGGTTGGAGTTTAATCTCACGGTCAGTCAGACTGACCAATATATATTGCTCGAGCGGGCTATGGAAAATTTCCTCCCGAAGGGTCTCTATATTTTTAAAACGATGGATTTTCATTTGGTGGTTCAGTTTATAGTAGTTATTGGGCGATTAGGAGACCGGAGTCCCTACCACACCGGGTTATGAAGCAATTTCGTATTTTCGGCGTGGACGCGAATAATCGCGTCCCTACCGGTATCTACGAATTCTATTGTTATTGGGCGAAGAGAGTTGAGATTATGCTTTCGCGATCTTTCTCATCTTTGAGGGTTTCAACGGGCACTGAGAAGTAGGTCACTACGCCTTTGCCGACCTGGGTCTTGACCCCGGCTGCAGCCTTGGTATCGGAGAAGGTAGCGATGACCCTGCCGTTATCGGAAGAAGGGAGGAGGGCATCAGGCTTCTCGATGATATAATGATCTGAGTTGACTGTATTGGAATACGCCATTGTCTTACGAGAACCTGAAGCTGTCACCTCGATCTTGCCGGAACGGGTGCGGGATGCTTCCTGATCAGGTTTCACGCCCAATATAGTCTCAGCGAAATCCTTACTGTCTTCATTACTTCTCGAATCGAATAGATCCGATACTGCGAATGAACCGCTGACCAGAAGGCGTCCTCCTTTACGTACAAAACCGGACAGGGCTTTCTGAAGGCTCGCCGGTACAGCCTCGTAGCGGACTCCGCTCGTGCCGCGTCCGACTGTAGTACGTTTCTGCTTCCCAAGAATCAGGTCTACGTATTTGTAATTCTCAAGATTAACTTTCCCGGATTCAACGGCTCCGGCGGAACAGCTCACAAAACCGTAGCCTAAATCCGCAACCGCTTCACCATGGACTGCCGGGAAGTCAAAAGTATTACCGGCAACGACAGTACCGATGCCGCTTCCGTTGCTCTTACCGAACCCGTCGCCGGCACCTCGTCTGAACTCGGTCTGATATCCTGCGAAGGAAGCGTCTTTTATATAGGGGACACCGAAATCATTTTCCGAGTCAAATCCGGCCCGACCGTTTTCCGAAAAATGAGCAGGTGCGGATATTCTGTCGAAACCATTGATGATCAGCACTGCATCGGGGTTCTTCCCTTCCCTGAGAGCCAAAGTCTCAGAAGGGAAAGAGACGCCACCCTCATTGGCGGCTATTACCTGATAAGAGTGAATCAGATCGTCGGAAACCTTGACATCGAAATGAGTCGAGGAAGTCTCCCCGACCTTGTGGAAACCGAGTGTACCTTCAGTGCGCTCTATTATTATGTACTTGGTAGGATTGGCTGTCGGCTCCAAGGGATCGGGGGTAGCGACCCACGACAGACGGTAGTGCTGAGCCTTAGTCTTCTTAATTGCGAAGTCATGGACCGGAAGAGGTTGGATGACGACTTGACGGTCTTTTCTCTCGCTTATGAATCGCGCCATAGCCTTATAGATAGCACGCGAGACGGTGAAGCGGAAATTCGGGTCCAACCCATATTGCATGTCTCCGAAGTTCTGGTGGGAAAGAATCTCTATCAGAGTCGTCGGCACTTCTGCTACTCTGGCTTCAAGGTAGGATTTATCCCACATAGCCCGACGAGTCCAGTTGGGTTCGTAAGTCTTACGGATATCCTGAGTGATCTGGCGCATCAGCATGTCGGTCATCATACGCGAATTGTTTCTCGGGGTGCCGTCGACGTAGGAAGCGCCTCCGTTAGTATAATAGATACCTAACGTTCCGATGGTCGAATCATCCGCCCGTTTGCCGGCATCCGAATGGAGAGCGAACGAAATGTCGACGGGAATATTCAGACCCTCGCGACCGGGAAGAACACGCGAACCTCCCGCAAGATAATTGACCCAATGGCCTCGTGCGGTATAATCATCCTTATAGTCGTCCTTGCCGTGGAAGGGTGAATAGACTTTCTCCGGAATTCCGGCCCAGTGGAGCCAATAGCGCGCTCCTTCAAGATAGCGGGGCATTCCGGAAGTAGTAAATACGGGAGCGCGGCCCGGAGACTTTGCCGGCTTGGGGGTATTGTTCGGATCCTCCCGCACAACATCCTCCGAAGTATGGACCGCATCTTCATCATCCGCGTCCTCGTCATCTATGATTTCGTCCTCTTCATCTTCATCATCTGAGAGAGAGGACTGAGTTTTATTGTCATTCATCTCCGCCTTCTCAGGGGTTGAGGGATCATAATAGATATCCGACCGGTTTGAGCTGCGGGCAATATTACCCATGCCTCCACCTATTTTAACTGCATCGGCGGTGACGACCGTCTGACCTCCTTTCTCGGTAAGGTTAGTCAGCGTGACGATCGGAGTCCTGGCACTGTAACCTTCTTCCAGTGGGAAAGTGCCGAGATATATCCAAGTTCCGCCTCCCATGGTCTGGTTTACTCGAAACTCCTTCGACCCTCCGGAATAGTTGACTGTATAATGTGCATCCGAAGTGGAGTTGGGAAGGGTCTTATAGCTGACATAGACGGCGTATTCTCCCGCCTCCGGAATATCTCCGTACCAGGCAGCGATCGACTGCTGGCTCGCATTCTTTACTGTGCGGGCTTCTCTGTAGGTACCGTTTTCAAAAGGATTCTCCGTGTCGCGGAAATCCGGAAGATCATAAATGAATCCCTCACCTTCACCGGTCTGCCATTTTTGCTGACCGTTGGTTTCGACGTAGGTGGTCTGGGAGAACAACATTCCCCCTTCGTTGGTATCGTTATCGACGATTACCTCATTACGATTATAATCCCGCTCACGAGGGAGAAGGACGTAAGCACCGGCATTCTCAAGCATCGGCACAAGGAAGGGAAGCACGTAACCCATCGTATAGGTATCCTCGATAGTCTGGAAGAGTAATCCGCGCTGCCATTGCCAACCGCCTCCTTTGAAATATCGGCCATGGCTATGCCAAAGAGCAACGATATCTCCTTCCATTCCCTTCTTGGGATGGATGTAGGGGTTGACGGCAGTTACAAAAGGTATGTTCTGCCGATACTTTTCGGGAAGTTTATCAATCTTATT
Source organism: uncultured Sangeribacter sp. (assembly GCA_964439505.1). Lineage (GTDB taxonomy): Bacteria > Bacteroidota > Bacteroidia > Bacteroidales > Muribaculaceae > Lepagella. Next base: position 5,557 of record CAYTOR010000122.1, read on the forward strand.
GATATAGGAAGCCAAGGTCTTCTGGCCTACCATCAGCGACAATTTATAATCCTGAATGGTATCCGGAAGTGCATTTTTTACGATTTTACCGAGTTTTTCAATAAAACTTCTATCGAGAGGCAGATAGGTGAAACTCTCATTAAGACTAACATTGACTGCCTTTTTGGAGTCTACGGGCGACACCTTATTTACACGCAATCCTCCGGGATTAATATCTTTCGGAACCCAATCAATGACGACCTGATTGACAGCAAGGGTTAACGAGTCATTGGACGCTTTTTCAGGAGCCGGAGCGGGAGCTGATGAAGTCTTGCGAGGTCTGGAAGCAGCGGCCGAAGCGTTTTTAGATGATTTAGAAGTATTTTTGGAATTCTTTGTAGTCTTCGAATTCTTCGAGTTCTTAGATTTCTTGTTCGATGAAGAATTTTTCTTGCTTGATTTTGAAGTGGAGGTGGACGCTTTGGCGCGTCCTCGCCCCAAAGCTGTTTCCGTAGTGGAGGCAGCTCCAACAAGAATCATCAGAGCGGCCATTCCATATATATATCTTTTAAATCTCATACAACCAAAGAAATATAAATAATTTTTCTATAAATTGTCTAAATCGAGGAAAATATCCATTTTATCGAGATAAAAATGTAATCCTCAATTTACAAAATTACAAAAATTTTACCTATCTAAGGACCGCAACTATAAAAGAATCAATAAAATTTGTTAATTCGGCAATTACAGATGGGGACGAAAACCGAATTGCCCCGATAGCTTCGTGGAGCTATCGGGGCAAAAAGTTGTATTAGTTATAAGTGGCTTATTTATTTAGCGCAATCCATCGGACAGCGGGGTTTGATCTGCTTGAAAAAATCATTACCTTTGTTGTCTACCAGGATGAACGCCGGGAAGTCTTCCACATCAATCTTCCAGATGGCTTCCATTCCGAGCTCGGGATATTCCAGAAGTTCGACATTCTTGATACTGTTCTGAGCGAGGATGGCAGCCGGTCCGCCTATCGAACCGAGATAGAAACCACCATGCTTCTTGCACGCGTCGGTCACCTGCTGAGAACGGTTACCCTTGGCGATCATCACCATCGATCCGCCGGCTTCCTGGAATTGGTCGACATAGCTATCCATACGTCCGGCGGTTGTGGGCCC
>CAYTOR010000123.1:0-6690 GCA_964439505.1 uncultured Sangeribacter sp.
TTTCAACTGCTCGATAGCGGCAGGACGATAGACGTCGCCAGCCACGAGAAGAGGTTTACGCCCTTGCTGCTTGAAGTAGAGGGCGAGAATGCCGGAGAAAGTAGTCTTACCGGAACCCTGAAGGCCTGACATCAGAATGACAGCCGGACGCCCGTTGACATTGATGGGCGCTTGCTTGCCACCCATCAGTTCGGCGAGTTCGTCATGGACAATCTTGATGATCATCTCTTTCGGCTTTACGGCAGTCAGAACTTTCTGACCCAAAGCCTTATTTTTCACTTCCTTTATGAAGTCACTCGAAATTTTATAGCTGACGTCGGCTGCTGTCAGAGCGCGGCGCACATCCTTCAGGGCACTGGAAATATTGATTTCCGTAATCTTGCCTTCACCCTTAAGGTTTTTAAAGGAGCGCTCCAGCGCTTCGGAAAGGTTTTCAAACATTACGTATGTAACTCTTTTAAATTAATTTTTCATGAAATGTGAGGAATCATAATTCCCGAATACCTCATCAAATGAGATAAAATTCTTAAGAAATATGATTCCCGGGGAAAAGAGGATCAGAGACGATTGGTCGCGGTGTCGGGGAAGATGACCGTCGGCTTGAATGTTTTCGCCTCCTCCGGAGTCATCTGGGCGTAGCTCATGATGATTATGATATCTCCGGGTTGAGCCTTGCGGGCTGCCGCTCCGTTGAGGCAGATCGTGCCGCTCCCTTTCGGACCGGCTATGACATACGTGTCCAGCCGCTCGCCGTTATTGTTATTGACGATAAATACTCTCTGACCCTCCATTATTCCTGCCGCTTCGAGCAGGGCGGAGTCAATCGTTATGCTGCCAATATAATTAAGATTCGCTTCGGTGACGGTCACTCGATGAATCTTCGACTGCATCATTTCGATAAGCATGGGATTTCTGCTTTATGGTAATTCTTTTTGAGAGATTCTTCTGACGCCGGCGGAATGTCCGACCGAATGTGATTTTACTCCTTGTTTCAGTGAGGCCGATAACGGATATTGTCGATCAGGCGGACTTTACCGTTGAAGACTGTGATGCAACCCTGCACGATCGGCGACTCGTCCCATTCCTCGACGGGAAGAAGAGTGCGACCGTCGACGATCTCGAAGTATTCAACTTTCATTTCGGGTACTGCATCGAGTCTTTCGACAACCATGTCGTGGGTTGCCCGCACGGAGTGATCCTTGGAATATTCGACGCTATCCTTCAAAGCGGAATAAATCTCGGGGGCTCTTCCGCGCTGTTCTTCCGTCAGAAGTGCGTTGCGCGAGGACAGAGCCAGCCCGTCGTCGGCTCTTTTTATCGGGCAGGCTATGATCTCAACGTCCAGACCTTCCGATTCAGCCATCTTGCGGATGACGGCTATCTGCTGGAAATCCTTCTCTCCGAAATATGCCCGATTCGGTCGGACTATCTCAAACAGGCGATTGACTACCTGCGCCACTCCCTGAAAATGGCCGGGACGGAATTTACCTTCCATCACTTCAGCGGCCGCGCCAAGTTGGAAATCTTTCTTTACCTCCTTATCGGAAGGATACATCTCCTCGACTGTCGGAATGAATACAGCCGAGAGACCCGATTTAGCCAGGAGCTTGACGTCGGCTTCTTCCGTACGGGGATAAGTCCGGAGGTCATCGGGATTATTAAATTGAGTAGGATTGACAAAAACAGAGGCGATCGAGCACTCATTCTCCTTGACAGCCCTCTCGATAAGCGAAAGGTGGCCGGCGTGGAGAGCACCCATTGTCGGCACGAAGCCGATAGCCTGATGTTGATTCTTGCGTGCCGCTACAAAATCTATGAGTTCGGCGACACTGCGTATGATCTGCATTTTTATTTCAATTTATCCGATCTTCAAAAGGAGACCGGGGTTGGACGGGGTCTAAAACCGACCGGGGTTGTCGGCTTTTAAAATACAAAATTACAAAAAACATGCCAATCTCGCAATTTTCAACCCCCGGAAGTTGATAGAGAGTTTCTTTCCATGTTAATATTTGTCATTTTTACTTCTCTTTGGCGCAATTAGGGCCAATATCTCGATTTTTTTTAGTAATTTTGCATTTCAATATGCCCTCTGACTTCAGGATACCTGAAGGTCAAGAGCGAAATGTAGACAAAGAATATTAGAAAATGGCAGTAAAAAAGATACTTTTCGTTAATCAGGAAATAAACCCTTATCTCCCGGCCAACGAAATTTCCTCTCTCAACAAGACCCTTCCTCAATCACTCCATGGGAAAGGGTACGAAGTGAGAACTTTCATGCCCAAATTCGGCTCTGTCAACGAGCGCAGAAATCAGTTGCATGAAGTTATTCGCCTTAGCGGCCTCAATATTGAAATCAACGACAATGACCATCCCCTGATCCTCAAAGTCGCTTCGATGCAGCCCGCCAGAATTCAAGTCTACTTTATCGATAACGACGATTATTTCACCAAATTGGACTCGGATATCGATGTCTTCGGCTCCGACCGGGCCGATAATGACGAGCGCGCGATCTATTTCGCACGAGGGACTATGGAGACAGTCAAAAAACTCCGCTGGGAACCGGAAATCATGCAGGTTTCAGGTTGGATCTCGGCCCTCGCTCCGGCTTACCTGCGGCTTATGACCAAGACCGATAAACTCTTCGCCAATACCAAAATTATCTATTGCGTGGAGCCTCACAATCCCGAAATGGCGCCGATCAATCCGGAAATGTTGCGCAAACTTAAGGAAGACGGTATCGATCCTAAATACGTCGATAAGTTCGCCGATGAGAAATTCGATGTGAATACTCTCCATAAGATGGCGATAGAACTATCGCAGGGCGTAGTCTTCCTGACCGATGAGCCGGATCCTGAAATCATGGCCTTTGTCGAGGAAAAAGGGATTCCATACATTCTCAAGGAAGAAGCCCAAAAAGGAAAACCTGCTTTCTCCGAACTTTACGCCAAACTTGAAGAGAGCAAATAATCCAAACTTGAAGAGAGCAAATAATTTCGTCATTCACTTACGTACTCCCCGATTACCATGAATCTACGTCAGACTTCTATCAGCCTCTTTTTGCCTGCATTAGCAATTCTCTCGCTCGCTTCATGCGAAGATGACGTCAGCCCCATCGGCGGCTCGCTCGTCAACAACGAAGTGCAGATCAATATAGACTCTACTGTCTTTAAGATACCGGCAAATTGCGTATATTCCGATTACGTAGATGCCCGCTCGGTATATACTCAGTTGGGCCGCATATCAATCGAAGAGTATGGCTCCCTGCAATCGGATTACGTCACTCAGCTTCTTGCCGCCGGCGGCCTCAACGTCCCTGACTCTATCGGGGTCGACAGAGTGGATTCCACCAAACTCGTCATCACCGTTCCGCGTCAGACCATTATCGGCGACTCCCTGGCTCCCCAGCAACTTACGGTCTATCGGCTTACCAAGGGGTTACCTTCCGACATAAGAAGTTCCTTCAATCCCGCAGGATATTACAACGCCGCCGAGCCGATCAATTCCAAAAATTATATTCTCTCCAGCATCAATCTTTCCGATTCGGCTTTCAGGAAGAATAAGAACGTAACTGTAAATGTCAATCTCCCGGCTCAGTGGGGACGGGATGCCTTCAATGCCTACCGTAGCAATCAGACCGAAATATTCCAGTGGCCCCAGACTTTCTGCAAGGAATTCCCCGGCCTTTACGTCAAGTCTTCTTTCGGACGCGGAGCATTGGCCAACGTTTCCTCGACCAAGGTAATGATCTATTATCATTACTATGCCCTTAAGACCGTTGTCGAGAATGATGAAGCCGTAAAAAAACTGGTAACCGTCAAGGATTCCGTAGCTCTGTTCTCTTCCGCACCGGAAGTGATAGGCAGCTCGCTATTCAAATATACTCCGTCGGCGTCCCTTAAGGCTCTTGCTGATGCCGGCCATAAAATCATTACAGCCCCCCTCGGATATACGGTGGATCTCACCTTCCCGGCTGAAGAACTCCTCAGTCAGTATTGGGCTGCCGAACATAACCTCTCGGTGATCAACAATCTGACATTGACCTTGCCCGCGACTGCGGTTAATAATTCCTACGGACTTCTCCCCCATCCGGATTTACTCATGATTAAGAAATCTGAAATCAAGTCATTCTTCGAGGAAGGTAAAGTGCCCGATAATCTCTCCTCTTTCCGAGGCACATACAACTCTTCCAAAGGCCGCTATGAATTTGCGTCAATGCGCAAATATATCGTCAGCCTGCTGGATCAGAAAGGGAGCATTAAGCCCGAAGAACTGGAATTTACCCTCATCCCCGTCAATATCGAGACTGAAACAGTCACTCAAAGCGACGGCTCCAAGATCGTCTACGTGACCTCATGCACTCCCTATCTGAAGAGTCCGGCGATGGCGGAGATATTCACCGACAAGGCCGGAATAGTCTTCACGTATACTCGTCAAATGATTAAGTAACTTCTCTAAATTATCGATACCCGGGTCTAAATCTTGAACGATAAAAGCCGCAGTTTTTATTTTTCATAATTTAGACCCCGCTTACTTCTATAAGAAATGAATATTATAGACGGAAAACTCATGGCAGCCCGCCTTAAGGAGGAGATTGCCGAAGAAGTCAGCGAAATGGTCAAAGCCGGCGAGCGCCCGCCTCATCTGGTCGCCGTCATCGTCGGACATGACGGTGGCTCTGAAGCTTACGTAGCCAACAAAGAAAAGAACTGTCAGGCTGTAGGATTCAAATCGACCAATCTTCGCTTCGAGGACACTATAACTGAAGAGGAACTGCTTCAGGAAATTCAGAAACTAAACGAAGACGAAACGGTCGACGGCATCATAATTCAGTTGCCGCTGCCTCGCCATATCGATGCACAAAAAGTCAATGAAGCTTTGGACTATCATAAGGACGTCGACGGTTTTCATCCGATTAACGTAGGCCGCATGGCTCTCGGTCTGCCGGCCTTCCGTCCGGCCACTCCCTCCGGCATAATCGAATTGCTGCGACGTTACGATATCCCGACAAAGGGTAAACATGCAGTGGTCCTCGGACGGAGCAACATCGTAGGGAAGCCTATCGCTACTATGCTTATGCAGAAAGGATATCCCGGAGACTGCACGGTGACTGTCTGTCATTCCTCCACGCCTGATATCAAAGAGAAATGCCAAAGCGCTGACATTATCGTTTCGGCGCTCGGAGTGCCGGGTTTCGTCACCAAGGATATGGTAAAACCCGGGGCTACCGTCATCGACGTCGGGACGACCAGAGTCCCTGACCCGACACGCAAAAGCGGTTCGCGCCTCGCCGGAGATGTCAACTTCGAGGAAGTCGCCGATCTCTGCGAGTGGATCACTCCGGTCCCCGGTGGTGTAGGTCCGATGACCAATTGCATCCTGATGAAGAATACCCTGGCAGCCCGCCGCCGCCGGTTCCCCGACTGATCTATAAGATAAAATATAAGGCCCGATGATCGCTGAAAAGATTGATCATCGGGCTTTCTTTATAAGATTATGTGGATCGTCAAGCTATTTGGCGGCGGGAACGTTGACGTTACATTCGTCAAAGACTTTCCGGGCGTTTCTTTCAAACATTCTCCAATGCTCTTTCTGTCCGGCAGGAATACGATCGGCATAACGGGAAGGGTATACCTTGAAATTACTTCCGGGTCCTTCGGGTTTGGCCGCAAAGAAGATGTCATAAGCAGCATTCTTGAAGACCGGACGTCCGTTGGCTTCGCGTTCAACACGTACTTTAACCAAGGCCCCGCCGCGGGTGTCTGTAGTCTTCATATTGGAAATAAGATTTCCAAGGGAATAGACTACCAATACATCCTTATTCTCCTTCTCGTTTCTGACGACCTTCATCGGTTGGATGACATGAGGATGACTCCCGATAATCAGATCCACTCCCTTGCCTACGAGAAAGTCGGAAAGGTTACGCTGCTCCTGATTCTCATGGAGCACGTATTCTACTCCCCAGTGCATCGTCACGCAGATCATTTCCGCTCCCGCTTTTCTGGTCTTCTCGATTTCCTTGCGGATCTTTTCCTTATCTATGTATGCGACCTCCATTCCTTCTTTAGGTTGGATGCCGTTGGTGCCGTAGGTATAGTTAAGAAACCCTATCTTTATCCCGTTGATGGTCTTTATGAAGGGCACGAGGGAATCTCTCTGGGCGGCGTCGTGATAGGTACCGATATGATCTACTCCTATTTTGTCCAGGGCAGTGAGTGTGCGTCGCGCCGCTTTATCGCCGCTGTCGAGACAGTGGTTGTTGGCGGTAAGGAAAAGATCGAACCCGGCATCGCGTAGTGCTTCGGCGTATGAGTCAGGAGCGGAAAAACAGGGATAGCCGCGATAGACGGGGCCTCCTCCCAATGGTACTTCAAGATTTACGACCGCATAGTCCGCGGCTGCAATATCCGGAGCGATCAGAGGAAAACAGTCCTTGTAATCATATCTCTTACCTCCTCCCTCGGACCGGGCCCGGTCAAGCTGCGCTTCATGCTGCATCGCGTCGCCGACGAATACGAGATTGGCCCCTACAGGTTCGGATTTGGCCGAATCTGCTCCGACGATAAAGTTAAGGAGAGAAAAAAGTAAAACTGTCAGTAGATTCATATCGAGTCCTGATGTAATTATGAAGAAGTAGTTATAAGACCCCGTCCCACAAAAAATGTTAAATCCAGGGTCGCAGATGTGCCCCGA
>CAYTOR010000124.1:0-6534 GCA_964439505.1 uncultured Sangeribacter sp.
AGCGTCGGATTCATAACCCGGAGGTCCCGAGTTCAATTCTCGGTCCCGCTACAACGCAAAGCAAGCGACTTGATTATGTAATCAGGTCGCTTGCTTTTTTCTTTCTTATAACTGTCATGTGAAATGATATGAGCGAAATGATTTTAACTTAGAATATTTCTAAAAAACTTTTGAATTTAAAGATGATTGATTAACTTTGTGATTGATTTTCGCTCTCCAACTTTCCTAACACCATCTTTACCATGGCAAATAATGTAAAATCGCGTCTTGCGGCTATGAACTTTCTCGAGTTCGCTATCTGGGGCTCATATCTGACATGTATCGGCAACTACCTCGGAGCAAACGGACTCGGCGACAAGATCTCCCTTTTCTACGCCATTCAGGGCGTAGTCTCCATTTTCATGCCGGCCATCATCGGCATAATTGCGGATAAGTTCATCCAACCTCAACGCCTGCTGGGACTTTGTCATCTCTTAGCTGCGATTTTTATGGGGGGCGCATGGTATTATGGTTTCACTAACCACGGCAATCTCGACTTCGGAGTAATCTTCACCCTTTACACTCTCTCCGTCGCCTTCTTCATGCCGACTATCGCTCTTGCCAACACCGTCGCTTTCTCCATCCTGAAACGCAACGGCATGGATACAATCAAGGACTTTCCCCCCATTCGCGTACTCGGCACAGTTGGGTTTATCGCCGCTATGTGGTTTGTCAACGGCTTTTATATCTACGATGGCCAATGGGGATATATGCTTGGCAATCCTTTAGGCGAAACAGCTCAGTTCGATCCCCGATTCCAATATACGGTCAATCAGCTCGCAGTCTGCGCAATCCTCGGCTTAGTATTGGCTGCTTACAGTTTCTTACTCCTTCCAGCCTGTCCTCTTGCTAAATCAGAAGGAGGCAAGAAACCTTCGATTGCCGAAATGCTGGGCCTCGATGCCTTCAAGCTCTTCAAGACACCCCGCATGGCGATATTCTTCATCTTCTCCATGCTGCTCGGAGTCTCCCTGCAGATCACTAACGGCTACGCAACTCCCTTTATCACGTCATTCAAAGCCAACCCGGAATTTATAGAATCTTTCGCAGCCAACAACGCTACCCTTCTGACTTCCCTAAGTCAGATTTCCGAAGCCTGTTGCATTCTGCTGATTCCGGTCTGCCTGAAGAAATTCGGTATCAAGAATGTTATGCTCATAGCCATGTTCGCATGGGTAATACGTTTCGGTTTCTTCGGAATCGGCGGACCGACGATGCCTTCCGTTATCCTCCTTATCGCATCGATGATCATTTACGGCGTCGCGTTCGACTTCTTTAATGTAAGCGGTGCCCTCTATGTCGAACAAGAAACCTCTCCCAAAATCCAGGCTTCGGCCCAGGGCCTCTTCATGCTGATGACCAATGGCATCGGTGCTACTGCCGGGATGCTGGCAGCCGGAGCGATCGTCAATACATTCTGCCATTATGAAGGAGAATATATGATAGGCGACTGGAAAACGACCTGGCTTATCTTCGCAGGATACGCTCTTGTAGTGGCAGTCCTTTTCATTTTCATCTTCCGCTCCCCAAAGAAAGTTACCAACGTTAATGATCAGGCTGCCGAAGCATTGGTAGGAGGCGGCGACGGTTTCGTAGAAGAATGATACAGTTTTTTGCTCCCGAAATAACAGAGACAGGAATTCTTCCTGCGGAAGAATCACGCCATTGCTGTAAGGTTCTGCGCCATCGGGCAGATGATGTCATTTGTGTCATTGACGGCCATAGCAAAAGATATCAATGCCGGATCCTGGATGCAGATCCGAGGGCTACTCAACTCGAGATTCTGTCATCAGAGTCCATTCCTAAAACCTGGACCGCTGATATAACCATTGCTGTCGCGCCGACGAAAAACATCGATCGGATAGAATGGCTGACGGAGAAAGCAGTTGAAATCGGTGTTGATGCGATCATTCCGCTGCTATGCTCCCATTCAGAAAGGAAAGTCGTCAAGACCGAGCGTCTCGAAAATATAGCCGTCTCGGCAATGAAGCAGAGTCTGAAGACCTCCCTACCGAAAATTGAAGGTCTGACTCCGTTCAATACTTTCATGAAAGAGTGCAGACACCGAAAGGAGGAAAATCCGGAGTTGCAACTCTTTATGGGCTACTGCGACGCGGCTTATCCCCGTAAAGAACTTATTCGGGAATACCGCCCGGGATCTGACGTCATCCTGCTTATTGGTCCGGAAGGCGACTTCTCCCCGGAAGAAGTGGAAGAAGCAGTAAGAGTGGGGTTCGAACCGGTCACATTCGGCCCCAACCGGCTCCGCACAGAGACCGCAGCCCTCGTAGGCCTGAACGCCATTCACCTATTGAATGACATCGGCTGATAGGGGCGCAATACATTGCGCCCACGCAGAATAAGAAATTTTATCATATAAAGTATAAAATGGATATCGACATAAAGAACTATCTTACCTCCAGCCCCACCGGCAATTTTTTCCTCCTTGCAGGCCCTTGCGTCATCGAGGGCGAGGAAATGGCACTGGATCTGGCCGAACAATTACTGAAAATCGCCACTCCTCTGAATATCCCGTTGGTGTTTAAGGGCAGTTACCGGAAAGCCAATCGTTCCCGCCTCGACTCCTTTACGGGGATAGGCGACTTCAAGGCCCTCGAAATCCTGAAAAAAGTCCGGGAGACGTTCGGTATTCCGGTCGTCACTGACATCCACGAGACTCATGAAGCTGCTCTCGCCGCGGAGTTTGTAGATATCCTTCAGATCCCCGCATTTCTTTGCCGCCAGACTGATCTTCTGCTCGCGGCAGCCTCAACGGGTAAAATGGTCAATATTAAGAAAGGTCAATTTCTCGCCCCTGAGGCCATGAAATTTGCAGTCGAAAAAGTCAAGTCTGTTGGCAATGATAAGGTAACGGTGACTGACCGCGGTACTCTTTTCGGATATCAGGATCTGATAGTCGACATGCGGGCTTTCCCGATAATGAAACATGAATGTGATTGCCCGGTAATAGCAGATATTACCCATTCCCTGCAGCAACCCAATTCGGCATCGGGAGTGACAGGCGGTCGGCCGGAGATGATCTCTACAATCGCCAAGGCGGCCATTGCCGCGGGCGCTGACGGAATCTTCATGGAAACTCACCGCGACCCGGCCCAAGCAAAAAGCGACGGAGCCAACATGCTCCCCCTCGATAGAGTCGACGACCTCCTTAATCGGCTGACGGCTATTCGCTATGCCATAGGATGAATACCCCGGGATTGAGAGGGGAATATCCTTTAAACCCTTCGTCAGGGTGTAAAATCCTTATAAACCCTTCGTCGGGGTGTAAATTGACTATATCTAATAATCAAATCCCTTTCTCCTCATAATGTCTGTATGAAATTCTTACGTACTATATGCGCTCTGGCCCTAACGGCCGTCATCACTTGCGGCGCTCAGAAAATCAATCCGATAACTCAGGCTGTACTCAACGGCTATTCATCTATCCTCGAAAAGAATCCTAAGGACTTCGAGACTCTTTTCGAACGTGCTTCTCAATATCAGCAACTCGGCATGTCGCAAAACGCACTTGATGACATCAAGAAAGCCTTGGAATATACCCCTGCCAAAAATACCGATATGCGCGAGCGGGAATATACTCTTCTGTCAAGCATCGCGACCTCACTTAACGACTACGATACAGCCTTGGAGGCTATCAATAATGCTATCGAACTCAAACCCGGCAGTTATGTGAATATTTACAATAAGGGCAATATTCTCCTCGAACTCAACCGACCGGAAGAGGCCTACCGAGTTTTCTCCTCGCTCCAATCCCTTAAGTCGCGCAGTCAGGAAGCCTACTATGGTATGGCTCGCGCTTGCATCCGCCAGGGCAATTACTCGGAAGCGGAGAATCTGATGAAGGAAATAGAAAGTGCCAACCAGACAAGCCCTCTGACCTTCTGCCGGTTAGGCAATCTTTTTGAAGAAATGAATCAGCCGGAGAATGCCGCCGCAAATTATATAGTGGCCATTGCTATGGATAATAAGGGCAACAGCGGACTTAGGGAACTCTCCGACCTCTCTTCCCGTAATTATAAGGCCGCAGCAATGGCATTGGACTATGCCATTGATAAATCGACCAACAAACCCATGATGCTTCTTCTTAAGGGCCGGTTGGCTAATCAGGCGGGTGCATATCAGGATGCAGAACTCAGCTATTCTCGCTTGACCAATATGCCGGAAGGGAAAATATCCAATGTCTACACTTCCCTCGCTGAAGCTCGGCTTGCCCTCAATCAACTCCCTGATGCAATGGAGGCTATCAACGAATCTATCACCCTTACGCCAAGCGCCAATAACATGACTGTGAAGGCCGATATTGAATTGGCCATGCAAAATTCCCGAGGAGCGATCGCTGACGCTATGGAAGCCCTTCGTCTGAATCCGAACTATTCCGAGGCCTACCTGACTGCAGCCCAAGGTTATATCATGGCCGGAGAGGGGGACGAAGCCTTAAGACTTTTGAACCAGGCGATTATGGCAGATCCTGAAAATACCCTCGCGCTATTAATCCGCGCCTATACCTATCAGGAACTCCTCAAAAATGCTAAATCAGCACAGGCGGATCTCTCCCGGATCGCCTTGGAAGAAGCAAAAACCGCGAAGGAGACTGCAATCAAGGCCGTGGCACTTCTCAAATCCGGTAAAAAACTCGATGCGGATGCCGAAATACAAGGAGCGTCAGAGGCCATGCGCGATCCGGAAGGTCTCTACTGGCAGGCAGTCTATTACGCTCAGGCCGGCGATCTGGAGAAGGCCAAGACTCTCGCAGATCAAGCCGTCTACGACGGATTTCTCAACAAGCATCTCCTCCTTTCCTCCTATACTCCCTGGCTCAACCTCTCTCCTATCTCCCATCTTCTTAAATAACATCGGCTAATTAATAAGAAACACGGCGGATTCTGGTTGGAATCCGCCGTGTTTCTTATTAATTTTAAGTTCCGGGACTTTGACCTCCTCTACATTCTCGCTTTAGAGTTCCGAGACTTTGAGCTTCTCAGCGTTCTCGGCGACTATCAGCTGATCTATACATTCCTGGATATCGCCGTCCATGAAGGCGCCCAGGTTATAGACCGTATAATTGATGCGATGGTCAGTAATTCTGCCCTGTGGGAAATTATATGTCCGGATTTTGGCTGATCGGTCGCCCGTGCTGACCATGGTCTTACGCTTAGAGGCGATGTCATCAAGATATTTCTGATGCTCCTTATCGTAGATAAAGGTACGCAGACGTGACAGCGCACGCTCCTTGTTCTTCGGTTGGTCGCGGGTCTCAGTACATTCAATAAGGATTTCCTCTACCACGCCGGTATTCGGATTCTTCCAGTTATAGCGCAGACGCACTCCCGATTCTACCTTATTTACATTCTGGCCGCCTGCTCCTCCTGAGCGGAAGGTATCCCATTTGATCTCCCCCTCATGAATCTCCACATCGAATTCCTCAGCTTCCGGAAGCACGGCGACTGTAGCCGCGGAAGTATGGACACGACCCTGAGTTTCCGTTGCCGGGACACGCTGCACACGATGTACCCCCGATTCATACTTCATCGTTCCGTAGACTCCTTCGCCGGTCAGGGAGAAAATGATTTCCTTATAACCGCCCGCAGCTCCTTCAGAGAAAGAGGAGACGGCCAGTTGCCACCCTTTGGTCTCGGCATATTTCTGATACATCCTGAAAAGATCTCCGGCAAAGAGAGCCGCTTCGTCCCCGCCTGTTCCACCGCGGATTTCAACAACGGCATTCTTGGAGTCATCCGGGTCAGCCGGCACGAGAAGAAGTTTGATCTCCTCCTCCATTTCAGGGATTGCCATGGAAGCGGCTTCAAGTTCCTCGCGCGCCATCTGACGCATCTCTTCGTCAGATTCCTCAGCGATGATCTGCTTTGATTCTTCAATGATATCGAGATTCTGACGATAGCGTCGGGTGGCCGTTAGGATCCTCTCGAGCTCGCGATATTCCTTAGTCAGCTTGACATAACGCTTCTGGTCAGCAATTACCGAAGGGTCAGTGATCAGCGTAGCGACTTCTTCGAAACGCCCGTCGAGTCCTTCCAGACGGGCAAGTAATGAATTTTCACTCATATATAAGTACTTGACTTTTATCAAAGATAATCCCTCAGACAATCCGGAATCATCGGCAAAATCATAAGGGGAAATCAACGAAGTCGCCAAACCTGAAATTTGCAATTTTTTCAATACGTTTCTACGACTTCGACTGCAAAATTAGAAAAAAATAAGGAGAAATTTGGTAGGATGAGAAAAAAAGAGTAATTTTGCATTGAAAATGAAGCGAAGCCGGCTTCTTGAGCGTCAGCCCGGGAATCAGCGAAACTTCAGGACATAATAATCACAATATAAATCAAAGTCAAGTTAAATGGCAACCAAAATCAGATTACAGCGTCATGGCCGCAAAGGCTACGCTTACTATCCCATTGTAGTCGCCAATAGCAGGGCACCACGAGATGGTAGATTTATTGAAAGGATAGGTTCCTA
>CAYTOR010000125.1:0-6451 GCA_964439505.1 uncultured Sangeribacter sp.
AATGCTCTTCCCATTATTATATTGAAGTAATTTTTCTAAGTATCTTTTTTATTATAAGCGCCTCCGAATAATAAACGGCTCCGGGGGAACTCTCTATTTTAGAAGTTGCTTATTTCTGAAAGTTTATCGGAGTTCTGCTCCGAGTCCTTTCTTGAGGGCGTCGATAATCTTGGCCATAACGGCGTCGATCTGTCGGTCCTGAAGGGTCTTCTCGTCATCCTGCATGGTGATGGCGATTGCATAGCTCTTCTTGCCCTGGGGCAGATTCTTGCCTTCGTAGACATCGAAGAGGCGGATCTCGCGGAGCATCTTGCCTCCGGCCTTGCGCACGGTAGTCTCTACTTCCGCGAAGCTGACACCCTTGTCGAGGAGCAGCGCCAGGTCGCGGCGCACGGGCTGAGTCTTCGGCAGCGGAGTGAATTCCGTCTTGGACCTGGACGCCAGTTTATAAAGTTCATCCCAGTCGAGTTCGGCGTACGCAACTTCCTGATCTATGTCGAAGCGCTTCAGTTCGCGGCGGGAGACCAGACCGAGTTCGCCGATCTTCTTTCCGGCTTTGGACTCTATCAGCAGGCGAACGGAATAGAGTTGATTGGCATCCTGAGTGAATTTCAGCGCGGCGACCGGAATACCTAACTTGCGCAGAATGGTTTCGACGATAGCCTTGAGCTGGAAGGCATCGGCGGCTGTCTCCTTCTGGTTCCAGCCCCCCTGACGATATGCGCCGGTAAGCCAGATGCCGAGGTGGCATGATTCGGAATATCCGGCGAGGACTTTGTCGGGTTTTGCCTCAGCTTTGGACGCGTCATAACGGTAGACGTTGCCGAACTCATACATCCTCAGATCCGTAGCCTTACGGTTGACGTTATGCGCGATTGATTCCAATCCTCCGTAGAGGAGCGTGCGGCGCATCGTCGAAAGGTCCTGGCTCAAGGGATTTATCAGGGTGACGGCGGTAGCGGCCGGATAAACCTCATTGTCGGCATAGTAAGACGCCGCAGAGAGGGAGTTGTTGAGAATCTCCATGAAGCCGCGGGCCGAGAGCAGGTTGCTTACGGTCTGCTGCAGGGCGTAGCTCTTGTCGACATCGCCGCGGACCGACAGGTTGGCGTGCATCTCGGTGCCGAATTCCACGTTGTTATATCCGTAGACGCGCAGGATTTCCTCGACCACGTCGCAGGGGCGGGTAACATCGACGCGGTAAGTCGGCACATGGAGACGGAGCACGTCGGGATCTTCCGTAGTCGCCACCGCGAAGTCGAGGGATTTGAGGATACACATTATCAGGGGCGTCGGAATCTCCTTTCCGATAAGGTCGGCGCAGTATTTGAGCGAGAACATCATTTCGACCGGTTCTACGGGATTTTCGTAGAGATCCACGACCGGACCGCAGACCTCACCTCCGGCGAGTTGCTGCACGAGAATTGCCGCCAACCGGGCTGCGAAGAGGGTGATGTTGGGGTCGGTGCCGCGCTCATAGCGGAAGGAAGCGTCAGTGCTCAGGCCGTGGCGACGGGCGGAGCGGCGCACTCTTGTCGGATTGAACCATGCACTCTCGATGAAGATATTTCGGGTCCGGGCGGTAACGCCTGAATCAAGACCACCGAAGATGCCGGCCAAAGCCATCGGACGCTCTTCGTCGCAGATCATCATGTCGGCCGAAGTCAGGGTGTGCTCTACCCCGTCGAGGGTCGTGGACTGGGTGCCGTGCTCGCAGGTTCGCACTATTATCTTCTCCCCCTTCACCTTATCGAGGTCGAAGCAATGGAGGGGTTGACCGAGGCCGAGGAGGATGAAGTTGGTGATGTCGACGATATTATTGATGGGACGCTGTCCGGCGGCAATCAAGAGATTGCGGAGCCATTCGGGCGATTCGTTGACCTGAACTCCACGGATCGTAATACCCGAGTAGCGGCCGCAGCCCTCCTTGTCAATAATCTCTACCGACGCGCCCCCCTCCGGGCAGTCGATCGCGAATGCGTTTTCGTCGGGGAGATGGATTTCAGGCAATACGGCGTGCTCGTCGTTGGCATAAAGTTCGCGCCATAGATGAGCCTTCAGATCGCGGGCGCAACCGTAATGGCCGGCGGCATCAACGCGGTTGGGAGTCAGTTCGACTTCCAGACGGTAGTCGCTCTCGACGTTGAAATATTCGGCGGCGGGAGTACCGGCAGGGACATTGTCGGGCAGTACCATGATTCCGTCATGGGATGAGCCCACTCCGATCTCGTCTTCGGCGCATATCATGCCGAAGGATTCCACTCCGCGGATTTTCGACTTGCGGATCTGGAATTCCTTGTCGCCGTCATAGAGGACGGTGCCGACGGTAGCGACGACAACTGTCTGTCCGGCAGCCACGTTGGGCGCCCCGCAGACGATCTGCGTCGGGGTGCCGTCGCCGAGGTCGACGGTAGTGATATGCAGATGATCAGAATCGGGATGATCTTCGCAAGTCAGCACCTTGCCGACGACGATACCGCGCAGGCCGCCGCGGATAGTCTCTATCTCCTCGACATTGTCACATTCAAGTCCGAGGGAAGTGAAGACGGCCGCCAATTCGCGGGGAGTATAATTGAAGTCAATATAGCGTTTAAGCCACTTATAGGAAATATCCATCAGTCGATATATTTTGAGTCAGGTTAAGACCCCGTCCCCTCAGCCGCTAAAGCGTCCGAAGCAGACCGGGAGAAGCCAAATGATTTGCAAAATTACTAAAAAATCGGTGCATTTCACTCTATTAAGGCAAAAAATATAACTTTTTAAATGAAAAGGTGGGATTTTGCCAATTATTTTTGTTAATTTTGCAGGTGAAAGCGAGCCGGATAATCCTGACTGCCGTCGCCCTGATCAATGAAGATTCATCACGAAGGAACCAATATATTAATCGTGCTTTTCATCGTCTTGCTGGCGTTGAACATCCCCGTGTGGCTTTTCCTGCCGCCCTGGATCCTGCCGGCTATCTGCTCGGGATTGTCGCTTTTGGTCTATTCCTTCGTCTTCAATTTCTTCCGTTGCCCGGTCCGGGTCTTCAAGGGGGACAGCAAGAATCTCGTCGTCAGTTCGGTTGACGGAAAGGTCGTCGCCATCGAGCGCGTCCGCGAGCCGGAGTTTATCAAGGGGGACGCCATCATGCTGTCGGTCTTCATGTCGCCGCTGAATGTCCATGCGAACTGGTTTCCGACTTCGGGCGTTGTAGAATACGTAAAGCACCACAACGGACGCTTCCTCTCGGCTTATCTCCCCAAGAGTTCGACTGAAAATGAGCGCTCCACTATCGGACTGGTCACTCCCGACGGCTATCGACTGACGGTACGCCAGATCGCCGGAGCGATGGCGCGCAGAATCGTGACCTACGCCAAAGTGGGCCAATATGCCCTGATCGACGAACATTTAGGCTTCATCAAGTTCGGTTCGAGGGTCGACATCTATCTCCCCTTAGAAGCTGAGATCCTGGTCGGAATGGGCCAGAGCACCCGCGGCGGCCTGACGCCGATCGCCCGACTGCCCAAACTCAAGGCCTCAGTATCGACCTGAATATCCGTATGAATATCTCCGCATGAATATCATCCGCAGAAACATACCCAACACACTGACTTGCCTCAACATCCTGTCGGGATGCGTGGCGATAGTGTTCGCGTTTCATTCCATGGAGCGCTTCGGCGCCATGGCCGGTTGGCAATGGGCTTGCCTGGCGATCGGAATCGCGGCGGTAGCGGATTTCTCCGACGGCTTCATGGCCCGGTTGCTCAAGGCGTATTCAGATCTCGGCAAACAACTCGACTCTCTTTCTGACCTGGTCAGTTTCGGAGTCGCGCCGGCGATGCTGTTGATGAATCTCTGCGGCAGGATTACGCAGATTCCGGAATGGATCTGCTGGTCGGCGTTACTGATCCCGATTTGCGGCGCACTGCGACTGGCGCGGTTCAATATCGATCCTCGTCAATCCGACGGCTTCATAGGATTGCCGATCCCCGCCAATGCAATCTTCTGGATAGGCTGGGCCGCATTGGCCACCTCCGGTTGGTCGCCCGCCATCAACCCCTGGATTCTATTGGCAGCGATCGTCTTGGAAAGCCTTTCGATGATAAGCGGCCTCCGACTCTTCTCCTTGAAATTCAAAAACTTCGGATGGAAGGGCAATCAGCGGCGCTGGATGCTCATCCTTGCCTCTCTGCTTCTGATAATCTTCTTGGGACTTCAGGCCTTCTGCCCAATCATCTTTATCTACCTCCTTCTCTCAGTTTATCCCGAATAATGTCTTATTTTTTCGCTATAATATTAATCCTGATTCTCGTCTGGATGTTTTTCGGCGACCGAATCCGTCAATGGCTTCAACGGCGAATGATGGAAAAATTCGAAGACGCCGTCCGCACCCGGATGGGGATGCCCACCGCCAAAGAGGAGCGACGCCAACGCCGCGCTGCCGAAAAGCAGGCCCGCGCCAACTACGCCTCTTCCGGCGGCCGACGAAGCAAGGATGGCTGGTCGCACCCCGGCCCCGCCGCGCAATCGTCGCAATCCGTCGGAGACACTATTATACCACGCGAATATGCCGAGGATGTAGAATACGTAGAATATAAGGAATACTCTTCGACCACTACCGTCATCTCGGAAGAAAATCCCGCTACAGGGCGCACCAAGACACGCGTCGTCACAGAAAGCCAGGTCTCGGACGTAGAATATGTAGAAATTAAGACCCCGTCTAACAAAAAATGAAGACGCTATATATCACTGATCTCGACGGGACGCTGCTCGACAGCAACATAGCGGTCTCGGAGCAATCGATCGAAATGCTCAACCGCGCTATAGATATGGGGGCGTTGATCAGCGTAGCCACTGCCCGCACCCCGGCGACCTTAGCCTCCCTGCTGAAAAATATCCGGTTCCGCCTCCCGATCATAGTCATGACCGGCGCCGCGTTGTGGGACCGCGAATCAAACACGTATTCCGACGTCTGTCGGTTTGCGCCGGAAAAGGTCAACGAAATCCGGAAGGTCTATGAGAAATATTCCCTCCCGTCGTTTATCTATACACTGAGGGACAATATGATGCATATCTATCATCAGGGTCCACTCTCCGATCGCGAACGCGCCTTCGTCGCCGAACGTCTCGACTCCCCTTACAAGACCTTCCACCTATGCGATGCCCCGCTCGCCTCTTTTAATTTTGGTAAGAGCGAGATCACTTACGACACTCCGATCGCCATTCCCGAAGTCATGGAGGACGCTATACTGTTCTTCGGAATGCAGAAGACCGGTCCCGACCATCCGGCCTTCGAGGCCCTGTCGAAGATCAGCGACATCAATCCGATGTTTTACCCGGATGCCAATACCCCGGAAATCACCATGATCGAAGCCTTCCCGGCCGGAGCCTCAAAGCGCAACGGTATCCGCAGGCTCAAGGAGTTGACGGGCGCCGACAGAGTGGTGGTATTCGGTGATAACCTCAACGATCTGCCGATGTTTGAGGAAGCTGACGTCGCCGTCGCCGTAAGCAACGCCCTGCCTGAAGTCAAGGCAAAGGCTGACGTGGTAATCGGAGACCATAACGATAATGTCGTTGCGGCCTATATCCTCGAAGATACACTCAAGAACTCTCCCCAACCTCTACTCACGGAATTTTAATCCCTCTTATCATGATAAATCAAGTTGCATCATGGTAAATCATGATGAATCAAGTTGCATCATGATGCTTCATGATTAATCTATATTATCCTCCAATTAATCGGCGCAGGGGATTGGACCTAATCTCTCGACTCTAAACTTCATGTTTAAATGAAACTCGCTCTCTACGACAATCAGCGGACCGGACGCTTCATCTTCCTGCTGATGAGCATCATCGCCATCATAGCCGTGATGCTTATCAGCAATAACCTCGTCAAGGCCCTCGCTCAGCAGGAACGGGAGAGAATGAATATCTGGGCGCAGGCTACCGAACGCCTCGCCCACGCTGATGCGGACGCTGACTTCGAATTCCTGCTGTCGATCATCGAACAGAATAATTCGATTCCCGTCATGGTCGCTGACGGAGACTTCAATATCTTGGAATTCAGAAATTTCCGGCTACCCGACGGAGAACCCAATCCTTCGGCCGGGTTCGACCAACTTTCTCCCAAAAACCGTAAATATCTGCTAAAACGCCTCAAGGCACCGGGCGGAGACACTCCCCTCCGGGAAATGTCGCAAAAGAATCCCCACTTCATCGAAGTCAAGATTTATGACGACGCCTATCAATATATCTATTATGAGGATTCGATTCTGCTGAAGCGGCTTAGCTGGTATCCTTACATTCAGTTGGGAGTCATGATCATCCTGGTGGTGATCATATATTTCGCAGTGATCTACACCAAGAGAGCGGAACAGGACCGGGTGTGGGTCGGACTCTCGAAAGAGACAGCCCATCAGCTTGGCACCCCCATCTCCTCCCTTATGGCCTGGACAGAATATCTGGA
>CAYTOR010000126.1:0-6338 GCA_964439505.1 uncultured Sangeribacter sp.
TCTGGCTGCACTTCGCCAACAAGGGCGCCGGCGCTTTCTTCCGGCAGGAACGCCCGGGGAAGGACGGAAAGATTTTCCGTATATGCAAATTCAAGTCAATGAATGACGAACGTGACGCTGAGGGAAATCTGTTGCCGGATGCTCAGAGATTAACTAAGGCGGGTCGATTCGTGCGTTCCACTTCCATCGACGAATTACCGCAACTTTGGAATGTCCTCAAAGGGGATATGAGTTTGATTGGTCCGAGACCTCTACTCCCCCGCTACATGGACTGGTATACCGAACGGGAGAAACATCGCCATGATGTCCGCCCGGGAATCACAGGATGGGCCCAGACTCACGGTCGCAATCTTACGACATGGGATGACAAACTGGAGATGGATGTCAAGTATGTGGAAAATGTCTCTTTTGCTTTGGATTGCAAGATAGTCTTACGCACGGTCAAGGGGGTTTTCAAACGAGAAGGAGTGGTTGCTGACAAGAAGGAGAACTATTTGGATATTGAACGCAGAAACAAGATTGTTAACTCAAGATAAATGAAAATTCTTATTACCGGAGCATGCGCTGTGTCCGCCCGCAGCGTGTTGCGTTCCCTGCGAATGAGTGATAAATTCAAGGATGCTGAGTTTATCGGTTGGGATATGTGTTCCTTACTCTACGGCGTATATGCCGGGGAATTTGATAAAATCTACAAGGTACCAGGGGTTTCGGATCCTGACTACCGCCGGATCGCTCAAGATATTCTTGACAAGGAGAAACCGGATGCAGTGATCGTAGTTCCCGAGGTGGAAGTCCTGTACTGGTCCCGGAATCCTTTCGATGTTAAGTATATCGTACCTTCTCCAAAATTCGCTGAATTGGCGATTTCGAAGGAACGGCTCTTTGACGCTCTCTCCGGTACGGGACTCGTACCTGTATACCAAAATATTCTTTCGACAGATATACTGAAATCTGATTTTAAGAATCCACTTGGCTATCCGGTCTGGATTCGTGATGGAGCGGCCGGAACCGCTTCCGCTAAAGGAGCTTTCAGGGCTGAATCTATAGAAGATTTGCAGGCGTGGGTCAAGATCAATCCGAATACTCCTCAATTCCAACTTTCTGAATTCCTGCCGGGCCGAAATTTAGGCTGCTTCTGTCTTTTTAAGAATGGAAAATTGGTCAAGATGGCACAGGCTCAGAGAATAGAGTATATCATGAGCAAGGTCGCGGTTTCAGGTATTACGGGAAATACCTCCAAGGGAAAACTTCTTAACGAAGAAAAGATTAAAGCTACGGCCCTCCGTGCGTTGGATATTCTCTCCACCCTGGTCAATGAAAAGATGAATGGTCTGGTAGTCATTGATATGAAAGAGGATAAGGACGGAAATCCCATAATCACAGAGATCAATATCCGTCATGTCGCTTTCAGTTCTTCATTCGCGATGGCGGGACAGAATATCTCGGAGGCGCAGCTGCTATTAGCCCTGAACCGCGATGAAGAGATTTCCGGCCCCATAGAGATTGACTACCCGGCAGAAAACCTACTGCTCCGGGACGTCGACGGCACACCCCTCTATATTCCCTATCCCAAGTCCCTTAATGTAGGCGAAGCAATCGAAAAAAGATTAGAGTAAGATCTGCAAACGTGACATAGATTTCCAAATGCTATAAAATGGCAGACGGCAATTGTAGACGGAGGAGTGAAAGTTGTAGACGAGAATGGGAGGGAGATTCCTACAAAGGAAAGATATCCCAAGATATTGGACAAGAATATTTAGAAGAAAAAGAAGGTACGACAAGATCAGAATGGAATGAAATCCGGGGGCTCGGTGCGGGCTTTCCGGATTTTTTTATTAACTTCGCGGGGGAATGGAGATTGTGGAGAAGGGATAGTTTTTGATGAAGGAGGATTGGAATATGTCGGAGTAAGACGAGGGAGGATGAGGAGAGGGGAGTTAGTAAGATGTTGAAGGATTATTTGCGATTGATGAGGCCGAAGCAGTGGGTGAAGAATGTGTTTGTGTTCTTGCCGCTGTTTTTTTCGGGGAGAGTCGGGAGCGGCGAGGATTGGATCGCTACGTTGGTCGCGGCTGTGGCTTTCTGTCTGGCTTCGAGTGCTGTCTATTGCCTGAACGATATCGTTGATCTACGTGCCGACCGGGCTCATCCGGTCAAAAGGAATAGGCCGTTGGCCGCAGGGGCTATCTCTTTGTCGGGGGCTTGGATCTTGGGCGTCATCTGTTTGGTGGGGACTTTTGCGTTGGCGTTTTTGCCTCGGATTGCCGGTATCGGGGGACTGCCTCGAGAAATGGCCGGGGAGGCGACGGGGCGCCTGGCCTTGATAATCGGGGGGTATCTGGTGCTGAATGTGGCTTATTGTTTATGGATCAAGCGTATCGGATTGATCGACGTCTTTACGATTGCTGTCTGCTATGTACTGAGGGTATTGGCGGGTGGAGCCCTGACGGGTATCTGGATTTCGCCATGGTTGATCTGTCTGACATATCTCCTGGCGCTGTTCTTAGCTTTTGGCAAACGCAGGGATGATGTACTCAACAACGAAAGGGGGGAACAGATTACGCGACGTAACACTTTGAATTATAACCGTTTGTTTTTAGATATCACATTGGGAGTTCTTTGCACGGTCTCTATCGTCAGTTACGTGATGTATTGCATGTCGGCGGAGGTGATGGCGCGGTTGGGGAGTGATTATGTCTATGTGACGGCGGTGTTCGTGCTGTTGGGGATGATACGCTATCTGCAGATAGCGATAGTCGAGGAGCGGAGCGGGGCTCCGACGGATATCATGCTTAAGGACGGGATGATCCGTCTGGCAGTCATCGGCTGGCTGCTCAGTTATGGAATCATCCTTTATTTTTAACGGGGCAATCTTGGCCGAGGCACAAGCGCCTCGGCCAAGAAACAAATTATCGCCGGGGAGTATTTTTTAGAAATTTTTTCTATCCCCTCCTTTACCGGGGTAAGCTTTAGCTTTTCTTTCTTTACCGCATTATTCTTTACCGCCTCCTTCTTTACCCCAATCTTCTTTACCCCAATCTTCTTTACCGGGGTAAAGCTTTGGCTTTGCTCCTGCACCGCGAGGGGGCGGCCGGGGCGCTGAAGGAGGCGCCGGAAGGGTCCGAAGGGAGGCTGCCGGGGGGCGCGACAAGGGGGAGTTACCTCGGGGACTATGGAGGGGAAGTAAAATATTTTGTCGACGCGTCCGTTATAAAGATATCACTCTCTTACACAGGAAAAATCTTACAGGAATTCACACACTGAATCATTAATGACAGGTAAAAAGACTCTTTTGTGGGCTGCCGTAGCGCCCATAGCCTTTTTGTTGCTTGCAGTAGTCGCGCTGCTGATCTTCGGCGGAAGCGACATGGTTGCGTCCTATAGCTGGGCAATTCTGTTGACGGCCTCGCTCGTGGGGCTCGGGATCGGATATTTCGTCACCCGTGCGTCGGACCGTCATCTGCGCCGCGGGCTGCTGCGCTCGGCCCGTCAGACCCTACCGGCCGTGCCGATACTGCTGCTGATCGGTGCCGTGTCGGCTACCTGGATGTTGTCGGGGGTAGTGCCTCTGCTTATCGACCATGGTCTGCATCTGATCAATCCTCAGTTATTTCTTGTGATCACGTGTGTGGTCTGTGGGTTTATCTCGGTGCTGACCGGTTCGTCGTGGACTACTATCGCCACTATCGGCGTAGCCTTCATGGGTATCGGCGGTATGCTCGGTTATTCTCCGGCATGGATCGCGGGAGCGATCATATCCGGAGCCTATTTCGGGGATAAGGTCTCCCCTCTTTCCGACACTACCGTCCTCGCGTCCTCCTCCTGCGGAGTCGACCTCTTCAGCCATATCCGTTATATGCTCATCACTACGATTCCTTCGATCGTCATCGCACTGATAGTATTCGGAGCGGTCGGTCTGAATATGGATATCACCTCGGCGGCCAGGGAATCGGAGATGACCGACGCTCTGCGACATACCTTCAATCTCAATCCCTGGATTTACGTAATCCCGGTCCTCACGTTGATTCTGATCGCCCTGCGTATCAATACGATGTTGACACTCGGAATCAGTTCGTTGCTCGGCCTGGCGGGAGTCTTCGTCTTCCAGCCTCATCTTTTAAGCCAGATCCATTTCGGAGCGGGCGAACATGTCGGAGCGTCGATCGTCGCCGCCTTGAAGATACTCAGTGTTGCTACCCATCTCTCCACCGGCGATGCGGCCCTTGACCAACTCGTGGAGACCGGCGGCATGGCCGGGATGTCGGCAACGGTAGGGCTCGTATTGAGCGCCATGCTGTTCGGCGGGGTGATGATAGGCACGGGCCTTCTGAATATCGTCACGTCGCGCGTCACTTCCCTTCTCCGCAACCGCATTTCTACGGTCGGGGCGACGGTAGGGTCGGGCGTCTTCCTGAATGTCGCTACGGCCGATCAGTATCTTTCGCTTATCATCGGCGGCAATATCTATAAGAATCTCTATTCTCAGCAAGGACTGGAGGGGCGGTTGCTTAGCCGGACGTTGGAGGATTCGGTATCGGTGACGTCGGTATTGATTCCCTGGAATTCCTGCGGCGTGACTCAGTCGACAGTCCTGGGAGTCGCGACCATCGCCTATCTTCCTTGTTGCGTCTTCAATTACATGAGTCCGATCATGAGTCTGGTGATAGCGCTGACCGGCTTCAAGATACGGACACGCAAGAGCCTCCGCCCCATTACAGTAGAAAATAGTATTTGAAAAAGATAACGGGCGGATTTTTTGATTTTTCAGGGAAATATATTATCTTTGCGGGTGAATTCGAAGAAGAATTGCAGATAATAACTAAAATCTCATAATAAATCTAATCATTTACATTCAGGCACGATTCTACCGTGCTGAATTACAAGCATTTCACTCAGGCAGCGATGCCGTATGACCCAAATCTAAGAATTATTAAGACCAATGGACGAAAAGAAACCTAAGAGACCTCGCATAGGCTCGCTTAACGCATCGATCGATGCCAATGACCAGGAAAACCGTTATCAGACTCTAAATCAATCATCTTCTGACGCATCCGCTTCGGACGGCGCCCAGGGCTATCAACCCCGCCAGCAGGGTTATCAGGCCTATCAGCGTCGCGAAGGCGGCTATCAGCCCCGTATGCAGGGCGGCTATCAGCAGCGCACTCAGGGCAACAACTACAACCAACAGGGCGGTTATCAGCCCCGCCAGCAGGGTGGCTATCAGCCCCGTCAGCAGAACGGCTATGGCCAGCAGCGCCAGCAGGGAGGTTATCAGCCCCGTCAGCAGAACGGCTATAACCAGCAGAACGGCTACGGCTATCAGCCTAACAACCGTCAGCAGAACAACCGCCAGCAGAACGGTTACGGCTATCAGCAGAACAACCGTCAGCAGAACAACCGTCAGCAGAACGGCTACGGTTATCAGCCCAACAACCGTCAGCAGAACAATCGTCAGCAGAATAACCGTCAGCAGAACCGCAACGGCTATCAGCAGAACGGCTACAACCAGCAGAACCGCAACGGCTATCAGCAGAATAACCGTCAGCAGAACCGCAATAACTTCAACCGCAACGGTGGACAGAACCGTCCCCAGGGTGGCTTCAACCGCAATCAGCAGCAGAACCGGACTTTCACTCCGCGCCCGAAACAGATCGATTACGTAATCGAGGACATCGACCCGACAGCTGAAATCCGTCTGAACAAATATATGGCCAACGCCGGCATCTGTTCGCGTCGTGAGGCCGACGAATACATCCAGGCCGGAAAGGTAACAGTCAACGGCCAGGTAGTGACAGAACTCGGCGTGAAGATCACCCGTCAGGACGTAGTCGAATACGACGGCAAGGTAGTCACTCCGGAACGTAAATGCTACGTGCTTCTCAACAAGCCCAAAGACTGCGTGACCACAAGCGACGACCCCAACGGACGTCTGACTGTCCTTGACCTCGTCAAGAACGCTTGCCAGGAACGTATCTATCCCGTAGGACGCCTTGATCGCAACACGACCGGTGTGCTTCTTCTTACCAACGACGGTGACTTGGCTTCGAAACTCACTCACCCCAAATTCGTCAAGAAGAAAATCTATCACGTCTGGACCGACAAGCCGATCGCTGAGGATGACATGCAGCGTATCGCCGACGGTATCGAACTGGAGGACGGCGAGATCCACGCTGACGCAGTCAGCTACGTGAGCGACACCGACCGCAATCAGGCCGGCATCGAGATCCACAGCGGCCGCAACCGCATCGTGCGCCGTATCTTCGAGCATCTCGGCTATCGCGTGACCAAGCTCGACCGCGTCTACTTCGCCGGCCTCACCAAGAAGAACCTCCCCCGCG
>CAYTOR010000127.1:0-6223 GCA_964439505.1 uncultured Sangeribacter sp.
AAGGAGAATATCCGCAACGTAGGACCTCTCGCCACTCTTAACGCCAACTATATCAAGGAATCTCTCAAGGACGATTATCTTCTTCCTATCGAGGGCGTTTGCAAGCATGAGTTTGTATTCGACGGCCTTAAGGATAAGTCAACTCATGTCACTACGCTTAACGTAGCGAAGCGTCTGCTTGACTACGGTTTCCATGCTCCGACTATCTATTTCCCCCTCCTTTTCCATGAGAGCATGATGATAGAGCCGACTGAAACTGAGAGCCTTGAGACACTGGACGAATTCATCGAAGTAATGCACAAGGTTGCTAAGGAAGCCCGCGAAACACCTGAAAAGGTGCTTGAAGCTCCTCTGACGACTCTCGTCCGCAAACTTGATGAGACCGGCGCAGCCAAGAATCCCGTCCTGACATATCGTCATCTCCTGAAGGAGAATGAAAAAGAAGCATCCAAATAACCGATAACGATGTAACTGATAACGATGGAAAAGTCTGATCTTATCATCATAGGCGCAGGTCCCGGAGGCTACGAGACGGCTCTTGCAGCTGCAAAGAGAGGCATGAACGTGACGCTCTTCAATGGCGGTGCACTCGGAGGAACCTGCCTTAACGAAGGTTGCATCCCAACTAAATGTCTCTGCAAGAACGCTGAGGTTGTCGATACAATCCGCGAGGCCGATAAATTCGGCATCGACGAGTTTACCTTCACCCTTGACTTCAATGAGGTTGTAGCGCGCAAGCAGAACGTTGTCAATCAGCTTCGTGAAGGAGTGGCAATGTTGCTGAAAGGCGCTAAGGTGAATGTTGTTGAGGCCAAGGCTGCTTTCAAGTCTCTGGAGGTCGTAGTTGCCGACGGACAGGAATATACCGCCGATAACATCATCATTGCTACCGGAAGTGACTCGCGTTCGCTTCCGATCGAAGGCCATGACCTGGAGTGCGTCAAGGACAGCACGGATATGCTCAATATAGACTACATTCCTGAGTCACTGACGATCATAGGCGGTGGAGTCATCGGACTCGAATTTGCTTCAATCTTCGCTTCTTTCGGTTCGAAAGTGACCGTGATCGAATTCATGAAGCAGATTCTTCCTCCCTTCGACAGCGACATCGCAAAACGCCTCAAGCAGGCTTTGACCAAACGCGGTATCAAGATCATTACCTCAGCTGCCGCAAAGAAAATAGAGCAGAATGAAGACTATGAAATCGTAGTGACATACGAGACCAAAGGGAAAGAGGAACAGGTAGTTTCTTCCGATCTTCTGATGGCTGTAGGTCGCGCTCCGCGTGTTGAAGGACTGGAACTGGAAAAAGCCGGTGTGGAGTACTCTCCCAAGGGAATTCCTGTCAATGACGGAATGCAGACCAATGTCGGCCATATTTATGCGATCGGAGATGTCAACGCCCGCATGATGCTTGCGCACGTAGCTACTTTCCAGGGCTATCGGGCTTTGAATACTATCCAGGGAGTTAAAGACGAGATCCGTTTTGATATCACTCCGTCTGCTGTCTTCACCCGTCCGGAATGTGGTATGGTAGGCCTGACCGAAGAGCAGTGCAAGGCTCAGGGTATTGACTTCTATGTAGGACAAAGCTTCTTCCGCGCGAACGGTAAGGCATTGACCATGGGGGAACCCGACGGCCTTTGCAAGTTGATTTTCCGTAAGGAAGATGACGTGCTGATAGGCGCCCATATAATGGGAGTCGAGGCCGCAGATCTCGCGCAGCAATGCGCGGACCTGATGAATTCCGGAGCGACCCGCCATAGCATGGAACAGATCATTTTCTCGCACCCTTCAGTCAGCGAAGTTATTTTGGCTGCTGTTCATGGCGTGAAATGAGTTGCCGGTCATTAGAATTATAAAAATGCCGTCAGAGTCGATTAATTGAGCTCTGACGGCATTTTATTTTGTGTTAGACTATCAGGAAGGGATTGGAGCGGCGTTCTTTGCCGATGGTGGTTGGTTGGCCGTGGCCGGGATAGACTATTGTTTCCTCGGGGAGGGAGAGGAGTTTTTCTTTGATCGACTTCAATAGTTGCTGATGATTGCCGCCCGGGAGATCGGTCCGGCCGATACTCATGGCGAACAGTGCGTCGCCGGAGATAAGGAAGCCGTCGGCTGCGTCATAGAGAGCAATACTTCCTTGCGAATGTCCGGGAACATGGATTACTTTCAGTTCTCCGTTGCCAATCTTGATAATGTCGCCATCCTTAAGATAATGATCGACGCCGGCATCCTTAACTTCAAACGGCAGTCCGAACATCCGGGCCTGCTGCTTGATTTGTTGTCCTAAGGGAAGGTCGAGTTCATTGGCGGAGGACGGAGCGTTAAAAGTAGTCTTCGACCATGAATTTCCTATAGCATGATCTACATGCAGATGGGTATTGATGACGTTGACAACCTTCAGACCATTGGAATTGATAAAGTTCAGCATGGCGTTCCGTTCCTCGGCATTTATCATGCCCGGATCGATAATGGCACATTCCTTGGTCTTGGAGTCGATTACGACGTATGTATTGATTCCGAAGAGGGAGAATTCGAAGCGAACGATTTTCATAGTTTCAAATAAAAGTTATTTTGGGTTCGTAGAGAGATCCTTGTCTTTACAGAGTCCGAAATTATAACGCTTAAGCAGCGAAAAATCCTTTTACCCATTATATAATGGTATCGGCGAGGCATAATGGTACCGGCGAGTGGATTTCTCAGGTTTTACAAGAAAAGCCTGCATCGGATCGGTTATCCTACTTAACGACCGGGGTATAGACGATCATCTTAGTCTTGAAGAATTCCTGTGGGAAGTACTCTGAAATCGGGATTATCTCGGAAATGGAATAGAGGTTGCCGAGTTCTGTCTTCAAGTCTCCTCCTTTAAGGGTGATCAAGCCGTTGGGGATGGCATTGCAGCAGACAGGGGAGATGTTCTTCCGGATCAAATGGAGAAGGTCAGGTTGAGGCATGACGGCGCGGCTTACGACGAAGTCAAACTTCTCGTGACATTCACCGACATCACCATGCTGAAAGCTGACGTTCTTCAAACCTAATTTCTCAGCGATATCCGCTGCCACGCGCAGTTTCTTGGCAATGCGGTCGATAAGGTGGAAATGACATTCAGGAAACATTACCGCAAGAGGGATCCCCGGAAACCCACCTCCGGTGCCGATATCCATTATCCGGGACCCGTCGGCGAATTGGATGAATTTCGCGATAGCCAATGAATGAAGGATATGGTTGACGCAGAGATTATCGATATCCTTTCGTGAAATGACATTTATCTTGTCATTCCATTCCGGATAAAGCGACGCCATAATCTGAAACTGCTCTTTCTGAATCTCGGTCAGATTCGGGAAGGCGTGAAAAATTTCATTAATCATGGGGCAAAATTACAAAATATTTCGTATCTTCGCAAAATATAAGACCCCGTCCAGCAAAAAATGTTAAATTCCGGACGGGGTCTTACAACTGACTTCAGAGAAAATATCAAAATCAAGATACTATACAAATGGATTTCGTAGCAAAATTAATTCAGGACCTCCCCATGGAAGAGGGGGTATCCAGGGCAGGCAACAATTGGAGAAAGAAGAGCTGGATTGTCCAGACATTCGGCCAATATCCCAAATCAGTTCAGGTTATGGCCATGAACAACACTATCGATAACATCCACATGGAACTGATGAAGGTCTATAACCTTTCAGTAGATTTGGAGAGCCGCGAATATAACGGCCGTTGGTACACGGACGTTCGTGTTTTCCGTGCTGTAGAGACTCAGGATCCTTCTCTGGCTCAGGCAGGCTATGCAGCTCCCGGCGTCAATCCTGCTCCCGGTGTTCCCGGTGGGGTAGCGGCTCCCGCACCCGCACCCGATCCCTTCGCAGGTGCAGCCCAAGCCGATCCCTTCGCCGGTGCAGCCGGCGCAGCCGCCTTCGGCGATGCCAGCGACGACCTCCCCTTCTAAGGCAGCCCGATCAGAAATAATTTCTGATTCTACGTGGACGCGAAGAATCGCGTCCCTACAGGATTAACCGGAATAATTAAGGCCTCATTCTATAAGAATATTAAATTACTGAAAGGTATTTATTTTTCTTAGGGAATGGGGTCTTAAATCTAATTTAAATTTATAGTGTATGATTGCGAGACCTTTGCCTTTTGGGACTATGATATGGGACGGTAATGAGTATTATACGATTAGGGAAGTGTTGGGAATAGGTGGTCTGGGGATTACCTATCGGGCTTCCTGCTATTACACGATAGGGAATATCTTGCAGGAGGGCCAGGTTGCCATTAAGGAACTGTTTACAAATTCCTGTTACCGTGATTATGATGGCGTCAGGGTTGTGGGGTTCAGTTCACCTACGGATTTTGAAAAGGTCAAGAAGGAATTTATAGAAGAAACATGGACTATCAGTAATCTGTGTATGCATTCCCGATCACTGGTTAATATTAATCAACCCTTTGAGGAAAACGGGACTGCCTATTGCGTTATGGAATATCTTGACGGAGGCAACCTAAAGGCGGAATCTAAGGAAGAGGCATTGAAATATATACTTCAATTATCGAATGCTATAAAAGTCCTACATGATCACAGAATATTGCATCTGGATATAAAACCCTCCAATATTTTGTTGAAGGAGGATCGGGAAACACATGAATATTACCCGGTATTGGTTGACTTCGGTATAGCCAAGTATTTTGATTCGGAAGGCCGTTCTATGGCTTCTCCTGAAGCCAGAGGGGCTTCAATCGGATATGCACCGTTGGAACAATACGGAGATATCAAATCCTTTGTCCCGGGAATTGATATCTATGCTATGGGGGCTACTTTATATGCCTTACTTACCGGAAAGAATCCTCCGAGTGCTTCGAGGCTCTTACGCAATCTGACAGTCGTTGAAGATGAATTGAGACGCTGCGGATGCGAAGAATTTTACCCGTTTATCTCGAAAGCCATGGCAATTGATTATAGAGACCGCCATAAGGATGTTGATGAATTCGCGAGAGAATTAAGACGTATCGTGCCTACGGATGAGGAATTAAAGCGTGATTCCCTTTTGGACGATGTAACTACTACCACCATCATTGGTGAGGAGCGAAGGACTCGGAGGCAAGGGAAGGAAAGAGAGAAGTGGGGTAGGCAATACGATGATGAACCTGCTGAGCAGAAGTATTATCCTAATGAGGAAGCCACTATGCAAATCATCAAGCAGCAACTTTTCAAGATTGATAATAAAATAATCCGGATCAATATCCAGCAAATTCCCTGGGGGCATTATGGAATTACGGATAATGAAGGAAGGGTAATAGCTCCGTTTATCTATGATTCGATAAGCCCGTTCAGTGAACTTTGCAGTATTCCCGGCCCCGGCCTCCCGGAGTTTTTCCTGGGAGCGAAATATACCATCGGGGATGAAATCGGTTTCTTTAAAATTACCGAAAAGGGAATCTTGATAGACTATGCAAGGTTTGATTTACAAACCTATGAGCATCGATGCCAATTAACCTAAACGATACCAGCAACTGCGCGATGAGAGCTTTTTTAGACCTCATCCCTTAAAGATGTGAAATATACCTTGGTTCGCAAATCGGTCTGCTATTGTAACTTCATTATGAGAGTTGCAATAGCGGACCGATGTGTTGTTATACGGATGTGTTGTTATATGGTTAATAAGACGTAATTTTAGCACTTATTAAGCGAGGATTTTAAAAATTTGAAATAAATTTCAAAAAATTCAAAAAAATATTTGCAAATGTAAAAAATAAATTTTAAATTCGCCACTGAAATAACTCATACGCTTCTAAGCCAACGCATAGATTGATATAAGTCATTTCAAACAACGCAATATCTTATTATTGGATCTCCAAGCCCTCAACGCTCGGATATAAAATAGACAAGATGCAATACTTTCTAATCCCTTAACCCAAAATGCTCATGAATATTCCAAGCATTTACAATACCATCATCGAACTTGACAATGTAAGAGCATCATCTACAATACTCTTACGGATACCTATGTCGGATTGCTCCTATATTTGGGGGAGGATGTAGACAAAAGAGTATGGAAACTTTGAATGATGATTTCTGACTTAGGCAATATTCAGACGAAGATAAAGATCACATTGTAATGAAAAGGTTCGAAGAGAGAATAATTCGGGAGAAAGGTTAAGCCTGAACTATACCGTAATTATAATCTCTACCGATAAAATACATATTTCTCTCCACATAATATAA
>CAYTOR010000128.1:0-6162 GCA_964439505.1 uncultured Sangeribacter sp.
CTAATAAGACTAATAAGACTAATAAGACTAATAAGACTAATTGGACTAATTGGACTAATTGGCCCAATAAGTCTAATTGGTCTAATAAGACTAATAAGTCTAATAGGCCTAATAATTCTAATTGGAGGCTTTAGAATTTGATCAGGCCGCTCTTGGCGATGGAGATCTGGAAGCCTATGCTGCGGCCGATCAGGTCGCCGGCGTCCGCTCCCAACGAGAACTTGCCCTCCCAGCCGGCCAGGCGGCGCGGCTTCCAGGTGACTTCAGCAAGGAAGTTGAAGTTGTCGGCCACTTCCGGCAGAGGATTCTTGTATGTGCCCCAGGAGCGCTGATAGCTTGCAAGTACGCGGTAGGAGAGATCGGCCGTAGGCTGACCTTCCCATCCGAGATGATGGGCGATGATGCGGTTTGATTTCAGAAGCAAAGTGCCGTCATTGTAGACTGGAGAAATCACCAGCGGATTGCCGATTATCATGCCCCAATGCTGCCAGGCCCCATAGATATAATGCCAGTAATATTGGTCGCGGCCCGATACCTGGATAGGCAGATTATCCGTCTTGTCCCAATAGACCGGGCCCGACTGGTCCTTCATATAGAGGAACTCATAGACCACGTTGCTGATGACCGGGTTCGCCGGCAACTGCGCCTCGACACCCCAGAGTCCGTCGCGCCAGGGATAATCGATATAGAGCATCGAGTGATCCTCAAACATGTGTTGGTAGTAGGCCTTCACGCCCCAGCCCTTGTCCTTCGGTGTCCAACCGATGCAGAAGGTCCAGTTACCGAGGAAATTACCGTCGACGTTGCTCGTTTCCCCCTGTATCGCACCGCCCGATTGCGGTACTAAAGCATGCCATAGACCCTTGAGTCCACCCGTGCCGCGCACCCAATGGATCGAACCATCCGCCTCCTTATACCATGCCTCCCCGCCGAATTGAGTGGCCATTTCGATGCCGACCTCAGCCGTCAACGGGAACTTATCGGCGTTACCATTGCGCAGCCATAGACCCTTGGAATGATACTTCAGATTCTGAGGATAGAGTGCCCGCTCATCCGTACCCTGCGGCTTCGACCAGTCGCGGAGCCACTTCGAGTCCGAAAACATACCGAAGGCGACGTAGCCCTTGATACCGAGCCAACCCTTTGTCCCCCAGATATCGGCGTAATCGAAGATGCCGGCGCGGATCTGCGGAATCGGCATGGCGTTACCCGAATAGAGGAGATTACCCGACGAAAGGCGTGGATTCGACAGTTCCCCCGGAATTTCCTTCTGGCCGATCATAAGGTCCAGACAGCGATAACGGATTTCGCCGTAGAGCTGATGGATAAAGAACGGCGACTCCTGACGATACCCACCGACCAGATCTATCCCTGCGCCCCACGAATAACGGTTCGTGCGGTCCATCTTCTTCACCAACGAAGCCCTTAGCCGCAGGTTATTCTTCTTGACCGAACCCAGCCCCTGCGTATTATTCAGCAGCCAGAACGGCGTATTCTTCCCCCCGGCGAAGCTACCGGTAAACTCACCCCGCCAATCCAACGCCTCGACCCGCCAGCTCCCCTTCTTCGTCTTCTCCGTCCCCACTACCGCAAACCGCGAATCCACCGAATCCACCGCCTCCGCAGCATACTCCGCCCCGGTAGTTACCTCGGCGGCATAGTTCCCCTCGGTAACTGCCATTCCGGCGGAATAACCGGCACCGGTCTCAGCCCCCTCGGCAGCGTACAACGCCTCGGTATTGGATAGTTCCG
This sequence comes from uncultured Sangeribacter sp., assembly GCA_964439505.1. Lineage (GTDB taxonomy): Bacteria > Bacteroidota > Bacteroidia > Bacteroidales > Muribaculaceae > Lepagella. The sequence continues at coordinate 1,753 of CAYTOR010000128.1, forward strand.
CGGCATACCCCCCGAAAGCGACCGCAACCCCCAACCCTATAATAGATAAAAATCGCACCATGATCAAAAAATTGTCAAAAACCTTAAATATCCGCGAATATAATAAAAAAATCCGGAAAGCTCATCCCGAGCTCCCGGATTTCTCAAGATCCTCACAAATCAAGTCCTAAAACCTTTCAATTAATTTAACTTCGACAACTTTTTTCACATGCCCCTATCCAACTAATCCCAACCCTATTTTTCTAATTTAGCTTCCACAATTTTGTGCAATTCCCCTTATCCAACTAATCCCAACCCTATTTCTTTATAATTTAGCAAGCATACTCTCAGTACTTTATATCAGAATGAAGTTGCGGTCTACAAGTTCGTCGGCTTTGGCAATCACCACATCGTCATACATCATCATGAGGATATCCTCATCGTAATTACCAAGATTTACCGGATTTTCGATCCCCGCGATATTATTGGCGATCAGCTGGAAGAAGTCTACTCCGGCTCCGTAAGCATGTAGATAAGCTCCCCCGAAACGTGGATTTATTTCCGACAGGTAGTATTCTCCATCCTTTATGAAGAAATCCATATCCAGAGGACCGTTGAATTCAAACTTATCACATATTTCCTCTATAAATTTGAAAAGTTTTGGATCCTTAAACGATATGGTCTTACTCGCTCCCCCTATCCGGGTTTCGATTTTCTTTTTTGAGAAAGCTGCCACTGCCTTATGCGAGATGGTATCGACGTAAACATCCGCATCGCAATCTCCTCCGGTCATCAATTCCTGTATGATGTAATCGTGTTCTCCGCTGAACCAGTCGGCTTTTGCCTGCTCGAGAGTATTGACTTTATGTGCGCCGACACTCCCGCTTCCGCATATTGGCTTCATGAATACGGGAAAAGAAATGTCGCCGTCATCAAGAGCTTTACAGAACTCATCCCAGTTATGGAAGGTCAAGGGCGTACGGATACCATTTTCCTTACAGTACTTGAATAGTTCATATTTGTCAAAGCAGTAAACGGCACTTTTGGGAGCGGGGCATAAGGGAATTACTCCAATTTCCTTGAATTTATCCGCATTTTTTGCGAGTATTTCTATTTCCGGATCTATCAGGGTCGTAACAGTCTTGATGTCGTTGTCCTTACAGATCTTCAGGATCGTGTCTATATAGGTAGGATCCGTAATTTTAGGCACTACATTCTGCACATCACAAAACTGAAGTGCGGGGGCAGTGGATTGAAGGTCAGTGCCGACAATCAGCCCGGTTTTGCCGATAGATTCCTTAGCGTTACGGAGTAATCGTCCGCGGCGTCCGACGCTGCAGAACAGCATATTATTCATCATAAGTATCTCTTAAATTATCATTGTTATATTCTCTATCCCACTGTTATTTTTATCTTTAGCTATTGATTATAGAGGTACGTGAGAATAGAATAAATCTTCAGCTTGCGAAGGGCGTCTTATTTCGGAAAAAACACCGTTGAGGTCAACCGTATAGACGCGAGGCCAAAATCGTATGAACTGGGGAGATAAGGTCAGGGTATATGCCCCGACATTGTTGTAGAGGAGTCTGTCGCCGGGTTCTAACGCCGGAGAGTCAACCAGAGTGAAGAGACGGTCATATTCCAGACAAGTACATCCAGTGATTATCTGCAACGGCTCCAAGGGTCGATTTTGCTTAGTATATAAGATTTCCTTTAGGTAGTCGGTCTTACGAAAGAAGGGATCAACGTCATTTCGACTTCCATCGGTCGTTACAAATCTTGTCTTGCGGTCTACTTTTTTGACGTCGATTACTTCTGAAAGAAATTTAAAACAGCTTGCTGTCAAAGCATTCCCCGGCTCCAAAATGATAGTTAAATTCTCCAGACCTACCTCTTGCAAGGGACCATAGATAGCATCCGCATAATCTTGGAAGGTCGGCTTGTTAGGGAAAATTCCGAAATATCCCCCTCCCACGTCCAGATATTCCGGATTCAAGTTATATTTCTTAATGATAGAGGTGGCGTAAGCTACGGATCGTTCGTAAAATCTTGGAGAACGGGAATGGGCGGTCCGGTGAATATGCAGTCCGGAGAGAGTTACATTCTCTAACGATGCTATCTCTTCCAAGGCATCCCTAAACTCCGTCGAGTCATCCGAAAATCCGAATCGGCTGTTATCATCCTCTCCCTCCGCATCCTCCGGGGAAATCTTAGAGATATTTATATTCAGTCTTATGCCGATTTTATAACTTCCATCTTTAGGGAGATCCTTCAGCCAACGCAGTTCCCTTTTGGTTTCCAGATTTACGATGCTTCCATTTCCCAAGGCCTCAATAAAGGAAGAACGGGACTTCATCGGTCCGTTATAGATAATCCTGTCAGGAGTTACCCCTGCCAAACGAGCCAATCTATATTCATCGTGGCTCACGACTTCCGTATAACATCCCAACTCATTAGCCAACTTAAGAGCAAAGGGGAGAGAGTTTGTCTTTACGGAATATCCGATTATGGAATGCCGGAAATTTCGATTCAATGCTCCCTGAAATCCGGTTATGGACCGTTTGAACTCCGTCTCATCGAAGATAAAGCACGGCGTTTCGAGGTGTTGGTAGTAAGCGATATTATTGTCGGTAGTCATCGTAAGAAGAATGATATTGTAGAGATGCCATCAATCGAATGTAGGGACGCGATTCTTCGCGTCCACATAGAACGGAACAAATACCGGTGAAACGATTTGCAGGAATTATTTATATGTCTGCCACTTAATTGGTTCCGTCGAAATATTCCATGGTAGCATCCGTTTCCGAGTTGATATCCGCGCGTTTCAGGACCTTCATCAGCGTGGTCCAGACTATGGAGCAATCCGTCTTGAAGGAGATATGGTCTACGTACCAGACGTCCAACTCGAATTTCTTGGTCCAGGAGATGGCGTTGCGCCCGTGGCACTGCGCCCAACCGGTAATTCCGGGGCGTACGTCATGGCGCCGGGCCTGTTCGGGGGAGTAGAGGGGAAGGTACTGAGGCAGGAGCGGTCGGGGACCTATCAGCGACATGTCCCCGACAAGGACATTCCAGAGCTGGGGCAGTTCATCGATTGAGGTAGAGCGCACGAAGCGGCCTACTTTCGTCAACCGATCAGCATCGGGGAGGATGTTGCCGTTAGCGTCTCGTTCGTCGGTCATCGTCTTGAACTTGACGACGCGGAAAATCTTCCCGTCCTTCCCGGGGCGTTCCTGCCGGAAGAAAGCGCCGGCGCCCTTGTTGGCGAAGTGCAGCCAGAGGGTCACAAGCCCCAGTGGCACGGCCAACACAGCCAACACTCCGGCGGATGCCGTCACGTCAATCACCCTCTTGAAAAAATCCCTATATAACTTCATTTCTTCTTTTGCCCCTATTCCCTCGCGATACCTCTTTCCTCCCCTAATTTCTTTCTAACACCTTGTACCTCACGCTCTTTAATTTTATCTCACGCAAAGGCGCAGAGAAACGCTGAGTTTACTGCCCTAAGACTTCGCGGTAGAAGTCTTTGAGGCATTGGCGGACGTAGCTTTGCTCGAAGCGAGAGGCTATGAGCTGACGGGCGTTGGAGGCCATGCGGTTACGCGTGTCGGCGTCGGTCATCATCCGTTCCATGGCATCGTAGAGGGCGTTTGCGTCCTTCGAAGGGATGATTACGCCGTTTTCTCCATGCAGGATAATTTCCCGCGAACCGTTGATGTCGGTCACTATTGACGGCATCCCCATCGCGCCGGCTTCTATCACGCAGTTGGGGAATCCTTCACGGTAGGAAGGAAAGACAAAAACATTTCCGACCATATACCAAGGCCGCACGTCCGTCTGACTTCCCACAGCCTCTATCCCATCATTCTCCGAGATCTCTCGGAGTGTCTCAGGACGCAATGGGTCAAGATCCGCTTCTTCAGGACCGACCAAAATCAACCGGCATCGTGGATGTTTATTCCGAAGGCGGCCGAATGCTTCGACTAATTCATTGATACCCTTATCACCGACCAATCTCCCGACGAAAACGAATACAAAATCATCATCGCTGATTTTCAGCTCCCGACGGATACGCTTGGCTTCTGAAAGAATCTCCTCTCGCGTCGGGTCAAAGCGCTTCATGTCGATCCCCTTCACGTTTCCGTGGCCAAGGATACGAAGCGGCTTGCGGGTAATTCGGTAATTGGTTAGGTCCGTCTTTACGCCTTCTCCTTCTGGTATGACATGAGTCGCGCAAGCGCAGGTAATCCGGTCAGTCAGGATGAGAATTTTCTGTTTCAGACCGGTAGAAGTCGGGAAGACTAATCCTGTAAAAGTATGAATCCGGACCGGTACGCGACATATCCATCCCGCCATCATCGACAGCAATCCGGCCTTCGGGGTCATCGAATGGACCATAGTAGGCCGTTCCTTACGAAATACGCGGATCAA
>CAYTOR010000129.1:0-6113 GCA_964439505.1 uncultured Sangeribacter sp.
AGGTTGGCCTATCGAAAATCCCTATCAAAATTTGCACTTCGTTCTGGAATCTTCATTTTTTTGGAGAACTGGGAGTTCTGTTGGAACCGGGAGCTCTCACAGTTCTCGGAGATCTCAGAGAACTCTGAGTTTTCAGAGTTCTTAGGTCTCCCAAAGCTCTCAGTGCTCACAGCGCTCTTAGTGCTCTCAGTGCTCTTAGTACTCACAGCGCGCTCTTAGTGCTCACAGTAGTCACAGCGCGCTCTTAGTGCTCTTAGTGCTCACAGCGCAAAAAAAGGATGATTTCGATTGAAATCATCCTTTTTTAGAACAGGGTGCAGGTTTTAGTCTGCTAACTTTACTTTGTCGAAGTTGGCTTGGGAGAGTTTCTCGTTGACGTAGTCTGCCGTAACCGTAAAGGTCTTGACATCCATCGAAGGGACGTCATACATGGCGTCGACCATCACCGTCTCCACTATCGACCGCAGTCCGCGCGCACCGAGTTTATACTCGATTGCCTTGTCTACGATCGCTTCCAGCGCATCCTGAGTAAACTCCAGATCGACCCCGTCAATCTTGAAGAGTTTCTTGTATTGGCGCGTCAGAGCATTCTTCGGCTCGGTCAAAATCCTGAGCAGCGCCTCGCGGTCGAGAGGATTCAGGGCGGTAAGTACCGGAAGACGTCCGATTATCTCGGGAATCAGTCCGAAGCTCTTGAGATCCTGGGGAAGGACATAACGCATCAGGTTGCCTCGCTGTTGCTTCTTCTTGGCCTCGTCCTTACCGTAGCCGACACTATGAGTATTGAGACGGGAAGCGATCTTCCGCTCGATGCCGTCGAACGCACCTCCACAGATGAAGAGGATATTCTTCGTGTCAACCGCTATCAACTTCTGCTCCGGATGCTTGCGACCGCCGTTTGGAGGAACGAGCACCGTCGAACCTTCGAGCAACTTAAGCAATCCTTGCTGGACTCCTTCTCCGCTGACATCTCGGGTGATCGAAGGATTGTCGCTCTTGCGGGCGATCTTGTCTATCTCATCTATAAAGACAATCCCTTTCTCAGCGCGCTCAACATCGTATTCGCAATTCTGCAAAAGTCGGGTAAGCAAGGATTCGATATCCTCGCCTACGTAGCCGGCTTCGGTCAGGACAGTAGCGTCTACGACAGCAAAGGGGACGTCGAGCAACTTGGCGATCGACTTTGCGAGAAGGGTTTTGCCGGTACCAGTCGGACCGACCATTATAATATTGGACTTTTCGATCTCGACTTCGTCAGCATTCTCTGCAATGGCGGATTTGAGAGTAGGCCTGACGGCGTTCTTATCGCGAGCCGCCTCCTGGTCAATTCGCTTGTAGTGGTTATAGACCGCTACCGAGAGATATTTCTTGGCTTCCTCCTGTCCGATGACATATTGGTCGAGGTAAGCCTTGATCTCATGGGGAGTCGGGATATCGCTCTTTGTATGCTTATCCGCTTTGGGCGCGTCAGCATTTTTCTTGACGGCTGCATCCCGGGCCCTGTCGATATAGTCGATGCAGTCTGTGCAGAGGGTCAGACCGTCGAAGACCTCAACGATCGGAGCCGATTTAGAATCGGAGGCTCCGCACATCATACATCTGGCCGTTGTCTTTTTTGCCATTATTTATTCTCTTTCTTTCTGTTATTGACAAGGATCTTGTCGATCATGCCATATTCTTTTGCCTCGGCTGCGATCATCCAGTAGTCGCGGTCAGAGTCAGCGGCCACTTTCTCAAACGACATACCGCTGTGATCGGAGATAATCCGATAGAGTTCGTCTTTGAGTTTGAGGATCTCGCGGGCTGTGATCTCGATATCGGATGCCTGACCCTGGATGCCACCGAGCGGCTGATGGATCATCACGCGGGAATGGGGAAGCGCAAAGCGTTTGCCCTTTTCACCGGCTACCAACAGTACTGCCGCCATCGAAGCCGCCATACCGGTACAGATCGTAGACACGTCGGAGTTGACATACTGCATTGTGTCATAGATACCGAGTCCTGCATAGACGCTTCCGCCGGGAGAGTTGATATAGAGGGAGATATCTTTATCAGGATCTACGGAGTCGAGGTAAAGCATCTGAGCCTGGATGATGTTGGCACTCTGGTCGGTCACCTGCGTACCGAGGAAAATGATCCGGTCCATCATCAAGCGGGAGAACACGTCCATCTGTGTGACGTTGAGTTGACGCTCTTCAAGGATGTAGGGGTTAAGATAATCCGCTTGAGGCATTGTGACTGCCCCGGCCTTGGCGTCGACATATTTCACGTAGGAATCAAGGGTATTGGAACTCATCCCAAGATGATTCACAGCAAAATTTCTAAAATCGTTCTGCATAATTCTGTATAATAAAATAAATCCCGAGCATAGCACGGAACGCGCCGCTCGGGATTGTCCGGTTATTGTAACTTTATTACCTTCTTTCTATTTACGCCTGCGCTTCATTAGCGGGAGCGAAGAGAGCCTGGAATTCAGCTACGCTGACTTTCTTATCGTCGAGGGAAACGTTATCGTGAACGGCAGTGAAGACTTTGAATTCCATCGCCTGGTCAGCCATGCGGCGAGCAACCTTTTCGTCCTTGAGCATCTCTTCTGCATATTTAGTAAGAGTCTCGTCGGGCACGTTGGTCATGCCGTATTGGGCAAACTGCTGAAGCACTGACTGCTTGGCAAGGTTAACCATATCTTCTTTTTCTACCTTGAGGTCGAACTGCTTTACGATAGCGGAAGCGATGAGATCCCATTCGAGCTGCTTGCGCATGCCGGCGAAGGCTTCATCAACGTTATCGGCCGTCAGTTCTTCGTTAGCCTGCACGAGATAGTCCTTCAGGATTGCCTCCGGAAGCTCGACCTCGCCTACTGCCTTGAGGATATCGTCCTTGGCGTCGATTGAGAAGCGATAGAAGGAATCGTTCTTAAGAGCGTTGGCGATCATATCCTTGAGGGCTGCGCGGTACTCTTCTTCATTGTGTACCTTATCCTTGCCGAAGAGCTGATCGAAGTATTCCTGATCGAGTGCAGCGGGCTCAACTACGATGATATCCTTGATATCAAAACGGAAGTCGCCGTGATGATCCGCAGCCTGGTCCTTATCGATATTCAGCATTGAAGAGAGTTCCACTTCGTTGCCTTCGCAAGTCTTTGCAGGATTGAAGACAACCTCTTCTCCTACTTTCTTGCCCTCGAAGAGAGCGGTCTGGTCCTTATCCTTGAAGTATGAGGGAGCGACGATCCCGTTCTCAACTACTATGCCGCCCTCCTTGGGCTGACCGTTTTCGTCGAGTTCAGTGATTACACCCTTCACGACTGCATTGGGTTCTACGGTCTCTCCGCTCACTTGCTTGCCGAAACGCTGACGGAACTGATTGCTTTCTTTTTCAACCATCTCGTCAGTCACCTCGATTTCATAGTAGGGAACGTGGAGGTCCTTGTTGACATGAGTGTCAATCTCGGGAGCCATTCCGACCTTGAATTTGAAAGTGAAGTCTTTGTCGGCAAGGTTGAAATCCTCGTTCTTGACAGGTACGGGATTGCCAAGGACAGGAAGGTTTTCGTTGCGGATATAGTCGTAGACCGCCTCACCGATCTCTTTATTGATCACGTCATACTTGACAGCGTCTCCATACTTCTTGCGAAGAAGTCCCATCGGAGTGTGGCCGGGACGGAAGCCGGGCTCGGGACGATGTTTGGATATTTCTTTGAGTTGCTTTTCTACCTTATCTGCGTAGTCTTTCTCCTCAAGTGTCACGGTGATCTCACCGTTGACATTGTCAAGCTTGTTGTACGTTACGTTCATTTTATTCTTTATGTTATTTTGATAATTTTCTATGCAAATGGCGTGCCAATTATTCTAAAAATAGCGGGTTCTCGCCATATTTTTCTTCATCCCTGCTTACTCTACGGGGATTCCGAATTGCAAAATTAATAAATTTTTCGGATTTTTAGGGCATTATTGCCGATAGAATTCCTCGAAGACGCGGATAGTGGCCAAATGGTCGTCTACCCCTGCTGTCTCGCATGCCGAGTGCATCCCCCAGATAGCGCAACCCATGTCGACTCCGGCCAGATCAAGTTGAGAGGTCAGGATATTACCGAGCGTCGAACCGCCCGCGACATCGCCGTGGTTGACAAAGTACTGACACTTCACTCCGGCCTTCTCGCAGAGTCCGCGGAAGATAGCGTCCCCTCGGGAATCGGTCATATATTTGCAGTTGGCGTTGATCTTCACTACCGGTCCTCCTCCGATCACGGGGTGATTGGTCGGGTCATATTTTTCATTATAGTTGGGATGCCATGCGTGGGCGTCGTCGGCCGAAATCATGAAACTCCCGGCTATGGCGCGAATGAAGTTGTCGGGATTGCAGTCGCCATGCAGCGAATGAGTGATTCGCTGCAGAATATTGCGCAACGTGGGGGCCGCGGCGCCTTGACGGGTGCCGCTTCCGGTCTCTTCATTATCAAATACAGCCATCACCCGCGTGGCCGCTGTCGGAATGTCGCTCTGTGTCAGCAGTGCCTGGAGCGAACTATAGGCCATCGAAAGATCGTCAAGTCGGCCGGACATTATATATTCATTATGGACACCCGCCAGCCTGGCTTTTTCTATCGGATACAAGACGGCTTCCATTCCGAGTATGTCTTCCGGAGAGACACCCGCTGCGTCAGCCAACATGCACTTTACAACGCCGCCCATCTTCTCGAATTCCTCATACTCTTCCTTGGGGAAATTCCCGATTACGGGTTTCATGTCCTTCTGTACTGACAAAGGATTCCCTTCATTCACTCCCCTGTTGAAATGGATAGCGAGATGCGGGATGAGAGCCACCGGTTCTTCGAGATCCACGATGATCGATTCGGGCTGCATGACATTATCGGAGCGAACCATCAACCGGGCGGCTATGGAGAGAGGCCGGTCAAACCAGGTATACATTATCCCGCCACCGTATTTCTCAACGTTGAGGCTAACTACTCCTCCGTCACCGTAGATTTCAGGATTGGGTTTCAATTTGAAACCCGGGCTGTCGGAGTGTGAAGATATTATATGGAAACCGCCCGCAGCGGGAAGGGCCTGTCCTGCGACGAAGGCGAATATGGCCGTGTCATTCTGTATGACATAGTATTTTCCACCCGGCTCAATATGCCATTCCTCTGTCATATCAAGAGGTTGGAAACCGTTTTCTTCCAATTCGCCGGCCATGATTCCAACGGCCAGGAAATTGCAACGGCTTTCATCGAGCCAATTCATCAACTGAGCGGTAAGGATTAAGTCAGTCGCTTGCCGGTGTTCGTTTTCACCCGGCTTCAGATTTTCAGGGAGTTCCATTTTATTCTCGTTGTCCTTCATGGTTTTAGAATTCATCAATTTCGGATTCAAAATTTTTATCTTCCGATTCCGGCCAGTCATGATTGTAATAAAGATTATTCAGAGGCCTCAGTACATTACAGAGTGTCTGACTCCAATAGGCGATGAAGTCCTCGTGGCACTCCTCGTAAGCACCTTCCAGTTCATCTCCATCGCTCTCCTTGACTATGGATATGAAGTTATAAAGGGGTTGGAAAATATCGGCTAAACTCTCGGATATAGAGGCCGCGATGGGAGTCTCGCTGTATTTCATGTCTTCCTCGAATGTCTCTAAGAAAGTATCGTCGGGTCCGAGTAGGGTTTCGATATGCCGTCGGATATTCTCATAGTAATCCTCGTCGACGTATGATCCGTAATAAGGACGATCTTCCTCCTCGTCCAAGAGATTTCTGTCTTCGCGGGGATCGAGATCATTAAATTCTATATAGATCCGGGGAAGTAGACGGAGCATTTCTGCGATAAATTCCTTAGGTTCGGTCTCGGCGGAGTTTTCTACCGTCACGCAATAGCGGGCAGCCAGCGCCGTAATCGCTAACATCCTATGACGTTTTTCCGTTGCTTGGTTATTTTCCATTTGAATCAATATTAAGACCCCGTCCCACAAAAAATGTTAAATCCAGGGTCGCAGATGTGCCCCGAATTTGGCCTTGCAGCGTGAAGGAGTTTAGCGGGCTAAACGACTGAACCAAAAGGCCGAAGGCGGGGTGCAGCTGCGGGACGGTGGTAACTTTCATTGCGAAAGACAGGTCA
>CAYTOR010000130.1:0-6018 GCA_964439505.1 uncultured Sangeribacter sp.
TCCCTCGAAAATCCACCGCCCTGAATTTAACATTTTTTGTTAGACGGGGTCTAAGTTCCGTTTGTTGCGAAACTTGAAATCGAGAAATTACCAGGGCAAGCCTGTCCCCATATAGCCGATTTCGATATCGTCGTTAAAATCACTCGCCTGGGGAGCGGATGTCTGATTGTAAAGTTTATGGGCAAGCACGTCAGGAAGATTCTCCTGATCGGGATAAAACCATATTCCCTGCCAATTCCAGCACCACATTCCGTCGCCGTCTCCGGCCTGCCATACGGCGTTGACATCCTTCAGAGAAAGTACTTTCTTGAAGGAATCACCCAAGCGCAGTTCCTTGCCACCGCTGCCGTTGACCACGATGCTGCGGTTGTCGACCGAGACGACATTTACGATACCGGAGTCAAACTCATAGACCGTGAAACGCTGATTGCCGTTAAGATAGAAGTAATAGCTGTTGGAGTCATATCCGCCTTGCCGGGATATGCTGTCGTATAGATTCTCTATCTTGGGTTGGATTTCGGATATTCTCATTCCGGTACGGATCGGATCGACCCCTAACGGTGTCAACTGAGCGTCACTGACGGCTTTCTTGGGGAGTTCGGTCTGCTGGGAGGGTTCGACGCGGATAGTCTCCGCGTCCTTCTGACTTTTACCGGAGCAGGAAGCCATCGAAAACAGACCTATGGCAATCATCGCTCCTCCGAGAGTGCGGAGGGCGATCGGGCGTATTATATGAAGAGATGTCTTTCTCATAAATGATTTATCCATTTTCAGCATTTCAGACTAAAGAAGCCCGCGAGAGTTTCTCCAATGCATCCTTACGATGCCGACAGTCCGGGGTAACGCTTGCTAAGATTTTAACATTCTTTTATTGTTATTTGTTCAGGCTCCGAACTGAGCCGGGATAATCATAACAATATTATGACGGGCGAAATGACGCCCTAAGTAATTGTTCATAGTCTCTGTCTCACCCGAATAACTGAGCGAGCCTTTGCGGGCGCTGACTACTATCAGCAGATCTTCGTCAGCGATCTGAGACGACAGGATGATGAAGTCATCCCAGTTCTCCATTTCACTGTAGTGGCGGCTGAAAGCGTATCCGCCTTCATTGATGCGAGCCTCGATGAAGGAAGCCGTCCGGCTGTCGCAAAGGAAACTTACGCTTCGGCTCAACTGAGAAGCCATGTTCGCTATGCGCGCCACCCAGACCGCGAAGCCGGTCTCGTAGCCGGCATTGACGGGAACGTAAACAAAGATCCGCCCTACCGTATCCAAGGGGATGAAACAGCGCGACATGATGATCATCTTGCGCGTCATCCCGATAAGCTGCTCAATCATCGTCCCGTAGAAGGAATCGACGATATTGGAGCGGCGGTGCAGCCCGATTATGACTTCCGTCGCATCCCGCTCATGGAGAACGTTGCTTACGCCTGTCATAACGTTGAGGTCAAACCTTTCGACCTCTCTGCAAGGCACATCCATCGCTTCGGCTACTCCAACTGCGGCCCGGAGTGCTTCCCGACCCATGCGCATCCGCGCGCGATCGTCGTTGTTGCGGACGTAGAGGGCTGTCAGATAGTCATTGTTCAAGGGCGAGCGCATGAAAATCGCCATCCGCATTATGCCCTCGGCTGTCATCGGATTGCTCAACGCCACAATCTGACGCGCGAACCCGACCTGACGGGGACTCTCTGTCTCCAATTCCATGGCTGTCAGCCTCAGACGTATCTTCTTGGAGGCCCTCTCGGTCGCAACCGAGGCTACTATACAGCAGATCAGAATCATTACGACGGCCCCGTTCATCATATCCTCAGTCAGCAGGCCGTACTTATAACCGATCATGGTCGCTGCGATAGTAGCGGCCGCCTTTCCTGATGTCAGACCAAACATAAGATGCGACTCGTCGGAATTGAGCCCGGAGAATCGCCTGGTCAACCTTACGGCCACATACTTTGTCGACAATGCCGTAGCCGTCATCAACAGAGCTGTCAGCACTACTCCCCAGCCTCTGACGACTACTCCAACGTTAATCAGCATCCCGACTCCTATCAGGAAGTACGGGATGAAGATCGCATCCCCCACGAAGGTGATATTTCTCATCAGCCCGGACCGGGAGGGAATGAAGCGGTTGAGCACCAACCCCGCGTAGAACGCCCCCAAGATCGACTCCAGGCCGATCAATTTGGCGAGTACGGAAGCAACGCAGACTAATGTCAGGATGAAGATATATTGGGCTACGGAATCCGTGAATTTCCTGAAAAACCATCGCGTCAGCCAGGGATAGGCGAATCCGACGGCAAGTGAATACACTACCGACATTACCAGCAGCAACCCTAACTGCACTACATCGAAATGACCCGACACCCTGACCGCCACGACCTCAGCCAATGCGACCAAGGCCAACAGAACTGCAACTATCGTTCCGGTCACTGCGATGACCGCTCCCCTATTGTTGCTCAATCCGAACCGGCTTACGACCGGATAGGAAATCAATGTATGCGAGGCATACATGGAGGAAATCAGGACCGCCGTATCCCAACCCGTAGAAAGGGCGTAGCGAGTAAGCGGGATGCCTACTATCATCGGCAGGGAGAAGGTAAGCAATCCGAAGAGTGTCCCTAATTTATAGTTGCGGCGAAGATGATACATATCAATCTCCACAGCAGCCAAAAACATCAGATACAGGATGCCTACCTGACCGAATATCTCAAAACTTGCATCGCGGGCAAGAAGATTGAAGCCGTAGGGTCCGACAGCCACTCCGGCCAGTATCAGCCCAACTATTTTAGGTATCTTCAGACGCCGGAACAGCAGAGGCGCAAACAGGATGATCATCATGACGAGCATGAAGATCACTACAGGTTGCGTCAATGGTAAGGTCGGCGTCGTAAACTGCATGATCAGCGATCTTGGACCCCTTGATTTCCAACTCCTTTATTGCGCAATGCGATATATTCTTTATCTCTTTCCTACTTCTTAGTTCTCGCGCAAAGCGAAGAATCTGCGGGCATTCCGGTCAGTGATTGTCTCCATCTCGCCGGCCGACAATCCTTTGATTTCGGCTATCTTCTCATTTATATACCGGAGATAGGCACTTTCGTTGACCCGGCCTCGCTTGGGCACGGGAGCCAGATAGGGAGAATCGGTCTCGAGCACTATCCGCTCCGACGGCAATTCCGCCACCGCCTCGCGGAGATCCGGGGCATTCTTGAACGTGACGACCCCGTTTATTCCGAACAGTGCGTCCGGGACCTCCTCCAATATCCTTCGGGCATCTTCCGGACCGGACGTAAAGCTATGAAACAGGAGCTTCGGCCGCTCCGCTCCCATGAGCCTTATCACGTGGAGGGTCTCGTCAAGGGCATTGCGGCTGTGGATAATCACCGGAAGCCTCATTGCCCGGGCGCGGTCGAGTTGATCGCCGAAGGCGTCCATCTGTTCCAATCTCCATGTCGGATCATGGTACAGGTCGATTCCTACTTCGCCTACCGCGACGGGAGTCTCATCCGCAAACCGATCGAATACGGCTTGAGTCAACGCCTTCCAATCCCGGTCAATACATTCGGGATGCAGTCCGACCGCCGTTGAGGTCGCCCCTTCAGGTGCCGCGTGATGCAACCGCATCAGTTCCTCAGCCGAATCGAGGCTGACATTGGGCAGGACCAAATGACTAACTCCTCCGTCAATTGCTCTGCTGACTGCCTCAACTCCCCCGTCAGGGAAATCTTCCCGGAAGTAGAGATGCGTATGAGTATCAATCATCGGCCGGAGTCTTATTTCTTGCGGCCCGAAAGTCTGTCGACAAGATACTTGAAACTGTCGAGTTTAGATTCCTCAAGTCCGGTAGCTTTCGCCGCCTTCATAGCCTTAGCGCTATACTTCAGGGCATCTTTTCTCCCGATTTCGTCAAGGTGCATCTTTTCATATATGCGGGTGACGGCCTTGACCTTCATGTCGCCGGCCGGGAGTTCGTTGATCGCCACTTTCAGCGCCTTGGACTCTTCGTTTCCGGCGTTCAGACCGCTGATGAGCAAATAAGTCTTCTTCTTATTATTGATATCTCCGCCGATCTGTTTGCCGAAAGTAGCCGAGTCTCCGAACGTATCGAGCCAGTCATCCTCAATCTGGAAGGCCAGACCGAGATTCTCTCCGTATTCACGAAGCTTTCCGGCCACCTTATCATTGACTCCGGCCAAGACACCCCCGATTTCGGCAGCGGCTCCAAGAAGAGCACCGGTCTTCAGACGGATCATCTCCACGTATTCGTCGACCGTAACGTCCTCGCGCTGCTCGAACTCCATATCGAGAGCCTGCCCTGCATAGACATCCTTCGCCATGCGGTTGAAGATCTCCATCACCCGGCGATATTTATCCTCAGCAACGTCAAGGAACTGCGCCTCAGCCAGACCGAGCATGGCATCGCCGGAAAGAATAGCCGCGTCGGCGCCGAATCGCTTCACGACCGTCTCCCGGTTGCGACGCATTTCCGACTTGTCCATCACATCGTCATGAAGAAGGGTAAAATTATGGAAGAGTTCAATAGCCAAAGCCGCGGGCATCGCCTTGTCGGCTTCAAGTCCGAAAGCCTCCGCCGTCATAAGAAGGAGCGTGGGACGGATACGCTTGCCGCCGGCCTCCATGGCGTAAGCCACCGGAGCATACAGCGAAGCAGGCTGCATCTCCCCTATATTAAGGACGCGGAGAGCTTCCTCCACCTCCATTGCATATTCTGATAATCTTTTCATCTCTATCTTTCTTTATCTCCGGGGCGCCTGATATTCATCACCGGTTTTTTATCACCGGAATTATTATCACCGGAGCGCCGGAGCATATTTTTTATTCTGATGGTTTCTAATCTGACTTTGTAGCAACTTTGGGTACGAGCCGGTTGCTCCGAACCCTATTTGAATTATTCTTCCTGAGAAGCGGGCTTGGGAGCGTACTTGTTATAGATTTCCTTGGGGACATCTCCTTCCCCGTCGATTTGCAACGCAACCTCAAACCCCTTCATGAAGCGAGGGAACATGGCGGAATCCTCCGGATTCTGCGAGCATACCTTCTTCAAGGCGGCTATCTCCTCCTCCACTACTTTGGCATTCTTATGGTCCAGACGGATACTGTTGACGTACTCCAGTCCTAACGCATAACCGAGTTGCATGGGATCCTCAGTGGCAGCCAATTTACGCAAGGTCATCTTCTTATCGAGAGGCAGACCGTCGGCGAAAGTATCGTAAGCATGGGAGAAAGTCTCCAGATTCTTATCCTTATACGTTTCGTAAGCGTAGAGGGTAGCGATCGCCAAGGTATCGATTTTCACGCCGGGAAGTTCGCCCAAGGCAGCCCGGCAAATAAAGCGCGCGACAGAGTCCGGAGAAGCGTTCTGCATCATGTAAGCTACCTTCTCCTCATCCGATTTACTGTTGAAATCCTTGGGAAACTTGGAAGCGGCCCCCTGGCTGCCTCCGCATGATACCAACATACCGCCTGCCATCGAACACAGCATCACCGCAACGCCCAAAAGGCCCGGCATCGATCTCTTCACCCTCCTTACCATTCCAAGGGCAAAACCATTTGTCATCATAACATATAGATTAACCATTCTCATGCCAGGAAGACGATCCGACTGCAATACCCTAATAATCAAGAGCATACCATCTCGCCGGAAGAAATCTTCCGCCAAAAAGGAGTCAATTATCAAGATGTCAGCATCTTCCGCGTGGAAAACATCACGCAAAATTAATAAAAAATCGTGAAAACGCCCCACACAAAAAGCCACAAACAGAAAAAAAGATGGAAAACATCCCAAAAATTAATAAAAAACGTGAAAACGCCCCACGCCAACAGCCGCAAACAGAAAAAAAGATGGAAAAAGAAAAAAAATAATCGCAAAACTCTTTGTCAATCCAAAATAAAGCGTTACCTTTGCAGTCGAAAATCCGACAGACACGCGGAGACAACCAAAAGGAGTGGTGCTCGAGTGGCTGAAGAGGCACGCCTGGAAAGCGTGTATCACACTAC
>CAYTOR010000131.1:0-5950 GCA_964439505.1 uncultured Sangeribacter sp.
CGGGGTCTTATAGTATGTATAGTATGTTGAGAAGAGAAATCTGTCGGTAGAGAGAAGGCAATAGACAAAAAATGTCGATTGAAGTACTTCAACCGACAAAGTTATTAAAAAAATCTTAATTACCAAATTTTTTTAGATTTTTCAGAATATTTTCAGTTTAAAAATCTATAGTTTATCATCAGATCTATAGAATGCCCGTCGCGAACGTACCAGTTGGGCAATGTGCCCCCCGGATGGAATCCGGCCTTACAGAAAAGATCTAAGGAACCAGGATTGTTGGCCAATATCTTAGCTCCCAACATTCGCAGACCCAAGCGACTTCGGGCATAGGCCGCTCCCATTTCCAAGGCCTGCAGTGCATAACCCTGACGACGATAGGCAGGCAAAATATAGATGCCGACAAATGCGTGGCCATGGATGAAAGAGATATCGTAGAAGTCAAGGATTCCGATGGGAGTGCGGGCGTCCCCGTTTTCTATAATCAGTCGCAGTTGACCCTCCCTCAAGGGATCGGCACGGTAATTTTCGGCATATTCCCTCAGGATATGCATCGAAAAAGGTGCTAAGGAATCGGAGTGATCCCAAGCCTCCATATCGTTTTCGGCTTCAAAGAAAAACGTCGCGTCTTCCGGCTCTACGGCTCTGAGTCTGATTTTCATTGAGGAATTTTATTTTTTTCGAGAAACTCGAGAATCTCGAGTTTTATCGAGAATCTCGTAATTAATCGGAGAGATCGGTAATCGGGGAGATCGGATTCTATCGTTTAGTTGCCGAAGGGAACGCGGTTGAGGATTGAGCGGCCGAGGGTGAGTTCGTCGGTATATTCGAGTTCGTTGCCGATGCTGATGCCCCGGGCGAGGATGGAAACTGCGACCCCGGTATCAGCGAGGCGGCGGAAGATATAGAAGTTGGTGGTGTCGCCTTCAATAGTGGGATTAAGGGCGAGAATGACTTCCTTGATGTCGTCATTCTTGACTCTTTCGATGAGGGAGTCTATCTCCAGGTCGGCCGGTGAGATGCCGTCGAGCGGGGAGATGACTCCTCCGAGCACGTGATAGAGGCCATGGAATTCGCGGGTGGATTCTATCGTCAGGACATCCTTTACGGATTCTACAACGCAGATAGTGGTCGGATCCCGGCGGGGATTCGAACAGAGTTCGCAGACCTCATTCTCGCTTATATTATGACATTTCTTGCAATACTGTATATTTCGCCGCATGTCGATCAGGGATTGCCCGATCCCGACGGCTACGTTCTCCTCTTCCCGAAGAAGATAGAGCGCCAGGCGCAAAGCTGTCTTGCCCCCGATTCCCGGCAACTTTGAGAGTTGCTCAACCGCATTGTCGAGGAGGGCGGAATTATATGATTGATTCATTTGTCGGAAATGAAATTATTCAGTAATTTTGTAAAGAAAAACGAAGGGGATAGAGTTCCCGATAATATGTAGAGGGATAAGATCTCAGGTGAGAGTAGGACCTCCTCTATCAATATTGAGATCAGTAGGCTTTGCCTATACTCTCTCACCTTCCGTTCTAATCATCTATCCCCATCCATACACATTAATATATAACGAAACAATGTTAGATTATATTGCAGGCGAAATAGCGGAACTTCAGCCGACGGTTGCTGTCATAGATTGCGGCGGATTGGGTTATGAAGTCAATATCACTTTGATAGATTACACGAAACTTCAGGGGGAAAAGCGCAAAAAACTCTATGTCCATGAGGCTATCCGAGAAGATGCTCATATATTATATGGCTTTATCGAGAAGCGCGATCGCGAACTTTTCAGATTGCTGATAAGTGTCAGTGGGGTAGGAGCGAATACTGCCCGTCTGATACTGTCGTCACTGACCTCCGACCAATTATCGGAAGCCATAGCGGGAGGCAACGATAAAATACTGAAAGGAGTGAAAGGAATCGGTGGGAAGACGGCGCAGCGAATAATCGTCGATCTTAAAGATAAAATAAACATAGATGTTACTTCGTTAAATACTCAGACGCCACTTTCTGACGATGCTTATAAAGACGCCTTGGCAGCATTAGTGATGCTCGGCTTCTCTCAAGGTCCCAGCCAGAAAGCGCTTCAGAAACTATTCGGCAATCAGCCGGATCTGACTACGGAGAAAGCGGTAGCCATGGCTCTGAAGATGTTATGACGTCCGGAAGGGGCGCAATACATTGCGCCCACAAAGAAAAGGGAACTATTCCATGTAGGGACGCGATTCATCACGTTCACAAAGACGGCCACGTAGAAAAAGGAATTATTCCCAAAGACAAAAAACTTAACTTTGGCATCATTGAGACGTTATCCGACATTGAGAAAAACAGGTAAGCCGGCGGCAATGGTAATATTGCTGACGGCCCTGATTGTGTCGGTAGCCTCCTTCAATCAATCCTCGCGCGGACAATACAAGAAATCCGAACTGACTCCGCCTCCACCCCCTCCGGCACAAGGCTATGCAAATAGTGTCGACAAAGGTAACCTGGGATCAACGAATATTCCCGACAGCATCATTCTTCCGGCCCCGGTAAGTCCTACGCTTCCCCGCGGCTACGCCGATTATTTAGGTCAGGAATATGCTGCCGACCTTTCAGATCCACGTAATATCTCAACTCAGGCTGAGTATGACCCGGCTACGGGAATGTATGTCCTTCATACACGTCTGGGCGAGACCGATATCGTGACTCCCTATATGATGACTCCGGAGGAATATAATGCCTCGGTCAACCGCAGGGAGATGTATCAATATTTCCAGCAACGTAACTCTGTCGCCCAGCAGGAGTCGGAAAAGCAACCCTTCAATATTCTTGACATGAATTTCGCGCTCGGACCTCTTGAGAAGGTTTTCGGTCCGGGGGGAATACGTCTGACTACGCAAGGTTCAATCCAGCTGTCAATGGGCATAAAGAGCAACAAGACGGATAATCCCGCTCTTTCGCTCAAATCGCGCCGCAAGACATATTTCGATTTCGATCAGAAGATTCAGGCTACTATCGGAGCATCCGTTGGCGATAAGCTGAAGTTCAACATGACTTACAATACCGATGCTACGTTTGATTTCGACTCGAAGAATCTTAAACTCGCCTATGAAGGTAAAGAGGACGAGATTATCAAGAGTATAGAAGCCGGCAACGTATCGATGACCACCGGATCATCATTGATCCGCGGAGGTACGGCTTTGTTCGGTGCGAAGGCTAAGTTGCAATTCGGAAAGCTTACTCTCACGGGGTTGCTCTCGCAACAGAATTCAGAGTCTAAGACCATCAATACCACCGGCGGCGTACAGACCACCAAATTCTCCATCCGCGCGAACGAGTATGACGCGAACCGCCACTTCTTCCTGTCGCAATACTTCTTCGAGAACTACGATACCTTTGCCGCCCGGTTGCCCTTGGTAAATTCGGGTATTAGCATCACGCGCATAGAGGTTTGGGTGACGAATAAGAACTCCAACTATCAGGAAAGCCGAAACTTCGTGGCGTTCATGGACTTGGGTGAGAATACCAACCTCGCGAGCGACTATTGGGTTCCGAACCACACTTTGGCCATTCCGACAAACTCCTCCAATAATCTGCTCGAAGTCATCAAGACCCAATATCCGGACGCAAGAAATATCAATAGTGTAACAAGCACGCTCGAACCCCTGCGCGATTTCGGCATAACCGGTGGTCGCGACTATGAGAAGGTTGAGAGCGCGCGTCTGCTGAAGTCCAACGAATATACCCTCAATTCCCAGCTCGGTTACATCTCCCTTAAGCAGGCGCTCAACTCGGATGAGGTTTTGGCCGTAGCTTTCGAGTATACGTATAACGGTAAGGTCTATCAGGTCGGTGAGTTTTCAAGCGACGTCACTCAGACCGATCAATCGCTTTACCTTAAGATGCTCCGCGCCACGACGATTTCGACAAAGCTCCCGATGTGGAAGCTTATGATGAAAAACGTCTATAACCTCGGGGCCTATCAACTTCAGAAGAAGAACTTCAAGCTGAATATCAAGTACCTGTCAGATACTACCGGTACCGAAATCACGTATCTTCCGATCGGGGAAATCTCCAACCAGCCCTTGCTGCAGGTGATGAATCTTGACCGCATAGACTCCAATCAGGAATCAAATCCCGACGGTCTTTTCGACTATATAGAGGGTTACACGGTGCAGTCTCAGAACGGGCGAATCATCTTCCCCGTTGCGGAGCCATTCGGTCATCATCTCGAAAGAAAAATCGGTAACCAGGCCTTGGCCGCTCCCTATATTTTCCAGGAACTCTATGATTCTACCCTTGTGGTTGCCAAGCAATTCGCGGATAAAGACAAATATTCTCTTGTCGGCGAATATCAGGCGAGCAACGGCGCGCAGATCCGTCTGAACGCGATGAATGTGCCAAGAGGATCGGTTGTGGTCTCTGCCGGCGGAGCCGTGCTTCAGGAAAACACTGACTATACCGTCGACTACTCGATGGGTATAGTGACAATAACCAACCAGAGCATTATCGATTCAGGTACAAACGTCAGTGTTACTCTCGAAAACCAGTCGATGTTCTCCATGCAGCGCAAGACCCTTTTAGGTCTTGACGCGCAATACCGCTTTTCGAAAGAATTCACTCTCGGGGGTACGCTGTTGCACTTCTCCGAGAAAGCCTTGACGGAGAAAGTGAATCTCGGCGATGAGGTCATCAACAATACCATGTGGGGTCTTAACCTCTCCTATAATAAAGACTTCATGTGGCTGACCAATCTGATCAACAAAGTTCCGACGATCAATGCCCAGTCTGCTTCATCACTTAAACTGAACGCGGAATTTGCCCAGCTTATTCCACATAAGCAGAAGAGCGGATCGAATAAAGGCTCCTCCTTCATCGATGACTTCGAGTCGACTCAGACAGGAGTCGATCTCCGTTCACCCTATTCATGGTTTCTCGCTCCGACGCCTTACGATTCCGGAGCCGACGCACTGTTCCCCGAAGCGGCCCTTTCCAACAACGTCGATTATGGTAAGAACCGCGCCCTGCTGTCATGGTACTACGTCGATCGTCTTTTTACTCAGAAGAACTCCTCTTCCATTCCCGGGTATCTGAAGAATGACCTTAAGCAGCTCTCCAATCCTTACGTGCGCGAGGTCAAGGTTACGGAAATCTTCCCCAACCGCGAGATAGTCTATGGAGAACAGAATCTGATCCAATGTCTCAATCTGAGTTTCTATCCTAAAGAGAGAGGACCATATAACCTTGATGCCGATAATATCGACTCTGAAGGCAATCTCCTTTTTCCGGAACGTCGTTGGGGCGGCATCATGCGCAAGATGGACAACACCAACTTCGAGAACTCCAATGTTGAATATATTCAATTCTGGATGATGGATCCCTTCCTTGATGATGAGAATCCGAATCGCGAAGGTGGCGACCTTTACTTCAACTTCGGCGAGATTTCGGAAGATATCCTTAAGGACGGCATGAAGAGTTATGAAAACGGGATTCCGATCGATGGTGACGAGCAATTCATTGCCGAGACCAACTGGGGTAGGGTGAGCCGTCAGACCTCATTGACTTACGCGTTTGAAAACGCTCCCGATGCGCGTCCGAAACAGGACGTCGGCCTCGACGGGCTCCCGAACGATGACGAATATAACTTCTCTTCCTACAAGGATTATCTCGATAAACTTCGCGTCAAACTCTCTCCCGAAAAGATATCTGAATTGCAGGAAATCCCCTGGTCAGCCTTCAATGATCCTGCGGGCGATAACTATCATTTCTTCCGCTCCGACTATTATGACGCCACGCGAGCTTCTATCCTTGAGCGCTATAAGCACTACAACGGGGTAGAGGGCAACTCCTTGTCGCCTGATCAGAGCAGCAATCCTCAGTATCAGTCATCGAGGACAGTGCCTGACGTGGAGGATATCAATCAGGATAATACCCTCAACGAATATGAGCGTTACTTCCAGTATAAGGT
>CAYTOR010000132.1:0-5938 GCA_964439505.1 uncultured Sangeribacter sp.
CGGCCAGACGGTGTGAGAGCGTAAGGAATTCAATTTCGAGATTGGCTTTCCGGAGCTGCCGGTCGCGCTCGGCCAGGTCAGCTTCAAGAGCCTCAATCCGGGCTTCGAGATCATGACACTTGATTTCCGCCTTATCGCGTTTTTCCGCAAGACGGGCAATCTTTTGTTGAATTCCGGCTATCAATGCCGAAGGGGAGTCGGACATATCGTTACAAAGTTAGCAAATATTTTTGAAACAATCCTCATAGAATGGGAATTTTTTCAGCGTTCAATACCATTTGACGCCATTGCTTGACGATGAGCGCTTGTCGTATTTGAGATCCTTCAGCATCGAGGAGTTGACGGAGATATGGAAGTTATAGGATTTATATGGTCCTACCGGCACGAAAGAAGCCGACATCGTGAAGCAATGCAGGTCGCGGGTGATGGTGCAGTTCATGTAGGCAATCTTGTGAGTGTCGAAGTTATAGGAAGCCGACATGGAGAAGTTCCATCCTTTGGTAGGCCGGATATTGCCGGAAATCGAGAGGTTCTGGGTCCATTTCCCCCGATAGTCCAGTTTTTCGTAGTTGAAGTCTCCGTAACCGTAATTTACGGAATAATTGAGGGTAAGACTCCACGGACATTCCCATTTGGCGTAGCCGTCGGCATCAGCGTCATCCAATTGCTTGCGGGCATTAGCCCGGCGCATCGCGACGCGTTGCTTGAAATCCGCATCGCCGCCGTCACCTGTGAATGCTTCCTCTTCCGTCATATCGCCGGAGGTTGGATCGTCGGAATCTTGGGAATTTCCCTGGCCGGAGGTCTCTTTTTTGCGGCGGAATGTAGCGTTGGAGAAGGTATAGGAGAAGGATGTGCCGGTGGAAGCAAGTTTTACCCATCCTTTATGAGCTTTCCAGCGGGGAACATTGACGCGTACCGGCGAACCGGAAGGCGACAACTGATAGGTATAAGGATCCCAGGAGGCGTTGAGGTTGAGGTTGAAATTCTTGACCAGACGAAGCATGATGGAGGTAGAAAGATTACTCCATCTCATTGAGTCGGCCGCGAAGTTATAGCTCTGTCCGATTGAGAAATTCTCTATGAGGGATATTTTCTTAACTCCGGTGGAATCCTTGTCTGACTTGACTTTCATCTCAAGATTATTGGCCAGGTTGACGGAGATGACACCGGACTTGCCGGCAGAGGGGCTTCCGAAAATCCCGTGGGAGAAGTAATTGTAGCGCTGAGTCCTCTGGATGCCGTTAGGGTCGACATAGCTGTAGTTGCCGAAAATGCCCCAGCCCGGTGCTGAAAAGTCCGGAGAAGCAGAGATGGAGACCGTCGGGGTAAGGACATGGCGTATCATCTGGACTTTATCACCCAAAAATTTCATGGGTTGGAAGAATCCATATATTTTAGTATCCATTGAAATGGACGCATTGAAATCGAAGATATTGTAGAAGGAATGGGTAGTGTCGCAAACCTCGGCGTTGATATTCGGATCCCATTGGCGAATGATCTTGGAGGTATACATTCGGTCGTTGATCGTGATCGACGGCGAGACGTTGATATACTTGAATATGGAGAAAGTGGCCGAAATGGGGACATAATGCTTGAAACCGTTGCGCCAGTCGCGTATGAGGGATTTCTTGAAGAATTGGTTTTGTTGGGCTGTAAGGGAATTCTGAAACTGGCCGCTGTAGGACAGTCTTATTTTCTCATACCATTTCTCCCCTCCGACCGAGCGCTTACGCTTGAAGATGGCATTCTGGGCGTATGATACCGTGACGTTAGGGAAGGAGACAGACAGAGTCGAGTCCTGAGTCCGCTGGGATATGTTGGCATTGGCTGCGATGCTCCATTTTGAATTCGGGAAGCGATAGGTAAGGTTGACGGTAGAAGACTTCGTATTTTCCGTAAACGCACTGCTATAGTAGGAGTTAAGGTCATTACGCGTATAGCCTGAAGTAGTGAAGTTGACGGAGGCCGAGAAGCTCAGGTTCGGATTGGCTTTCTGGTCCATCGAATGGCTCCAGATGACCTGGAAGTTAGTCTGCTTAGAATAGTCAGGCATCCCTTTGTCTCCATAGATGGAAGTCAGGTAAGATATGTCGAAAGTGCCGCGGAACTTGTAGCGTTTGACGTAGTTGGAGTAAGCGGAGATACCCCATGATCCCTTTGTGTAGATCTCTCCCTTAAGGGCGAGGTCTACGTTGTCATTGATTGCGAAGTAGTAGCCTCCGTCGCGCAGATAGAATCCTCTGTTGTAGTCATCGCCGAATGACGGAAAAATGATGCCGGAGGAGTAATCCTTTGAGAAGGGGAAGTAACCGAAAGGAAGAGCCAATGGAAGCGGGACGTCGGCAAGCACCATATATGCCGGGCCTGTCACCACATCCTTCTTGGGGCGCATTTTTCCTCGGGTGATCTGGAAGTAGAAGTGAGGATGGTCGTGGTCGTCGCAGGTAGTATATTTACCGTCTTCAAGATAGAACGAGCCGTCGGCATTCTTCTTGGTGCGACCTCCCATCAGGAACCCTTCCCCTTGCTCGGTGATGATATTGGTGATGATTCCTCGCTCGGACTTGAAGTTATAGCGCATGGTCTCGGATTCGTAGGTAGTGCCTTTATCCGAGAAAATGGGATTGCCGGTGAGTTTGCCGACTGAGTCGAGCACTCCATTGGCGGCTACGGTAGTGGAATCGAGGTCCATTTCGATTTCAGCCGCGTTGAGTTTGAAGGCTTCGTATTCGACCTCACCGTCTCCGTAAAGATAGGCGTAGTTCTGGCCGATCAATACAAGAGAGTCTTTAGCGGAGAAGGTGACCGCGGAGGTAAGGTCGTTGTTCTGCTGATCGACATTGAGTCGGGTGACGCGCTTGCGGTCCGTAGGGATAGTATCGTCGGGATGGGACTTTGAATCTCCGGAGGCTGAGTCAAGCGGAGCGGAGGGTAGGATGTCGGAGTTGCCGACAATGGGTGAAGAGTTAGCAGAATCTTTTGCTGAGGAAGATTTGAGGGATTGTCGGTTGACTCCTTGCGGGGAGGATTGATTGGAAGGATCCGAGAGGGACTGAGACGATGCAGAGTCTCCCGGCTGCAGACGAAGTTCCGCCGCAGGCCGAGCCATGACAATCGTCATGACGGAGAGAAGTATTATATAAGGAAGCAATCGTCTCATTCAATCTACAAAATTAGTAAAAAATTTTGGGATAGAATGTGCAATAAGCTCAAAATAACGCGGTCAGTTGATCGAATCTTTCAAGGGGCGCCGTGCCGAATTTCGCGAGTGAACGGCGAGCGTCCGCCAACTCTTTCTCCTTATTCAATGACTCCGGATTCTTGGAAAAGAATTTATCGGCATAGCAGATGATTTTCTCCTCGATGCTGACAGGGATCATGTCGCGGCAGGGGAGGGGGAGGGCCTCCTCTTCAATTTCTTCGGCAGTAAGGCCTGAGCCGGTGTGCCGTTCGCAGACGAGAGCATGGCGCAGCAGGCCGTCTTCCGCCAGGATACGGCTCCCTTCTATTCCATGGCAAATATAGGGGAGCGACCCGAAGCAATGGATACCGGGTGCATCGCAGGATTGAATACCTATGTCGTGGAGCATGGCGGCCTCAGCGATAAACTGTCTGTCAGGTGCGGGCTGATCAGGATGCTTCAGCACGTAGCAATCTGCTAATTGAAGGGCTTTGCGGGCAACGGATATTGAATGGATATATAAGATATCGCGAAGCGGACCCTCCGCCGGATAATAGCGATCGATCAGTTCCTGCACGGTAATATTATCGGGAATATCAAGATGGATCATGATTGGTCAAAGATAGAGATTGATGAGGATAAGACAGGCGGATTCACCTGGAAATCAGGGAATCCGCCATATTCTTATTTAGATCTTTTTCAGCAGGGATCAGAGATCGAGGACCTCACACCATTCATGGATATCCTCTTCCTCGCCGTATTGGATAGCGCGGAGCTTATTGTAGAGAGCTGTAGTCATCGGACCGGCTTCCCCTTCCTTACCGAATTTGTAGGATTTGCCTGTATCGAGGTCGTCAATCTGGCCGATGGGGGAGCAGACAGCAGCGGTGCCGCAAGCCGAACATTCCTCGAAGCCGTCGAATTCATCGACCTTGAAGAGGCGACGCTCTACCTTCATTCCGAGATCCTTGGCGAGAGTCTCAAGGCTCATGTTGGTGATTGAGGGCAGGACTGTCTCCGAGCCGGGAGTAATATAAGTATTGTCTTTGATTGCAAAGAAGTTGGCGGCTCCACATTCGTCGATGTAGGTCTTATCCTTGGGGTCGAAATAGAGCATATTACCGTAGCCTTTCGAGTGAGCCATCTGGCCGGCGTTGAGGGAAGCGGCGTAGTTTCCGCCGATCTTGATTGAGCCGGTGCCCTTGGGTGCTACACGGTCATATTCGCGGCTCATGCAGACCTTGATGGGTTTGAAGCCATTCTTGAAGTACGGTCCGACGGGAGTGACGAGCATGATGACCATATACTCTGTAGCGGGACTTACGCCAACGAGAGGAGTGATACCTATTTCGAGTGGACGGATGTAGAGGGATGCTCCGGTGCCGTAGGGGGGGATGAAGCGCTCGTTGAGTTTCACAACCTTTCTGACCATCTCGCAGAAGAGTTCTACGGGCATCGGCTGCATGGAGATGCCTTCAGCAGAGCGGATGAAGCGTTTAGCGTTCTCTTCCATGCGGAAGATGCGAACTTTACCGTCTTTACCTCGGAAAGCCTTGAGTCCTTCGAAAGATTCCTGGCCGTAATGGAGGCAAGAAGAAGCGATGTGGAGAGGGATATACTCAGAATCCGATACTTCGATCGGACCCCATTGACCGTCCTTGAAAGTGCAGCGGACGTTGTAATCAGTCTTAGTGTAGGAGAACGTAAGGTTCGCCCAATCAAGATTTGCGGGTGTCATGTTTTCTTGATGATGATTTATGGTTAGATAAGTATATTAACATTTTCAGAGGGCGGCCTTGCAGGTCAGGTCTCCGATTTTGATTATATAGACTCCGTGAGGCTGAATGGAGATCTGGGAAGTGCCGGCCGGAAGAGTTTCCCGGCTGACCAGGCGCCCGAGAATCGTATAGATTTTGACCTGTACGGATTTTGAACTTGTGATCACTACCACTCCTCTGGCGGCCTTGATCTCGGAATCGGAATCCTTGGCGATAGTCCGCGTGTCGGAGCGTTCTGTCTTTACCTGCTCCCATTTTCCGGGCGCTGATTCCGCTGCGAACGGCAACAGGGTGGCCATCGTAATGACGGCTGCGCACGCTATCATCCGCATCCGGGTCCGGAAAAATGTTGGAAGCGATAAAGGCATATTGTTTGAAGTAGGGTATATAAGCAGTTAATATAATGATTCTCAGCTATTACCGTTGGATTATCAGGTAAAATCATCCTTAGCTACAGCCGTAGGGTCAAAATTCAGTTTCAAAGGTAGCGAAAAAAAATTCCTCCGCAAAATTTTTGCGGAGGAATCTTACTATTTCGTTAAGAAATTTTTATTTGTTGGAGTCAGCGGCTACTGCTTCAGTTACTTCAGCAGCGGCAGCTTCAGCTACGGGCTGATTTGCGGAGTCAACTTCAACTACTTCTTCCTGAACTGCGATTACAGTGTCAGCAACGGGATTAGTGTCGAGTGCTGCAGTATCAGCAGCAGAATCGCTCTTGGAAGAGCAGGAAGCGAGGCCGAGCATAGCAACGGCAGCTGCGCAGAAAAGAATCTTTTTCATCTCTTTTTTATTGTTTTTGTTGTTTTATGGATTCACATTATTTACCTTCCTTGGAGAGCTGCTCCTTGAGAGCCTGCAGAGCGGAGAGGTCGCCGAGAGTAGTCTTCTCGATAGCGGGAGCTGCTACCTCTTCTTCCTGCTTGCGGTTCTGCTTCTTGACGGGTTTGGCAGCGCGCTGTTCGCCCTTGACGATGTC
>CAYTOR010000133.1:0-5936 GCA_964439505.1 uncultured Sangeribacter sp.
TAAGGAAGCAGCCAAGATTTTGATCCATCACTTCATGCTCTTCTCTGACGAGAAGATGACTATGGAGAACAATCAGGATGAAGATCCGGAAGAATTTGATGAAGAAGTGCTCCACATGCGCCAACTCCTCAAGACGAAACTTGCGGATATGGATCTCAGCGTCCGCGCCCTCAACTGCCTGAAGAGCGCAGAAGTTGAGACACTGGGCGAACTCGTAGTCTTCAACAAGAATGATCTGTTGAAGTTCCGCAATTTCGGCCGCAAGTCTCTGACCGAGCTCGACGAGCTTCTGGCTAACCTTAACCTGACCTTCGGGATGGACATCTCCAAATATAAATTAGATAAAGAGTAACAAGCGATGAGACATAATAAAAAATTCAATCACCTCAGCCGTAAGAAAGGCCATCGCGAAGCGCTTCTGTCAAACATGGCCATCTCGCTGATCATGCACAAGCGCATCTTCACGACTGTAGCCAAGGCTAAAGCTCTGCGTGTATATGCCGAGCCTATTATCACTCGCTCGAAGAAGGACGACATGGCCAACCGTCGTCTGGTATTCAGCTATCTTCAGAATAAGGAAGCCGTCAAGGAACTTTTCGGTGTAATCGCCGATAAGGTTGCTGACCGTCCGGGCGGATACCTCCGCATCCTCAAGACCGGCCACCGTCTCGGTGACAATGCAGAGATGTGCATGATCGAGTTCGTAGACTTCAACGAAGCTATGCTTGAGGCAGCTCCCAAGAAGAAAGCGACCCGCCGCAGCCGCAAGAAATCAACTGCCGCTCCCGCAGCAGAAACTCCTGCAACTGAGGCTCCCGCAGCAGAAGAAGCGAAAGCAGAAGAGTAATCCTTCCTATCTTCCACATATAAAAAATCCTCCGGGGAGACCGGAGGATTTTTTTGTATGTAAAATAGTCCTAATCCAAAATTTTAGCCTAAATTTTGGATCATAATCCAAAATTTTAGCCTAAATTTTGGATTAGCCTTTATTTTTCGTAAATTTGCATTCAGAGAATAATTGTTGAAGATTATCTAATATGTATATCAAAAGAAAGCTGCAAGAACCAATACAGGATAATTTTTTCAAAAGCAAGGCCATAATAATTCTCGGAGCCAGGCAAGTTGGAAAAAGTACTTTGATGAATCATATTACCTCCGGTATGGATCAACCTGTGCTGAATCTCAACTGTGACGATCCAGAAGTGAGGCTACTGTTGACTGATATCAATAGTGCCAATCTTCGTCTGCTGATAGGAAATTTTAAAATCATCAGTATCGATGAGGCCCAAAGAGTAGAAAATATAGGGTTAGTCTTAAAAAGAATCGTTGATTCATATCCGGAAGTTCAGGTTTTAGCAAGTGGGTCATCCTCCTTACGTCTAAAAGACTCAATTAATGAACCATTGACAGGAAGGAAATACGAATATACAATGTATCCAATTTCATCAGGGGAGTTGTATGAAACTTTCGGTCTATTACATACCCGTCAAATGCTAGAATCAAGATTAATTTTCGGTTCATATCCTGATGTACTTACTCACGGGGAGGAAGCGAAAGAACTTTTGCGCACGTTAGCTGACAGTTACCTATATAAAGATATACTTGAGTTAGATGAAGTAAGGCGCCCTATGGTATTGCAGAAAATTTTGGTAGCAATCGCATTGC
Source organism: uncultured Sangeribacter sp. (assembly GCA_964439505.1). Lineage (GTDB taxonomy): Bacteria > Bacteroidota > Bacteroidia > Bacteroidales > Muribaculaceae > Lepagella. Next base: position 1,666 of record CAYTOR010000133.1, read on the forward strand.
AACTTGGAAGCGAAGTTGCGTATAATGAAATCGCCAGAACGGTAGGCAGTGATCCCAAGACGGTAGAAAGATATATAGATCTTCTTGAAAAATGTTTTGTTATTTATACCCTTCCGTGCCTAAGTCGTAATATGCGAAATGAATTGAAGAAAACCCGGAAGATATTTTTCTATGACAACGGCATAAGAAACGCAGTGATACAAAACTATGCTCCGGTTTCTTTAAGAACCGACATAGGAGCCTTGTGGGAAAATTTTTTTATTACCGAACGGATTAAGTATAACTCCTACAGGAGGCGGCATGTGAATTATTATTTTTGGCGCACTACCAGCCAGCAGGAGATTGATCTTATTGAAGAAAGTGATGGAGAATTTACAATTTTCGAAATGAAATGGAATGAAGCTAAAGCGTCTGTTAAATTCCCCCAATCATTTATAGATACGTATGAGCCAAAAGAATGTGTTGTAGTAACCCCTTCAAATTATCTGGAGTATCTATTATAGAAGAGGAGTTCATAAAATATAGATAATTGCATTATAAACGACTCCGTAGAAAAACCATTTTTTGTGGGACGGGGTCTTAATTTTCAGGAGATTCTCATATTTGAAAAATTCTTATTTAGGAGAAAAATATTCCGTGAGAATATTTAAAAGAAAATTCATGTTCCGGAAAGGACAAAGAAAAAATCTTGTGATTTGAGTCGCAAGATTTTTTCTTTCAGCCTGAGGAAGTGAAAACTGTCGGTCAGAGGGGACGCGTTAGGGATGTAACCTGGCAGTTGGAAAGGGAAAAGTCATTGAATCTGTTGATTTCAATGGAGAGATTCGACATATTGATAAGATTGATATCAAATCTGCTGCAATCAAGAAGATTATTGAGTTGATAAGATTTTGGCAGCACGAGTCGAGCTACAAGTTCATTGTCCTCAGGAATGAATATGGTAGATCTTGTATTTGCGTCATGGCTGAACGATTTCATGTCGACAGTCAGATTCATGATCGAGTCCCCTTCATCGACAGTGAGATTGGATGCCCATGATCTATCGGCTATGAGCCTGGGAGTCGAAATGGTGTCGGACTCAATGATTTCAATAAGAAGGGAACGGGAATAATCAGCGTGGTCGATATTATAGTTATTGTCGATGATATCGGCCTTAAATGAGGTGAAGTTTCCTTTAAGAGGAATTTCAGTCTGCTCTCCGGTAGGTTCAAGGGTATAATGCCGGCGATCGACCGTATCTTTCTTCATTAACAGGATGGGCATGAAGTAGGCGGCAACTATAAGGAAGCCTATTGCCGAAATCAGAATTATTGAGGACTTTTTCATTTTGAGATTTATTTGATGAGAAAGCGAATTATTGGAATGACCCGTGGCGTTTTTGTCATGTCTGTCTGAAACTGCCAAATTTTTATAAGACAGGAATAAATATTCAGACGGATGCTGGTCCTATGCTATTCGCGATCTTCGGAGTTATTGGATTCGAGATATTTAATGTAGTATTCCTTCAGGACTTCAGGAGAGATGCCGAGAAGATGAAGTCGTCGGAAGAGGTCGTTGATTTCTTTGCCGAGCAGTTCGTCGCGTTTTAGGCGGGTAACTATATCCCGGGCATCCTCGCCGAGAAAATACCCTATTCCGCGGGAGTTATAGATAATGTCTCTGGAAGCGAGATATTCGTAGGAACGCATCATCGTGTTGGGATTGACCTGCATCCTCGCGGCATATTCGCGTACGGAAGGTAACCGCTCGCCGGCAGATAGATTTCCGGCAAGGATTTCCTCGCAAATGAAGTCTACTATCTGGAGATATATTGCTTTGCCGTTTTCGTTAAACATATCGTCAATTTAAGGATTTCAAAAAATGAGACTTACCATCTGTCGATGATTTCAGTCTGCTTATAGCGGTAGTAGCAGAGCGCATAACAGCAGCATGCACCGAAAATAAGGAGCCCGGTGATCATGCAGTCGCGGACAAGGTAATCCTCAAGGAAGAGGAAGCGGGTTTCAGTACTTCCGTCCGGTCCGAAGAATGTAAGGTGACCGAGCAGAGCTGTCACGCCGATTACGGAAGCGAGAATTGAAGCGGAGATGGCCGTCTTAAGAAAGGAGAGTTTGGGGAAGAAGACGCTTCCGAGGGCGAAGAGAGAGTTGACGAAGATCATGGCTCCATAAGTAGCTACACTCTCATATACATCCTCGACGTGTAGCGTGAGGTCTCCCTGCAGAAGTATCACGCGATGTACAGGAATGACGTGGGCGTATGATCCGAAATCCGTAAAGAGATGGGTCCAGCAGACGCGGGTAATCTGCGCTAAATAGAAGCATACCCAGAGAGAGACGATGGTCAGAGGAAGATAGACCATGAGCCAAGTGAGAAATTTTTCACCTTGGGAGGCCGGCACTTCTATGGTATTGAGCCGCGAGCGACGGTCGGAAAGTGCTCCGAACATCATAGACCCGGCTATGATTAACACCGCGAAGGCCACGAAGGTCATTATCTCACATTCGCTGCTCCATAGGACGTCGCGAGAAGCAAAGATCAAGGTATCAGAGGGATTTCGGTCCTCGTAGAAGTATCGCTGAGTGGCATAAAGGTTGAGAACCAACAGGAAAGTAGTGAAGATATATGTTATGCCCAACACCATCAGGAGTTTGCGGGCATTGGCAGCCAGAAATAGTTTGGGGTATTTCATAAGTTTGGATTTTTTAGTGTCTTGCATTTGAAGTCGATGGGATGAAAGCTGATCCTTATATATGGATTACACTGCAGACTACACGGCTTCAATAGAAGTTGGGGTTTTAGAATCGAGAAGCCGGAGGATTTCTTGCGGGTGCTTAAGGGCGGCATCGAAGAGGACCTCCAGATTGATTTCCGTTTCGTCGAAGGCATCGGAAGCGGGGGAGATAGTGTCGAAGCCATAGAGTGAGGGGATGGCAGCAATGGCATTTTCCGGCACTTCGCGGAGGCCGTAGCCGAAATGCAGTGCGCCCTGGAGATCTGCGACCGATGCGTTCAGGACAAACTGATTATGATTCATGATAATGATATGGTCCAAGATCCGGTCAAGATCGCGTACCTGATGAGTAGAGATGAGGATCAGCCTTTCGTCAGACGCATATCGGGCGATCAGGCGTCGGAAAGCGGCCTTCCCCGGGATGTCGAGACCATTGGTCGGTTCGTCCATGAGCAAGACAGGAGTGCGGCAAGCGAGGGCGAAACTTAAGATTACCTTCTTGCGCTGTCCCATCGACAGAGCGTCGAGGCGATTGACTTCCGGCATCTCGAACTCCTTGAGGGCGTCAGCCATAATATCTGCGGAAAACTCAGGATAGAAGGCTGAATATAGTTTTACATATTCCGCCAGCGACATCCGCGGGAGCGAGGGCTCTTCCGGGATCAGATAGATCGAAGCCAAGACGTCGGGCCGGCGAAGAGCGGTGGAGGTGCCGTTGAAAGCTGCGTTACCGGAAGTAGGGAGAAGCAACCCCGACATGATATACAGCAGAGTGGACTTGCCCGCGCCGTTAGGTCCCAGGAGGCCGCAAACTCCACCTGTATTGAACTTGGCGTTGACATCATTCAGCACCGGAGGCTTACGCCGCGAATAACCAAACGACAGATGATTAAGAGATAATTCCATAATTTATAAGAATTTAAACGAATAAAATTACTTTCATATAGTGTATTAGTTGAATAATACACTGCAAAGGTAATATAAAAATTTCAAACTGCAAATAATTCTATAAAAATTTTTTGCACTTAGTAATGGGAATTGAACAAAAAAAGCGGAGGGAGCGTTGAAATATAAAATAAAGACAGTTTAAATTTAATAAGATACTACTATGAACACACAGAATAACAACCTTGAGAAAATTTATTTGGTAAGTTTTGGGAACTCCAAAAAATATATACTCCGAGACACTGAAGTAGGTGAGAAATCCAAATTGACCCGGATCGAAGCTGAGTTGAATGATTATCTCCGGAAACAGTTTGCGGACGAGACTTTTGCTTATTTCACTTCTCCTCGCGTAGATGAGATCAGTGCGGAAGGAGCAGACAAGTACGCTTCCTATCCTAAATTGGATGCTGAAGCCGTTGAATCCATCAAGAAGGTATTGGCTAAAGAGGTAAAGAATATGGAATTCCAGCAGACGTTGGATTCCGACGCTCCTTTCTCCAACGTCAATCCCGCAGCTGCCGATATCCCCCATATCCTCTAAGTTCGCGGAGGGATTTGCCTTTATCGGCAAAAGCTGAATTCCTCTTCGAGG
>CAYTOR010000134.1:0-5883 GCA_964439505.1 uncultured Sangeribacter sp.
AGCGCGGGCAGAGAAGCCGCAGCTATGTAAGAAATGCCTTCCTGCTTCAGGCTGACGCCCGGAGAGGAGGATGAAGTCATGACAGCCTTGCCGGTGGCGGCGCCGCCGTAGACCATATTGATTGCGGCAACTTCTGATTCTGCCTGAAGGACTACCATGCCTGTAGTCTCCCAGGGCATGAGTTCTTCAAGAGTCTCAAGCACCTCGGACTGGGGAGTGATCGGGTAACCGAAATAGCCGTCGCAACCGTAGCGGATAGCGGCATGGGCGATAGCCTCGTTACCCTTCATAAGTCTTACCTCTTCTTTCATATCTTTTTGTCAGTTTTTTCTAAGGTTGAGATTTAAGTGGGGCGGGAAAAGTTAATGAAATCAGTCTACCTTAACCCGGTAAACTTCGATGCAGGCATCCGGACATACCCATGCGCAGGAGCAGCATCCTGTGCAGTTGTCGGGATTCGCCATGTAAGCGTAATGATAGCCGCGGTCGTTGACCTCATTGGGTTGCAACGACAGAGTGTCGGTCGGACACGCAACGACGCAGAGATTGCAGCCCTTGCATCGCTCGACGTTGACCGTGACAGCGCCTTTTACTTTTGCCATAATTGAGTCTGTATTGTATTATGTGTGGTTAGGTTAGCATGACCTTAAGTGTGAAGCGGAGGAGTCCTTCTCCCGCTTAATGCCAGTGCTTTTTCATGATAGTTATTTCTCGTCGGAGGCCCAGATCTCACACTGCGCCAACTTTGCTACAAAAATATATAATTTATATGGAGTTTCAATTTTTCAAAATATGTTGTGCAACATATTTCCGCTTTTTTCCGGGTTCGTATCCCATTATTGCACATCAATCTGCAAGACGTGCAATGATTTCTTATTCCTTACTCCTTATCTTTTTCGAGTCTACGAATCTTTCCTTACTCTTTATCTTTTTCGAGTATGCGGGCGAGTTCAGCAACTCCGGCCGTCGCCGGGAGGCGGATGACGATCACGTTAGGAATATTCGGGGTCGGGGCCGGATTGGGGTCTATATAGTAAATAGGGGTACCCGGCTTGACGAACTGCAGAAGTCCGGCGGCGGGATAGACTGCGAGCGACGTACCTATCACCACGAAGATGTCAGCTTCCCTTACCAGGTCAATGGCCGGCTCGATCATGGGGACCGCTTCCTGGAAGAAAACGATATGAGGGCGCATCAGGTCGCCGTTGCGCCCTCGGGTCTGCGGAGTGGTGTGAAGATGATCGGCGTCAAGAGTCTCGATATAATCGGGATTGGAGACGGAGCGTATCTTCATCAGTTCGCCATGAAGATGGAGGATCTTCGAGGAGCCGGCCCGCTCGTGAAGGTCATCTACATTCTGGGTGATGATATAGACGTCATAGTCTTTTTCCAGCTCTACCAATCCCCGATGGGCTGCGTTAGGCTCGGCGAGCAACAGGGCATCGCGACGCGCATTGTAGAAATCATGTACAAGCTGAGGATTGCGGCGGAAGCCGTCGGCGGAAGCTACATCCATAACGGGATAATTTTCCCAAAGTCCGTCGGCGTCGCGGAATGTCTTTATGCCGCTTTCGGCCGATATGCCAGCGCCGGTAGAAATGACAAGTTTCTTTTTTTCCATAATGTTTGATATTATAGTCCTAATTGATTATCCCGGGAAGGAGAAACGGAGAGGAGAGATTCACCTGACGACAAACCTTCTTCTCTACAATCCACTCCATCGCCGCAGGAAACCGCCATACTAATTCCTATCCGGCATGATGCGCTTATTCTTATCCGGCATGATGCCCCATGAACGGGAGGATAGAGTAAATTGAGTTTTTAACAAAATATTAATGTCTAAAATTTTTGCAATCACAAATTTATAATTATTTTTGCAAAAAGTTGTTTTTTAATTCTAATTTTCATGAAAAAAGTTTTACTTTCAATGATCGCCTTGGGCGCGATGACTCTGTCAGCCAACGCGCAGGCGACCGGTAGCCTTGAGGCTCCCCTCTCAGTAACTGAGTTTCTCGCGCAGGGCATTCCCTCCGCTGCAGTAGCCGATACTTATGTACAGGGCTATATCGTAGGCTGGGTAGATGGCCAGACTCTTTCATCCGGCGCACGCTTCGATCTCACCGGAACGGTAACTGAGTACAACATCCTTCTTGCTGCTTCCAGCTCCGAGGATAACGTAGAGGCCTGCATCCCGGTGCAGCTCCCTTCCGGTTCAGTCCGCAACTCCCTTAATCTTGCGGCTCACCCCGAGAATCTCTATCATGAAGTGATCCTGTGCGGTTCGCATGATAAATACTTCGGTGCTAACGGTCTGAAATCCGTATCCACCTATCAGTGGGTAGGCGAGGCACCCACTCCCAGCACTGAAAAACCCGGCGTAGACGTGACCGGTACTAAGGAAGCTCCGCTTACCGTCACAAAATACCTCGAACTTGGCAAGCCGGCAGCCGCTGTAGCCGACACCTGGCTGACAGGTATCATCGTGGGCTCCATTACAGATAAGAGCATCGATACAGCCGAGATGGGCGCTTCCGCCAATTCTTCCAAGACAAACATTCTCGTGGCTGCTACTGCCAATCCTACTTCTGTAGCAGAGTGCATCCCCGTGCAGCTCCCTCAGGGTGATATCCGCTCCGCCCTCAACCTCGCTGAGAATCCCGGCAATGTAGGCAAGACAGTCCTTCTCTGCGGCAGCCGCGAAGCATACTTCGGCGTGACCGGCATGAAGACTCCTACTTTCTATTCTCTCGACGGCTCCACTACTCCCGAACCTCCCGTGCAGCCCGCCGGCCAGTTCTACAAAGGTCTTGAATCTAACGCCGACGACTGGACTCTCAACGTAGGCGAACTCCCCGAAGGCCTTAGCTATGTATGGGCATGGGATTCCACATTCGGTCTCAAAGCATCAGCCTACGTCAATAAAGTACGCTATGAAACCGAGATGTGGGCGGTATCTCCCGTAATTGATCTTACTAACGCCAAGACCGCAACCCTGAAACTTTCTCAGGCAGCCAATTTCCTCGCTGACCACTATGAATATCTCGTGACTGCCGTTAAGGTTGAAGACGGCGAATGGGAGACAATCACTCTTGATCCCCAGCCCTCCGGAAATTCCTGGGCATACGTTGACAGCTCTGCTTCTCTCGACGAATATGCAGGCAAGAAGATTCAGGTTGGATTCAAGTATATCTCAACTACAGTGGATGCTGCTACATGGGAAATCAAGAATATGGTGGTTTCCGGCGAAACTACTTCTGCTGTAGCTGCTGTAGCTGCTGAAAACGTATACGTATCCAACGGCAGCATCGTAGCTCCCGAAGGTGCACGCGCTTTCAACCTCAACGGTGTTGAGACAGGCCTCAACAACCTTCCCGCCGGCGTCTACGTAGTCGTAGTAGCCGACAAGGCCGTCAAGGTTCTCGTCAAGTAATCCCCGCTCCTGAAGAGCATATACATTAATAATCCCTATAGCCAAGCTACGCAAGGCTATAGGGATTATTTTTTTTGATTGCTGTTATACCCGTATCGTCGGCCTTACGACCGACAATACGGGTAGAATTATTCGTCCGTAGACGAAAAATTGGGCTATTGATATGATTTTTTCGTCTGTAGACGAAAAAATCATATTTTTACTTTAAATTTTCATCTATGCACGAATTTTTTTATATTTGCACAAAATATCCTAATCTTCATTTATAGATGACTGACGTATTACAAATAATCTCACCCTATAACCTCTGGGACGGCCAAAGCCTTCCCACCGGATTTTTCAGAGAGGAATATACCTCAACGTTGGAGAAATTGACCGGTAACCGGTTGGTAAAAATCTTGAGCGGACAACGCCGGGCGGGCAAAAGCTACATCATGCGCCAGTTGGCAATGCGATTGATAAGCAAAGGAGTTGACGGGCGCAACATCTTGTTTATAAACAGAGAATTATCGGCATTTTCTTTTCTTCATAATTCAGATGACCTTGAACATTTGATTGATGTCTTCCGAAAAGAGATAGCAACGGGCAATAAGATCTATATATTCATAGATGAGATTCAGGATATCTCAGGATGGGAAAAAACCATCAACTCGCTATCGCAAGATTATGTTTTCGAAACGGAAATCTTCATATCCGGCTCCAACTCCCGTCTATTGTCAGGTGAATTGGGAACTCTTCTCTCGGGAAGATATATCAGTATGATGGTCTATCCCTTCTCGTACGCGGAATATAGAGGTGTATGGAAGTTGAAAAAGAACAGGGATTCTTTTCTTAAGTACATAAAAGACGGCGGCCTGCCCGAACTCATTAATCTCGCTGATTTCGACCTAAAGCAACGTTATATCGAAGGATTGAGAGATTCCATTATGTTGAAAGATATAGTAAGACGCTATTCAATCAAAGATGTGGCTCTGTTGGAGAATCTCTTCTTATATCTTGTCAATAATGCGTCAAATATGGTCTCCGTCACGGGAATAGTCAAATATTTGAAAGGGCGCGGCAGTAAGGCGAGTTATGACACGGTGGCTACCTATATCACCTATATGCAGGAAGCTTTCCTGTTACATAAGTCTATTCGTTACAACATCTCCGGGAAAGAGATGCTTGGAGGTAATTTCAAAATATACCCCAACGACCAGGCATATCATAACTATCTATTTCCGACGGCTGCTTATGGAAAAGGATATGCGCTGGAAGGAATCATATACATGTCATTGTTACGAAAAGGATATGAAATCAATACCGGAGTGTTGCATAACAGCGAAGTGGACTTCGTGGCTACTAAAGGAGCAACAACCCTATATATTCAGGTAGCATACAGCATAGAAGAGCAATCTACTGCTGAAAGAGAATACACAGCCTTCCAAGGAATAAAAGGAGAAGGGGAAAAACTGCTCATCACTATGGATGATGATCACTTCCCGATGCGTGATGGAGTACGCCACTTACCCGCATGGGAACTGGAAGAATACCTTTAAATTAGTTTTTCAAGTGTAGCTATATTGCGACATGAGTTTTCCGGCGCCCCGAGCACCCCTACCGGAAAACAAATTATAGTCGGTAATAGAAGAGGAAGAAGATTTGCCCTGCGCTGCAGGGCAATATATTAGGCACGTATCGATTACCGCTTGGCGGTAATCGGTGCGTGTTATATATAGCTACCCTCCATCCCCCCAGCCCTGCTCGGCAGGGCTGGGGCTGTCAATAAGTTGTCAATATCTTGTCGAAAGGTGGGGGAAAAGCGGTCGAAAAGTATGTAAATAAGTGGTTTATAAGTTAAGGGGGAAAAATTTGGAGGTTTGGATTTTTTTACTCCCGATGGATTGGAGAGGATGTTTCCGGAGGGCTGTCGATAACCGAGGAGGGTTTTGCCACTTTTTTTGACATCATTTTGTAACTTTTCGACAGCCGTGAACCTCTAAAATCGTAAAAATTTATTAACTTTGCCATCTCTCTCAGGCTGTCAATAACCCGGCTATCTGATTGAATCTGAGTTATAGGAATTGTCAATAATATGTCAATAAGACAGACCCGGACACTAATAACTCATATTTCCAAATTTTTCAGCTAAAAGTTTTTGATAGTTTTTGACAGACTTTATTGTTGTTGTTTATTTTTGGGAGATTTTATTTAAATTTTTAATTCAAGAATCAATTAAATAAAAATATAAAAATGACGGCTCAAAATGTCAATAACCCGCAAGGGGAGGCTGCCCCGGCAGCGACCTCAACGGCGGGCTCTGAATCAGGCTCAGTAGCGACTTCAGCGCCGGCCTCGGTGGCCGAACTCAAGGAGGCGATCCTGCGGCTCAAGCGTGAGAAGAACGCATTGATAATGGCCCATTATTATCAGCGTGATGAAATCCAGGAGATAGCGGACTTCATCGGTGACTC
>CAYTOR010000135.1:0-5880 GCA_964439505.1 uncultured Sangeribacter sp.
AAATTCGGGGCACATCTGCGACCCGGAATTTAACATTTTTTGTGGGACGGGGTCTAAATGGGATGGCAGAGGAATTGTATAATTGTATAGGTACCGGAGAGTTTTTTGGCGGGGGATTCGATAAAATCGCGGGGTTGAATGTTATAGTGTTAGGAGTATTACTATTCCCAATCGTCGAATATTACTAAACACTATAGACTATGAAGACTAAGAAACTTTTATTTATCGTGGCCGGAGCGATGGTCGTGTTCGGCAGCTGCGTGAGCAATAAGAAATATGCAGCCCTGCAGGCTTCGTATCAGGAGACTAAGGAGGGCCTGATTGAATGTAACGCCAACTCGCGCAATCTTCAGAGCCAGCTTGACAATTCCCTGAAGGCCAATCAGGAGCTTCGTGCCGGTTTGGCTTCGATGAAGCAGACCCTCGACAAGTCGATGGACGCTTCAGCCCAGTCCGGTGCCAATATCGCCAAACTTGTCGACGAAATCAATGCATCGAATAAATATATCAAACAGCTCGTCGACGCCAAGTCTAAATCGGATTCCCTCAATATCGCCCTTACAAATAAGCTCACCCGCTCCCTCTCCAATGATGAGCTGAAGGATGTAGACGTAAAGGTTCTCAAGGGCGTTGTCTACGTCTCTTTGGCCGACAACATGCTCTTCAAATCGGGCAGCTATGAGATCTCCGACCGTGCTATGGAGACCCTCTCAAAGATCGCTAAGATCATCAAGGACTACAGCGACTATGACGTCCTGGTCGAAGGCAATACCGACAACGTACCCATTTCGCGGACCAATATCCGCAATAACTGGGATCTCTCGGCGCTGCGCGCTTCTTCGGTAGTACAGTGCCTGCAGACCAAGTTTGGCATCAACCCGGCGCGCCTTTCAGCCGCCGGTCGCGGCGAATTCAATCCCATCACTGACAATGATTCCGAAGTGGGACGCCAGCGCAACCGCCGCACGGAAATCATCATCACGCCGAAACTTGATCAATTCCTCGACCTGATCGATCAGGCACCGGAGGATAAATGACCGGATGCTTCCGATAACATAAAAAAACCATGCAACTGCAGTTGCATGGTTTTTTTATGTTATCGGAAGATCTCTGTTAGAGGATGACCTTAGTCGATTTGCCGCCTTTTACGCGGATATAGAGGCCCTTGGTCGGGTTATCGACGCGGATGCCCTGCAGAGTGTAATAAACGGCGGGAGCGTCGCTGTCAACGGCGGGAAGAGTCTCTACGGCTGTCGGAGTGGAATTGACCTTGCCTACGCGGGCCGGGGCATAAGTGATGATGTCGTCATCCTCCTTCTCCATTGATGTGGAGGGATCCTGGGAATAGGATTTCTTCACGTTGTCGAAGTAGGAAGGATCGTAGGGTGTGCCTCCGACAGGGCTTGTGCCGTACTTGTCGATAAACATCACTCCTATACCTGTCTCATTGATGTCGTTGGCCGTGATGCCGAGCGCGCTGAGGGGGAATGTCCATTCATAGAAGGTATGGGCTGAAGCGGGTACTACCTTGGAAAGGTCTACGAATCCGTCGTTGCCTTTCAGGTCCTCCGGATCGTATTCGAACTCCTTCTGTCCCCAGATCTGAGTGATGGAGGGGAGCAGACCGTCGGCATACCCATAGTATTTTCCGGGGATGCTCTTGCAGTAAGCGGCGTCATAGCTGGCATGCCCGTCAGGAGTCGGGAAGAAGAGGCCCGGTACGCCTACGCCCGGTTTTGTGCTTCCAACCCAGATGCAATCGACGCCATTCTCGAATTTGGCGCCCTTCTGTCCTTCGTTCCATATCGGACCCGTACCGTTGATCCGGCCGTCGAAAGATTCGGCGGGATCGAGATCGAATGCCCACATCAGACAGCCGTCCATATTATAAGGCTTGGATTCACCGGGCTGCTTCCCTTCACCCCACTGATCCCAGACTGTATAGACAGTCTGCACTCCTAAGTAAAGGTTGTCATTGTCATAGCTTGCATAGATGGCGTAGGAGTCAATGACGGGACGCTCGTGCTTGCCCTTGAAAGCCATGCAGACGTCGCGGGCCACGCCCTGCGCGATCAGATCCTCCGGACCCCAGTTGCCGAGGGCGGTGGTAGATTTCTGGTCGTTGAACTGCATGTTGACCGTGCGGAAACGTCCGCAGAGTCCGTCGGGATTTACCTTGTAGTAATCCGTGATGAGGTTCTTGCCGTTCTGGACGGGCACCGGGTTACGCTTCGTGAAGGAATAAGAAGCGGTAGCCTTGCTGTCGCCGTTTACTGCCAGCACATTGATGACGGCAGTTTCGGTCAGATGGATCGGACCGTTATAGAGCGTGGAGGAGGTAGTGGCTGAAGAGCCGTCGATAGTGTAATAGACGGAGCAGGCCGGGGTAACGTTGATGGTTACGTCGAGTGATTCGGTGAATTTGGTGCCGGAAGCGGGGGAGACGCTCAGCGAAGGCATATTGGGATCTACGGCGTATTCACCTAAATCCTGAACCTGACCTTTGCCGCCGGTTCCCTTATAGAGATGATTTGCAACGGGCGCTTTCGCGTAGTCGGCAGTCTGGTCGGTGCCGCCGGCGTTACAGAAGAGGAAAGCCTGGGGAAGGTCGCCGGTGAAGGTATACGACCAGATGTTGCCTTCTACATTCTTGAGTGCTACACCGGGCCAAGTGGTGCTCGGCGAACTCCAATAGTGGATGTTGACCTGATCCCACTGTGAAGCGGAGTTGTCGTAGTAGATTGTAGTGTCGGCCATTGCGGGTGTTGAGCACAGCGCAGCGGCGACAGCTACGATAGATAAAAATTTTTTCATGAAATAGAATTTATTGTTAAGCAGTTAAAAAGAATTCAATATTAGATTCCATTCCTTGGATTCCTGTTGTTTGCCCCGGATCTACGATCTGCGCTCAAAAGGAATGGAATCAGGTAGTTATTCTACTAATTCGATGCGAAGATAATCAAAATCTTCCAAATAACCAAAACTTTGAAAAGTAAGAAGTAAAAAGTATGGAGTAGGGCGGCGGTCTAAGACCGGGCCACAAAAAATGAAAAAATAAGCAGTAAGGGATTCCCGCTGCGCGGGGTTATAGATTAGGCATGCCCTGTTCAACCGCGAATCGGTTGGACGGGTCGTGTAAAAAAGTGAGGCCGGAAATTCGGGGGGACCGAATTTCCAGCCTCGGGGGGATAGGATGGATTTGGGGAGTAGCCCATAGCAGAGTCGAACTGCTCTTTAGAGAATGAAAATCTCTCGTCCTAACCGATAGACGAATGGGCCGGCCTGGATTTGATTAATGTGCCGTCGCTTCAATACCGGAGGCTGTCCGGGAGCTTCGCGCACTCAAATACGTTTTCGATTACGCCAGTTTGTTGATGTGCGCCATCATGCCGCTGCAGAGGTTGGCAGCTTTATTCTTGGAGATGACGTTCTTGCGACCGAGACGCTGAAGCAGGGCGCTTACCTTGTTATAAGCAGCTGTAGCTTCTGCTTTGTCAGTAAGTTTGCGCACGTTGCGCACTGCATTGCGGGCTGTCTTTGCCCAATAGCGGTTCTCAAGTCTTCTTTTCTCCGCCTGACGAATTCTTTTTAATGACGATTTATGATTTGCCATTTGGTTAATTTTCTTTTTTTGAATGTGGGTTGCCCCGACAATTTAAATATTGGTAGCCCATAGCAGAGTCGAACTGCTCTTTAGAGAATGAAAATCTCTCGTCCTAACCGATAGACGAATGGGCCACAATCTGCAACTGCGTCCTTATTTCCCTATTTGGCTTTCCCAAGGGCTGAGCGCATTTTGCGACTGCAAAGTTAAGCAACTTTTTTAAATCCTACAAATTTTTCCGTGAAATATTCGAATTTTTTTGTTAAATTTGTGTGAATTTAGGTTTATAACCCCGATTTCGACCGGTATGATCAAGATTTTTTGCCTCAATACGCAACAATATATCGATGTTGAGGGGGGCCTGACGCTGATGCAACTTGCCGTCAGGCTCGCTTCCGACCTCCCGTTCACTCCTATTTGTGCCCGGGTCAACAATAAGACCCGCAATCTGGCTTTTCCGATTTATCAGCCTAAGCAGATCGAATTTCTTTCCGCCGAATCCCCGGCCGGGCAGCGCGTGGTAGTGCGTTCGCTCTGCATGCTCCTCTATCGGGCGCTATATGCCGTCGACCCGTCGGTACGCCTACGTATCGAACATTCCATCTCGCGGGGAATCCTCTGCCATCTCTATGATGCGGCGGGGAATACCCTCGTTCCCTCCGACGACATGATCGCCGCCCTCCACTCGGGAATGAGCCGGCTGGTCAACGAAAATCATCCCTTCATCGAAAGGGAGGCTTCGACCGAAGAGGTAATGGAGATCTTCCGTCGGCAGGGTCTTGATTCCAAGGTCACGTTGCTCAGCACAAGCCCCGATATCTATACCGTATATTATACCCTCGACGGAGTAGCCGACAGTTACTATTCGGCTCTGGCACCGACTACCGGCTTCCTCCGGGTATTCGATCTGGTCCGCTATCACGACGGCCTGCTCCTGCTCGGCCCTGACACGTCGAACCCCGACGTGCCTCAGCAGCCGGTCACCCAGGAGAAGATGCTCTCCGCCTATCGCGAACATATTCTTTTCAACCGCGCCATCAAGGTCAGCGACGTCGGCCAGCTCAATATTGCCGTCCGCCATCGCGAGACCTCGCAACTCATCCACGTAGCCGAGGCCATGCACGACAAGTATCTCGGCGCTATCGCCGCCCGGATCGCCGAGCGCCATAAGGAAGGAGGCGCCAGAATCGTGTTGCTCGCCGGTCCGTCGTCGTCCGGAAAGACCACCACTACCAAGCGCCTCGGAATCCAGTTGATGACCAATCTGCTGACTCCGAAGATGATCTCTCTGGATGATTACTTCGTGGACCGCGACAAGACCCCACTGGACGAAAACGGGGACTATGACTATGAATCCCTCTACTCGCTCGATCTCGAACGACTCAATTCGGATCTCAAGCGCCTTCTCGCCGGAGAGACTATCAATCTTCCGACCTATAGCTTCGAACTCGGCGCAAGGGTGGAAAAGGAGCGCCCTATAAATCTGGCGCCTGATGAAGTGCTGCTCATCGAAGGTATCCACGGCCTGAATCCCGAACTCACGTCCGCTCTCCCCGCGGATCAGATATTCAAGGTCTATGTCTCCGCGCTCACTTCTTTGAGCATCGACGACCATAACTGGATATCGACTACCGACAATCGACTTCTGCGCCGCATAGTGCGCGACCATAAATACCGGCATACTTCCGCCCGGGAGACGATCCGCCGCTGGCCGAGCGTGCGCCGCGGCGAGGAGCGCTGGATATTCCCCTATCAGGAGAATGCTGACGCGACCTTCAATTCCTCCCTCATCTTCGAGCTCGGAGTGATGAAGAATTATGCCGAACCGTTGCTGAGGCAGGTGCCCCATAACTCTACGGAATATTCCGAGGCCTACCGCCTGTTGAAATTCCTGGATTATTTCGATCCTATTCCGGCCGATCAGGTGCCGACCACTTCGCTGTTGCGGGAATTCCTCGGCGGCTCGTCATTCCATTATTAACCTGACTCCCGGACAGTCGTAAGGCATAAACGGGAGGGGGAATATATGCGTAAAATATAACCGGAGGGAGAGATATGGCGAAGGGGACATCAGCCTATGAAAGAGATTAACGAAGACAACATAGAGAAGATCGAAGACCTCATCGAGAATCACGATGAGGAGGGGGCGCGACGTGAGATGCGGGAGCTGCACCCGGCTGATATCGCTGAACTCTTCGATCATCTGAGCGTAAAGGAGGCGGAATGGCTCTTCAACCTTATCGATGACAAGGAGAAGAAAGCTGACGTGCTGATGG
>CAYTOR010000136.1:0-5847 GCA_964439505.1 uncultured Sangeribacter sp.
CGTTGCCGCTCTCGGTCTTGCCGAATTTGCCGCCGTCGGCCTTGGTGATCAGCGGACAGGTCAACGCGAACACTTCCCCGCCGAGTTTGCGGCGCACGAGTTCCGAGCCGGTAGTGATGTTGCCCCATTGGTCAGAACCGCCGAGCTGCAGCTTGCAGTTCTTGTCCTGATAGAGATGCAGGAAGTCGAAGCCCTGGAGGAGCTGATAGGTGAACTCCGTGAAGCTCAAGCCGTCGCGGGCCTCGCCGTTGAGCCGCTTCTGGACCGAATCCTTGGCCATCATGTAGTTGACCGTGATATGTTTGCCGATTTCACGGGCGAAGTCAAGGAAACTTACGTCTTTCATCCAGTCGTAGTTATTGACTAATTCCGCGCGGTTGGGAGCGTCACTCTCGAAATCGAGGAAACGGGCCAGCTGGGCCTTGATCGCTTCCTGATTATGACGCAGGGTCGCTTCGTCCAGAAGATTACGCTCGGCCGATTTCCCCGAAGGGTCTCCGATCATGCCGGTTGCGCCGCCGACCAATGCAATCGGTTTATGGCCGCAGCGCTGGAAATGACGGAGCATCATCACGCCGCAGAGGTGGCCTATATGCAGGGAATCAGCCGTCGGGTCAATACCGAGGTAGGCTGTCGTCATTTCCTTGCGGAGTTGTTCGTCGGTGCCGGGCATCATCTGGTGGATCATGCCGCGCCAGGTTAGTTCTTCAATGAAATCCATATATCTTATATTTTTATTTTTCAGAGTTATATTTAGTTCCCGTCCCCATTTCTTCAATATCTTTCCCTCAGATAGGTCATTACAACCTCTCCTACGGCCTGAAGCGTCGCCGGAGAGATACCCTCCATCGTATCCCTTGAAGTATGCCAGCGAGGATTGAATCCGCCATTGGCCGGATTATACTCGATGATATCGACAGCCGGAATTCCCATCTCGATCATGCGGACGTGATCGTCGGTGATCGCCGAGCCCGGCTGATTTGGAAAAGTCGATGAGTAACCGAGACGGGAGGCAATCGCCCAGAGAGATGAATTCAGGTTGGAGGCAGCCTTCTCCGAAAAGTATTCTCTTCGGAAAGTGGCGTTCTCTCCGCCTACCATATCCAGCAGGATAGCCTCTTTTGCGGAATAGCCCTTGACCGGGGGATTGGCTGCGAAAGCCTGCGCACCGAGGGCCCAGGAATCCTCGTCCCCTTCGCTGCCCCAGTCCTCAGCATCGACAAATAGAATATCTACCCCCTTCGAAGGTGCCTGCTCTCCTAATTGACGGGCGATTTCCAACAGCACACCGACTCCCGAAGCACCGTCATTGGCGCCGTCAACCGGTTGCTGACGTTTCCCTTCGTCCTCATCCTCGTCGGCCCATGGGCGACAGTCCCAATGCGCCAGAAGCAGGATGCGCTCGGAAGCCTCCGGATTATATCGGCCTAAAATATTGCGGGCCTGAAGTTGGGTGCCGTCAAACGCACGCAGGGAAAGGGGTTGCTCTATTACCTCCTGTGCCCCATGGCGCCGCAATTCGCCGACGAGCCAGTCGCCGGCAAGTTTATGGGCAGGGGTGTTGGGAACTCGCGGACCAAACTCCACTTGCTTCGCAACGTATTGATAAGCCGAATCACCGCTGAAGGCAGCCGCCGTAGCCGGTGCGCCTTCCGCATCGGCAGAGTCCGATTGCGAACCGGCATTGGCCGATGCGCAGCCCGCCAGAGCCATCACTGCGATAACCAGCACCGGAGTCAGAATGGATAATCTATGTCCGAAGTGTTTCCCCGTCTTCAATAGGGACCGGAATATTATGAGAGAGTTTTTTCGTTTCATTCCTACAAAATTACTTAAATCCGCCGTTCTATCCAAAAAATACGTTATCTTTGTCATAAAAAGCTGCTCTGATTATGAATATTGAAAGTATTGTCCGCGATATAAAGGATTATGTCATCTCTCCGACGGCCTCGGTGCTAAAGGTAGCCTTGCGTTCACGCCCCGTCGGAGGGGGGCTGCCGTTGTCAAAACGTCAGCAGAGCCATACTCTCCCCGGGCGCCCCTTGATCATCATGGGCAACGGCCCGTCGCTGCGTAGCTTCCTTGACTATACCGGAGCGGAAGGAGCGGCGGATCTCAAGGATTTCGACTTGGAAGCCGTCAATTTCGCCGCGCTCACTCCGGAATTCTTCGTTCTCCGGCCCAATCTCTACGTTTTGGCGGACCCGCATTTCTTCACCCTCCCTTCGGCAGATGAAAAGGTCAATCGCCTCTGGGAGAATCTGTCACGTTGTGACTGGCCGATGACACTCTGGATCCCGGCGTCGGTTCAACTCCCGGTTCCCGAAGCGGGGCAAGCGGGATTAACGGATCCGGCGCGGACTTTGCCTTCAAATATCACCATCCGCCGGATGAATCTCACTCCGGTCGAAGGTCGCGGCCCACTCTCGAATCTGCTGATAGAAAACGGCCTGGGGATGCCCCGGCCGCGCAATGTCCTCATCCCCGCCATCATGACGGCGATCTGGAGCGGATATAAGAAAATCTTTCTTGTCGGAGCCGACCATAGCTGGAGCCGGACTCTATGGGTGGATGACCAAAACAATGTGGTAAGTGTCCAGCCTCACTTTTATAAAGATGACGAGGCGGAAAAGGAACGCGTCCGTGCCGAATATGCAGGCTATCATCTCCACGATATCCTTCACAGCCTGACGGTAGCTTTCCGCAGCTATTTCGATATCAAGAGAATAGCGGAGCGGCAAGGGGTCGAGATCTTCAATGCCACTCCCGACTCATTCATTGACGCTTTTCCGCGATGCGGCTACGCGCAAATGAAGCGGCTATGACGGCCGTCACCAGTCCGATGACAACGACCGCGCAGAATACTATCCCGACGTCCCCCCATGCCAACCGGACGGGATAGGGGATGCTTTCCCCCATGACCGCTCCTTCGATACGGATCAGTCCGAAGGATTGCTGCAAGGTGGTCAGCAGGGCGCCCAAAAGCAGTCCGCCGACTCCTCCGAGCAGGGACACGTAGACGCTTTCCCACCCGAATACGGCTCCTATCCTCCCTTTCGGCATCCCTAAGGCGCGCAAGGTAGCCAGCGAGCGACGCTTCTCCAAGACGAACATCGTCATCGTCGAAATGATATTGAAGGAGGCGATCACAAGAATGAAGAAGAGCAACAGTGCTGTCACCCATTTCTCTATCTCAACCATCCTGAAACTTACCTCCTCAAGTCTGGCCCTGTCCTTTACGATAAATTCCGCTTCCCCGTCTTCCGGTTCTCCCAAGAGGGGAGTGCCGTTGAGATGGACAGCGATATTTTCGGCCGTAGAAGTGATATCGGCCCCTTTTCCGACCTTGACCTGTATCGAAGAGGCCTCAGTGTCGTATTGGAAGAGTCCGCGGGCCACATCGATAGGGACATAGACCGATGTCGCGTCATATTCCGACTGCTCGGCACGGAAGACTCCGGCGACCACGATGCTGTCGGTGAAGAAGGAACTCAGGGGATTGGCCGGGTTGATCCTTCCCTCCCTGCGGGGTGCGAAAAGGAATAGGGGATCCTCGCCGGGATTATAGGCGCTCAGCCGCTGACCTACACCAACGGAAATCAATCCCAACGGAATTTCATGCTCTATGGCATCGTCCGGCATCGGACTTCCGGCGACTATCAGCGAATCTATAGACGTCAGTTTCCGGAAATCGGCCGGTTCGACTCCCCGCAACATTACGGGCATCTCCACGCCGTTGAAGATCACAAGCGCCTGATCCTCGATAGACGGCATCGCCACCTCGACCCCGGTGATTTCCCTGATCTCCTCGGCCAACATGTCTCCGTCATCGATAACCTTGCCTTCACGCGGAGTGATGATGATATCGGGTTGGATGCGTGAGGAGGATGTGGAGAGGATATCCCGGAAACCGTTGAAAACCGACATCACACAAAGGATCGCGGCTGTAGCGACGGCTACACCCACGACCGAAACCACCGCTATGGCACTCACCGCGCCATACGATTTCTTAACCCAAAGATAGCGCCACGCTATGCGCGGCGCCAGGCCCCGCAATAAATTCATTTGTCGAGCAGGCGGTCGATATTGTCGATATAATCTAATGAATCGTCAAGATAGAACTGCAGGTCAGGACATTTGCGCAATACCTGACGCACGGCCTGAGCCAGATCGTAGCGCACGGTCTTCGCCTGGCGCTGGATATTTCCGAGGATCTCCTGCGACTTTTCAGGCGGGAAGATGCTCAGATAGACTTTTGCGATGCTGAGATCGGGGCTTACCCGGACTGCACTTACCGAAACCAGGACGCCACCCATAGCGGCCGTCTGGCGGCGGAATATCTCGCTCAGCTCCTTCTGGAGCATACGGGCGATTTTTGCTTGACGTTTTCCTTCCATATTATTTTTTCTCCTTTTTTATTACGTTATAGAGGCAAGTAATCTTAGTAATTTTGTCTTATTACTTCTTACTGATTACTTGAGGGGATTATCCATCATCCCGTCTACCTTCTATAACACGCAGACGCCTCTTATCGTTTACGTATGATCGTCAATCCGTCGCGAAGCGGCAGGATGACCTTCTCCGTATCGGGATCGGCCGCCACGAGTTGGTTAAATTTCCTGACGCCATCGGTCTGTCGGTCATGGCGACCGGAGTCGACTACATGTCCGTCCCAAAGGGTATTGTCGGCTATGATGCAGCCGCCCGGGCTCAGCAATCTCTTCGCCTCCCGGTAATAGTCGGCATAGACCCGCTTGTCGGCGTCAATGAAAATCATATCGTAACTTTCAGCTTCCAGACCGGGCATTACCTCAAGAGCGTCCCCGATTATCAGATTGACGAGATTGCCATATTTGGAGCGACCGAAAACTTCGCGCAGAAATATCTCATTCTCGTCGAAGATCTCTATAGTGTCGATCCGACCCTCAATCCCGCCTGAATCGGCAATATTGGCGGCTACGCCTTCCGCGAGGCAGAGGGTCGAATAACCGGTGAAAGTGCCGAGTTCCAGAATACGCCGGGCTCCGGTCAGTCTGACGAGCATCTTCAACAGGCGCCCCTGCAGATGACCCGAACACATCCGGCCATGTACCATCCTCAGGTTCGATTCGCGCATCAACTGATGCAGCTCCTCCGGTTCGGCATCGATATGCCGGTCGATATATTCGTAGATGTCTTCGGTTAATTCCATAATTATAGCAATGCCTGGATGGCGAGGGCATAGCCCATCTTGCCGAGACCGGAGATTATACCCTTGCAGACGGGTGCGGTTACGCTCCGGTGGCGGAATTCCTCGCGGCTATGGATATTGGACAGGTGGACTTCTATGACCGGCACGGGCACAGCGGCGATCGCATCCCGCAACGCTATTGAATAATGCGCATAAGCGCCCGGATTGATCACTATCCCCGATACATCAGGATTGAAGCCGAAACTCTGGATTGCCGTGACCAGTTCCCCCTCCGAGTTAGACTGGAAGAACTTCAGCCATACACCGTCGGAGAAGACCGGTTCGGCTGCATCCTTACCGGAATTCTTGGCTTGCTGACTGAAATCGGGGTTAAAATTTTGGTTAAAGATTCTGACAGACTCAAATCTTTTGAGCAACCAGGCATTGATATCCTCCAAGGATTCATGTCCATAGACGTCCGGCTCACGTTTACCGAGCAGATTCAGATTCGGACCATTAATTACAGCAATCACCGTATTTATAATTTTAGTATTTGAGAATCAGGTTGTGGCGCGGTGCATGGAGTCGGCTCCTTCTGGAGTTACATAACGCGCAGATATGAAAAAAGAGCAGTAGGAAACCGAAGTTTACCATACTGCTCTTCCTCTCTCCTCGGC
>CAYTOR010000137.1:0-5831 GCA_964439505.1 uncultured Sangeribacter sp.
TCTGCATCATAGCTCATATCGACCATGGGAAATCGACTCTGGCCGACCGACTGCTTGAGCGTACAAATACCATAGCGGCCAAGGATATGGAAGCGCAAGTGCTGGATGATATGGATCTCGAGCGCGAGCGCGGTATAACCATCAAGTCGCATGCCATCCAGATGGATTATAAGCTCGACGGACAGGATTATATCCTCAATCTTATCGACACTCCGGGACACGTGGACTTTTCCTACGAAGTCTCGCGTTCGATCGCCGCATGCGAAGGGGCGTTGCTGATAGTCGACGCTTCGCAGGGTATCCAGGCCCAGACCATCTCCAATCTCTATATGGCTATCGATAATGACCTGGAGATAATCCCGGTCATCAATAAATGCGACCTGGACAGCGCCAATCCGGAGGAGGTCGAGGATCAGATCGTCGATCTGTTGGGATGCGACCGGTCGGAGATCATACGCGCATCGGGAAAGACCGGGATGGGTGTTGATGATGTGCTGAAGGCAATCGTGGAAAGAGTGCCGGCTCCGAAAGGGGATCCCGACGCACCGTTGCAGGCTCTGATCTTTGATTCCGTCTTTAATCCTTTCCGGGGCATAATCGCCTATTTCAAGGTTCTGAACGGAACTTTGAAGAAGGATGACTTCGTGAAGTTCGTAGCGACGGAAAAGGAATATCATGCGGATGAAGTAGGGGTGCTGAAGTTGGACATGATGCCTAAGAAGGACATCTCGGCAGGTAATGTGGGTTACATTATCTCCGGCATCAAGACTTCGAAAGAGGTAAAAGTCGGGGATACGATTACTCACGTCAATAAACCCTGCGACAAGGCTATTGCCGGATTTGAGGAGGTGAAGCCGATGGTCTTCGCCGGCGTCTATCCGATTGACGCGGAGGATTTCGAGAATCTGCGTGCTTCTCTGGAAAAGTTGCAACTCAACGATGCTTCCTTGACTTTCCAGCCGGAGTCCTCAGCGGCTCTCGGCTTCGGTTTCCGTTGCGGCTTCTTGGGTCTACTGCACATGGAGATCGTGCAGGAGCGTCTGAGCCGCGAGTTCGGTATGGAAGTGATAACTACGGTTCCGAACGTAAGCTATCTGGTCTATGACAAGAAGGGCAATCCCCCCATTGAGGTGCATAACCCGAGCGGACTTCCCGAACTGACCCTGATCGATCATATCGAAGAACCCTATATCCGGGCTACTATCATCACACAGGCGGATTATATCGGCCCCATAATGACTCTTTGCTTAGGCAAGCGCGGTGAATTGGTAAAGCAGGAATATATCTCCGGCAACCGCATGGAGATTACGTTCGATCTTCCGTTGGGCGAGATTGTCATTGACTTCTACGACAAGTTGAAATCCATCTCAAAAGGCTACGCAAGTTTCGATTATCATCTTAATGGCTTCAGAGAGTCGAAACTCGTGAAGCTCGATATCTTGCTCAACGGGGAGAGCGTCGACGCTCTGTCTACCCTTACCCATGCCGACAATGCAGTTCGGTTCGGCAGAAGGATGTGTGAAAAACTCAAGGAACTGATTCCGCGCCAGCAATTCGACATAGCGATCCAGGCTGCCATCGGTGCGAAAATCATTGCCCGCGAGACGATTAAGGCCGTGCGTAAGGATGTGACCGCCAAATGTTATGGAGGCGATATCTCGCGTAAGAGGAAACTTTTGGAGAAGCAGAAAGCCGGCAAGAAGCGCATGAAGCAGATCGGAAGTGTCGAAGTGCCGCAGAAAGCCTTCCTTGCAGTACTCAAACTTGATTGAGTACGATAAGAATAATACGATAAGAAAATAGGAAGTAATAGGTAAAATTAAGCTTATATGGCTTTAGGGTTGCTTCATATCGGATATTGATTCTCTATCAGCAATAGTATCTAACCAACAAATATCATAATACTCAAACACAATGGCACAAGTATTCTATACTGCCCGAAAGACTCTTCAGCATTTGGCCAGCGGAGGCAATATGCTGATGATCGCCACAGTGCTGGCGTTGATCTTCGTCAACATTCCGGCGACGCATGATCTCTACACTTGGCTCTGGACCAACGAGGTCCGGCTTCAGATCGGAGACTTCAATCTCTTTTCCCACAATGGCCATCCGATGACGCTTGCGGCGTTTATAAATGACGCCCTTATGGCTATCTTCTTCTTCAGCGTAGGATTGGAGATCAAGCGCGAGGTCTTGGTCGGCGAATTGAGTTCATTCCGCAAGGCGTTGCTTCCGATCATCGGTGCTTGCGGCGGTATGATAGTGCCGGTTGTGATTTATTATCTGCTTGCCCAGGGCAGTGATTATGAGGGTGGCATGGCCATCCCGATGGCTACTGATATCGCCTTTTCGCTCGGCGTGCTTTCCATGCTTGGCAATAGAGTCCCCATCGGTCTGAAGATCTTCCTCACTACGCTCGCAGTAGTAGATGATATAGGCGGCATCCTTGTGATCGCCATTTTCTATACGGGTTCGATCAATTTCGGTATGTTGATTGCTGCGGCCGCTATCCTGGCGGTGTTGGCAGTCTGCGGCGCATGGTGGAAGATCCAGTCCAAGATGTTCTATATCATCTTCGGTCTGGCGGTATGGTTCCTCTTCCTGAATGCCGGAATCCATCCTACGATTGCCGGAGTGCTTGTGGCCTTCTGCGTACCGGCTGTGCCGGTTCATGCACCGGCCGGTTTCATCCAGACAATTAAGGAAAACATCGCTCACTTCGCCGGCAACGATGAGGTTTCGCTTCATCATCGTTCGATCCTGGGCAAGCAGCAGATGGACTGGTTGAAGCAGATTGAGTCCGCTTCCGACAAAGTTATCTCTCCCCTGCAGGACCTCGAAGACTCACTTCATCCTTTGGTTAACTATCTTATACTTCCTCTCTTCGCCTTCGCGAATGCGGGAATCTTCTTCGGAGGGATGTCGCCCGCGGATGCGATTTCCGGAGTCAGCCTGGCTATCATCTGCGGTCTTGTACTCGGTAAATTCCTCGGTATCTTCTCCTTCTCCTGGTTCTTCATCAAGACTAAGATCGTGCCCATGCCCGAAGGTGGCAACTGGCCCCGCATGGCCTCAATAGCTATGCTCGGCGGCATCGGATTTACAGTCTCGATCTTCATCGCTACGTTGAGTTTCCCGGAAGGCTCGCAATTGCTCAATGACTCGAAACTCGGTATCCTGTTGGGATCCATCATAGCGGGTATCTTAGGGTATCTGATGTTAAAGATGACGCTCCCGAAGGAAGCTCAGGATCAGGGAGAGTGATCCCGGACTAAGACGAATACTTTTTCTATGTGGACGCGATTAATCGCGTCCCTACAAAATTCCGTAGGGATGCGATTAATTGCGTCCACTCAGTTCATCATAAAGCCGATAAGATGAAAAATCATATCAAATCAAAATCCATCGTTTTCCCTCTCTTTGTCACCCTCGCAATGGCGGTAGGGGAGACCTTGCACGCGGAATTGAGAAATGATCTGATGGAGATATACGAGACGTCCGATCTGTCGGAGGCGAGGCCTTTGATTGAGGATGCCAAAAAGGCCGGACAGCCGGAAGGGTGGTACTTCAGCGGACACTTGGCTATGCTTGATTTCAACTTCCCGCAGGCACAGAAAGATTTTGCAGAGTATCGCCGCCTTGCGAAACTAAAGAAGTATAATCTTTTCGACAATTCCGTAACCGAAGCCCTTAAAGGGGTGAAGGAAGGAAATCTTCAATTCGAGCGCTTCCAGGATATCGTCGTTATCGACGCGGTGAAAGTCCCGAAGAAAGACTTCTTCAAGCATCTGCGGCTCCCCTTGTCGGCCGGTCGGATAGTGAATGTAGAAGAAATTCCCGATAATCCCGATGAGATGGGCCAGGCCGGCTTTATTTCCGAGGGGGGAGACTTCATGATGTGGAACAGAATGGTTGCGGACAACGATTCCGTCATGCCCGTGCCCACGATGGTAGAGGCCAACGTGCTGACAGACGGGAGCCTGTCGGCACCCCATCCGATATTCAATCTCGGAGAGGATGCCGATTACCCCTTCCTGACGGCCGACGGAACTACTCTCTACTATTCCGCTTACAGTGATAATTCAGTGGGAGGAAGAGATATCTTCATTGCCACCCGCGACCCACAGACCGGCAGTTACCGTCAACCGGTCAATGCCGGATTTCCGTTTAATTCTGCAGCCGATGATTACCTTCTTGCGATCGACGAAGAAAACGGAGTAGGATGGTGGGCAACTGACCGACAGATGCTCGACGGGGAGATAGTCCTGTACGTTTTCCTGTTGCCCGAAGGGCGCCGCAATTTCGAAGGTACTGCAGAAGAAAAACGCGAAAGGGGAAAACTTGATAATATCCGGGTGACATGGACTTCAACTCCGGAAGTATCCGGTTCGGAGGATGACGAGGAAGATGAAGATTCGGAAGAAGTTGAGCAAAAGACTCCCGAGCAACTTGCGGAAGAGCAGCAGGCGCGGGAGAAGGCCTATGAAGAAAAAGCGGCTGAGATCCGTCAGATAAAGCCCGGGCAGAAACCCCGCCGACATGATTGTCGGATACCGGTGGGACCCGGAAAATATATCTACTCGGCGGAGGACGTGAAGACACCGCGACAGCGGCAGTTGGTAGCGGATTACATAGCAGCTGAGAAGAGCTATCAGGCTTTGGCCTCCAAACTCGATTCAAGCCGGCGGCAATACTCCAAGTCTGCGACAACATCCTTAGCTTCCGAGATTCAGACTATGGAAAAGGAAGAAGAGCGGCTTCGCCTTGAGCGATTGACCATATTGTCGAATCTCTATCGCGACTTAGGAATCAATAGATGATTCTGTCAAAGGATGCGGATTCCTTAAACCCCGACGCCCCTGCTAAAATTATCCCGACTATCCCGGTAAATTCCACCGGGATGAATAAAGAAATTGTCCTGCAATCGTTAAAAAACGGAGTGCGGGACTAATTTTTTTGAGGGAATATAAGGAATTGATAACAAAAATTATTAAATTTGCACATTATTATGCCCTTGCGTGAAAGCCGGGGTATGGTAAATACATGTAAATAGGGGTTAACTTCTCTTCGGGAAGCTATTGCTATCCGGAGCAAGACGGCAACCTCATATACGTGAATAATTAGCATTGAATAATTAGAAAACGTAATAGAAACGAAACCATCATGAGTTTGAACATCATTGTATTGGCCAAGCAGGTGCCCGACACTCGCAATGTGGGTAAGGATGCGATGAAAGAGGACGGCACAGTTAACCGTGCTGCGCTTCCGGCGATCTTCAATCCCGAGGACCTCAATGCCCTTGAGCAGGCTCTTAAGCTCAAAGAGATGTATCCGGGTACGAAAGTGACCCTTCTGACAATGGGTCCTGCGCGTGCGGCAGAGATCGTGCGTGAAGGTCTTTACAGAGGCGCCGACAACGGCGTCGTGCTTTCCGACCGCGCGTTTGCCGGCAGCGATACACTCGCCACAAGCTATGCGCTTTCCGCCGCTATCAAGAAACTCGGAGAATATGATCTGATCCTTGGTGGCCGTCAGGCAATCGACGGCGATACTGCCCAGGTAGGACCGCAGGTTGCCGAAAAGCTGAAACTTCCTCAGGTGACCTATGCCGAGGATATCATCAAGGCTGAGAACGGCAAGGTAACCGTAAAGCGTCGTATCGAAAGCGGAGTAGAGACCGTAGAGGCTCCTTATCCTATAGTGATCACTGTCAACGGATCTGCAGATGAATGTCGTCCGCGCAACGCCAAAGCGGTGATGAAATATAAGAGAGCGGGTATTATAAACAACCCTACACTGACCATATTCTTTAGTCGTATATTCGTCATTTT
>CAYTOR010000138.1:0-5783 GCA_964439505.1 uncultured Sangeribacter sp.
GGAGGTTTTCTTCAAACAAATCGATAATTTTGCAGTTGCCAGTTGAGAGTAGGCCTTATTCTCGTACTTTTACGAAAGTTAGGATTAATTAGGAAGGTAGGCAATAATATAATAACTTTTACGTTGCCATGATAGGAGAAGTAGGATAATTTTGTTTTTGATTTTATCTTACTCCTTTCGGCTTAGCTTGCTCATTTAAAACTAATTTGAAAGAAATACTTTTAAATGGGCTAAACATTTTCTTACATATATTCATAAACTTACCTTAATTAAATGAAATTCTCTATTTTAGTAGTGGCTGCCGGATTGTCTTTAGGACTGTTTGCAGTTCCTTTTGAGGGCAACGCAGCAACAACCGATGCGGAAGGATACCCGATTTTCTATCTGCGCGGTAGTTTTGACGGGGGATCCTGGACAGGTACAAATCTCAAGTTCGACCGCTCCGGAAATGACTATTCCTTCCACATTAATTCCCTTGACGGGGAATTCAAAATCTCTAACGATGACTGGAGTCTTAACTATGGGGCTAAAAAGGATGATGACCCCACAATCTCCGCTTCCATCTTCAAAACCGGTGAGCAAAATGGTCCTAATTTCAAAGGCCAAGGTTTGACGGATGTAAATATCTCTTTCACCTACGTTGAGGGTTCGAATACAGCCAATATCAAATTCGTAATCAACGGTCAGCAACCGATCGATCCCCCAGCTCCGACCTTTGGATCCGGTACTCTTCCGATCCTCTATATAAACGTCTACGACGAGTATGGCAATCTGAACAATGAGATCATTTCGATGAATCTCTCGCATAAAAACTATTTCACCGGAGAATACTGGCTGGATCTCAACGGTTGCGAATGGATGGAGGCTGAGGGTGCTAAATCTATCGGTAGTAAGGAGCAACCCCTCCCCCTACAGATCAAGGCCCGCGGCAACTGGACAAGAATAGGTTTTGCTAAAAAGCCGTTTAAATTGAAGCTCGATAAGAAGCAATCAATGCTTGGCTTGACAAAAAGCAAACACTTCGCTATCTTAGCTCATGCCGATGATATGTTCGGGTATATGCGTAATTTTACAGGTTTCAATCTCGGACGCCGTATGGAACTTCCCTGGACTCCCGACATGCAACCGGTTGAAGTTGTGATCAACGGAGATTATCGCGGTCTCTACTTCTTAACAGAATCTATCCGCGTCCAAGAAGAAAGAGTCAACATAACCGAACTCGACGATAATGTGACAGATCCTTCATTGGTTAGTGGAGGATATCTGGTGGAACTGGACAATTATCCCGAAGAGAACCAGATCCGCATGGAAGAAAAAGGACAGGCTTGGGGCTTTAAGGATGAACTTCGTATCACTTTCGATACTCCCGAAGTGTATTCTGACCTTCAGCGTCAATTCGTAACGGATCAATTTACAGCCATGAATGACGCAATCGGTGATAATTCCGACCGCCTTTGGGGCTATATGGATCTTGATGACGCTGCACGCTATTACATTGTAGAGGAGATCATTTCGCATACCGAAGCTTATCATGGATCGACGTATCTATTCCGCGATCGCGGTGAAGGGCAGAAATGGCATTTCTCTCCCCTTTGGGACTGCGGCAACGCTTTCATGGGCCCGTCAGATCATTACTTCTCAGATTATGGGCCGTTCGGCAACACATGGATCGCTTCAATGCGCCTGAACAATAAGTTCATGGCTAAGGTAAAGGAAACCTGGAAATGGTTTATGTCAAACAAGTTCGAGGGTCTTTATTCAGACTTAGACACCTATTCTGAGCATCTCAAAGCCGCCGCTCAGGCAGATTATGACCGCTGGAACGGCAAACCCTATCCTGATGGAGGGCAGGGTGTCATCGACAACCGTGATATGGATGGTCGTAAGCAAGCTGTAAAGAATCATCTGGCAGGCAAGATCAACTGGCTCAAACAGCAATGGGGTGACTTCAACGGCTACTTCACTGAACCCGAAAGAGACACTACTCCTGCCGCTCCTCTGCCCGAGTACGTAATCTCAGGCTTGGATAGCATCTCCGATATCGATGCAGAGGACGGTCAGGTAGAAATCTACAATCTCCAAGGCTTCAAAGTCTCCACTCCCCAGCCCGGAGAACTCTACATCATCCGCAAAGGTCAATCCTCCAAAACCTGCCTCATAAAGTAATCCGACTCTAACGGCTGTCAAGGCCATTCTAAGATAAAAATCCTCCCGAGATTCAACTCTCCGGGAGGATTTTTCATATCCCCAAGTTACCCAATCAGAGGAATGATAATATCCTCTGAGATATACAATCCCTGAATAATACCATCATCTTAACTCAATCTCCACGTGCATTCTACCTTCACCTTAACTCAATTATTATTATGCCAATAAGTATTTGTCTCCCCCGATCCTCCGCGAAAAAATAAGCGGTCCATATCCTATAGGATTTGGACCGCTTACATCATATTGAAGGGGAATAGCTATTTGGTGGAGTTGAGAGATTTGAGGTAGGATTTGATTTTTGGGGTGTTGCCGTTTTCGAAGAGGGTTACATCGAGTTCATTGCCGTCTATGCCGATGAAGGTGTATAGGACTTTTGGAGATTTAGAATTTTCGATGTCCAAATAGTAACGGGTGATTCTTCCTTTCTCATCAGTCTTGCTATATACAAGAAACTTGTCGGGTATCCCTTGGAGTATGCGGAGAATATCCTCCTTCAGATAAGCAATCCCGTAAGCAGCAATGGTTTTACCTTTGCCTAAAAAGGGCGGGAATCCATATTCTTGATAATCCTTAATGTCCATGAACAGCATCCGTGGCATCCCGTTGATTAGTTCCCAAGCTGCCGAAAGAGGTCCGGTAGAAGAATTGGGAAAGGTAATTGCAGGGATGGAAGCCTCGGTCTTTACTGTTGTTGATTTTGGGAAGGTATCGTAGTAGGAGTCATTATTATGTGTATATTTTAGGTCCCCATATAGGGTTATCTCCTTGAGTGAACTGCAATCCCGGAAAGCTCCGTTTCCGATAAAGTATAGATTATCTCCATTGAAGACCACATCCTTTAATTTCGAGCATCCGCAGAAGGCTATATGAGAAATCTCCCTTAATGAAGCAGGAAAGGAAACTTTTTCAAGAAATTGGTTTCCATAAAAGGCTGAATTGCCGATATATTCAGTGCCGTATAATACATCGTACGATTCGTCTTTCTTCCCTGCGGGATATTGCACTAATGTTTGGGGCAAATTATCCGTGTACAATACTCCTTCGCGTGAGAAGAAAAACTCATTATCTTCCGAAACCTCAATGCTTTCGAGTGCAAAGCAATTTCGCCATGGTCCTTCTCCTATTTTTTCCACTTCTGAAGGGATTGTAAAGGTCGTCAGAGAATGACAATCCATAAACGCGAAGGATTCTATTTCTGTCAAGAGTGTCTCCTTAGGGATAACTACATTTTTGAGTCTTGGACATTTCTCAAACATGCAGTAGGAGATATTCATAAGGTTTACAGGCAGGATTATTGTCTCCAGGTGAAGCGCATTACCAAAGCAATTTTGCCCTGCCGTCAGAGACCATGAATATGTCGAAGTGAACTCTATTTTTTTGACTCCATCAAGGGAATGCCTCGGTCTTTCGAAGGCAAAATCATCAATCTTTTCAAGAGGGAAAAACCGCTCATCTTTATACAAAAGACCGTTGGGGATGATCAATTCGCGATGGTGGTTAGCGTTACCACCAACCAACATAAGGGTCCTTTCATCTTCGGGATCGAGCTGAAACACCAACTCTACTCCTTTATGTATTACACTTACCCGTTCTCCCTTAGTAAGCAAACTTATGTCGTCAATTGGCCATGCTTCTTCCGGATCTATAAAGTGAGCCATGGCGTCTTCCCGATATCCGGCTACCAGAATGAGAAGATCGTCGCTATCCTCATTATCGTTATTCTCATCTTCGTCCTCCAATTCTTCGGGAGAGATAATTCTTATAGAAGTAAGTTGGCCGACTTCGGAGTCACCCATTTCAGTCCTTCTGTTATTGGAGTAAGCAAAGATGCTTGCTATTCCGAAAAGGACCAATAAGCAAATTTTATTGATGCAATTCATATTTTATGAATATTATATAAACTAATGTCGAGAGAATACGGTCATCTTTCCCGGGCATTTCATCATACCTTAATTATTCACTTCTATTATTCCTCGGGTATTATTCCGCGGGCTTCAGTTGCTTCTTCGCTGTTGAGGCCGAAGGTTGTGGCTATCTTTTCGGCGAATTGAAGGGTGCAGCGTTCGCACATTACGGAGTAGCCTGTCGACGGTTCGCCGGAAATTTCTTGGTCTCCGGGATTGCCTTCCCCGGTGATGGAATATTTATCTTTTGAGCCGGGAATACTAAATTCGGCATCAAAATGCATTGATATTCCAAGAAGCAGGGATTCGGATACAACCGTAAAATTCTGTTTCTCCGTATACGTCCAGATATCCGGGAAGCCTGGCTGGAATTCCTGAGTCTGAACGGTATAACTGACATTTACAACAGGAGCCTTTTTATCTGTCTCGGTTCCATCCTCAATAGCTACGAATTTGATGAAATCTTTAGTGAGCACCCGATTGAAGCCATCCTGAAGAGCCTCCACTATATAACTCCCCCACCCCGAAGCCTTTGATTCGGTTATTTTATCTTTGATGGAGATCATCGCTGAGGGCAGTTTGGGACCGTCACTTCTATTCTGTACGGCCTCCATGAGCATCCTTACTTTTTCAGGATATTCAGAATATTCTTTAAGTTTAAGGATGGGCTTGATATCTACATTGACCGTGCGAATGTTATTAGCCTTCATGTATTTAAGCATGTCTATCACATACTCTTTTGCCGGGGTGGCCGCATCCTTTGCCAACGTTTCATAAAGAGAGATTTCCTTATCCCAGACAGCATTTATTATTTCCTTACATTCAGCCGCATGGGTTCCATTTGGAAACTTGTTGAGATATTCTTCAGCCGCATCCATGATCAGATCGGGATACTCCCCTTTTTGTCTGAATTTGAGTTCCCTGTACAAGACATCTTCAATGTGCTTTCCCTCCGGGAAGGCTGCCTTATATGCGCTGATGGCTTGGATTTCCTCGAATTCTTCCGGATAGTCCTTTTGAACTGCCGAATATAATCTTTTCTCCTCGAAGTAAGGAAGATTATATATGATGATTGAGCCGAAGACAATAACGAGAACAGAGCAGACCGCTATCATTATCTTTTTGGTCTTTGCTTTTCTCTTGGCTTCTTCCTCTTCTTCGTCAGCGATAAAATCATGCTGCATCATCAGATATTTATCGTAATCATGAGCATGACGGCGATAGAGATAATTAGCCTCCCTCACTCCTTTCTGCTTTTCCGTCAGCACTTCATACTCGTTGAGTGTTTGGGTTTGAAGTTCCTGTTCAAGTTTATTATATTCTACCGCGAGATTAAGGCAAGCGGTAGAGTCCGGTTCCGGTAATTTTTGAGAAAGAGCGATCAGAAGGACCTTGGTATCTTTGACTTCTTGAGTCAGTTGAAGCTGATACTTCATCATCAGCCAACCCGGGATACCATCTATTCTTCCGAGTAATCTGGCGGTGTTTATGGTCTGCATTAGTTGAATAGTTAAAGGTTAATATATACTACGTCTGCAAGCGGTTTGTCGGCCGTAAGGCCGGTGACATTTGCGATCAGGCTAAGAGCGAAATTCGGGAGAACCCCGGATTGCGGGGTCTAAGACCCGGTCCCACAAAAAATGTTAAATCCAGGGTCGCAGATGTGCCCCG
>CAYTOR010000139.1:0-5744 GCA_964439505.1 uncultured Sangeribacter sp.
TTGCTCGGTGTCTTTCCGGTGAATTTTGCCCATCTCTCCGGTCACAATTGGAAATAGCCGAATACCTATTAAACCAACTCAATATGAGGCAATGCTCGCATTGCTCCCTCCGAGATAGACAAAATTCCCTCGAAAATCCACCGCCCTGAATTTAACATTTTTTATTGGACGGGGTCTTAGCTTACTTGTATTCTAATATTTAAGGTATCAATCGGTTAAGTGAAGGGCTTCGCGAAAGCGTTTCACGACTTCCGGTTTACCGGTATATTTACCATGATCCTCACTCATCTTGCAGGTGTCGCAGTAGAAGGGCCAGGATTCTGTAATTTTTACCGCCGTCAACTTGATGACAATATTCATCGGATGAACGCCCGGGAAATCATTGGTGAAGTGGGTGCCGATTCCGAAGGAAGGGATACACTTCCCTTGGGCGTATTCCTGAATCCGGATGGCTTCATCTGTGTTCAGCCCATTACTGAATATGATCTGCTTTGTGGCCGGGTCGATTCCTAAACTTCTGTACTTGGCTTCTATAAGATCGAGTTGCTCGTAATTATTCCCGCTGTCAACCCTAAGCCCTTTGAACATATTGGCGTAATCTTCGGAGAAGTTGAGAGAGAAGATTCTCCAGCCATACGTATCATACAGGAAAGTACCTAAAGCACCGCGATAAGTCTTTGACCAGGTCTCCATGGCGAGGTGATTGGACATCTGCGGACCGTACATACCGGCAATTGCGCAGATGATCTCATGCGCCATAGTTCCGCGCGGAGTCAAATCATACTTCATGGCGAAGTAGACGTTGCTCGTGCCGATGAATTTACCGGGACCTTTACATTTCTCCGCCTCTTCTTTCATGGCTTTGATACATCTGTCCTGAGCTTCGAAAGATGCCCGGCGACGCGTACCCATGTCACTGAAATAGCAACCTGCTTCTATCAGTCGACGGGCCTTTCCGGCAGAGCGCACTTCGAAATCCGCATAGTCGAAACCGTTGTCTTCGCCCGTCATGATGCAGTATAACTCAGATACTATGGCGAGGACTTTGACTTCCAATAGAATGGTGCTGCTCCAGTTTCCTTCGAATTCGATATGGAGATGTCCTTCCTCATCTTGATTGACTCTGACAAGCCGCCGATCATAGCGATAACCTTTTAAGAAAGAGTAAAACCAATCAGGTATGAAACTGCAACGGCGCCGCATGAAAGTTATCTCTTCTTCTGTGATTACCAGATTCTCAAGCATGGCAATCTGCTTGCTGACTTCTTCTGCAAATCCACGGGGATATACTCGGTCGCTTCGGTCAGTAAACTGATATTTCACTTGCGTGCGTGGAAAGTTGTCGATGACGGCGCAGCACATAGTGAACTTGTATAAGTCATCATCAGTGAAATGAGTGATAATCTGTCGCATGAAGTTGTAAATTTTTACAAATATAACTATTTTTTTGCGTAAAAATGGTAGTTTTCATCAAAAATTATTATTTTTGCCATGACTTAAGACCCCGTCCCCAAATAAATATTTCGAGAAAAGGAATATGAAAAAGGAGATGATGCCACAGTATCGCGTCTGAATATGACATTTCTGTTGAGATTGGAACTATCGGACGATAATGCCTAAATACTTAACACTGATGAATAATTTTCTAATTGCAACCCCGTTTGCAAGATGTTATGCCCGTAGACTTTCTCGTGGTATCATCACTTTAGCCATTTTGATGGCTCCGTGTTTCAAAGCGAGTGCTTCGGATTCCGCTATGGAATTTTTATTGACTGATGGAACTGTAAAATCCATACCTTCCGCAAATCTGGAAATGACCTTTACCGCAGATTCCCTGATAGCATCCGATGGAGTAAACAGTGTGGAAATTCCTCTGACCAACCTTTCCAAATTCTATTTTTCCGATTCTTCAACAGGAATAGAAAATCTTCCCGTCTCCGCCAACCTTTATTCCGTAAGCGACCTCAACGGAATAGACTATGGGCATTACGGTTCATTAGATGAAATGAGAGGAAATCTCCCGAAAGGAGTATACGTGATCAATAACGGAATCGAGACTTTTAAAATCGTAGTGAAATGAAAAAAGCCCTATCCCTGACTCTTTTCGTGGCTCCTTTGATTGTCGGAGTTACTTCGCTGCATGTAGTAAAGGGGAATGTAGAGTATGCCGTAGATTCCGCAAATATGGGAGAGGCCGTCTACGGAAATAATATCCTTTCTATACTTGGACAGCAAATTCCGGTCTCGGAAATTTCCAGAATGTATGTTTCGGAAGAGGACGTTGAGGATAATACTGTTATAGTATCTATTACTGAAGACAAGGCTACTGTGACAGCCGCATGGAATATCCTTCCTTACATAACGGCGTCTGTTGAGAACGGACATGTAAAAGTGATCCAAAGCGCAGAGGTTGATGCGGAAGTTGGTGAAATCACTTACGTGCTTTCAGGCAATTCTTCCAATGGATCTATTTATATAGAAGGAAGCTATAAGTCTTCTATCGAACTTCGGGGTTTGAATCTTCTTAACCCCTCCGGAGCTGCCTTGGAGATAAAGAATGGCAAGAGAATTTCACTTAGCGTGAAAAACGGTACTGTCAACCGACTGGAGGACGGAAGTGGCTCCCAGAAAGGAGCTTTGTCCTGCACCGGTCATCTTGAACTTAAAGGTAAGGGCGAACTGACAGTTGTCGGAAATGCTTCTCACGCAATCTATGCCAAGGAATACGTGGAAATGAAGAATCTTTCTCTCAACATCCTCGGAGCAAAGAAAGACGGCATCAACTGCACTCAGTATTTCCTTATGGAAAGCGGCACTCTCAAAATTTCCGGAATTGAGGGCGACGGCATTCAGACCGACTATAAGGATTCAGCGGACCGCGAGGAAGAGGATCCGGGAACTATTACCATAAAGGATGGCAAACTTGAAATAGAGACTGCCGGCATCGCATGTAAAGGATTGAAGGCTGAAGGCTCAGTGGAAATATCCGGAGGCGAACTTAATCTGACCGTGACGGGAAATGGAGAATGGGATTCTGCTAAAGCGAAGACCAAGGCTTCAGCCTGCATAGGTGCTGATGAAGATGTAACGATATCCGGAGGCAAACTGTCTCTGACCGCTACCGGAAGTGGAGGTAAGGGTATTTCTTGCGACGCGATGCTACATCTGACCGGAGGAGAGATCAACGTAACAACTTCCGGAGGTATACTTGTCTATCAGAACGGCACAATTAATCATAACTATACCGGAAATACCGATCGGATCGCGTCTGATCAGAAATCATCACCTAAAGGTATGAAAGCAGACGGAGACGTTGTGATCGATGGAGGAGTCATCAACATCAAGACCACCGGTTATGGCGGCGAAGGAATAGAGAGCAAAGCGAATATGACCATAAATGACGGTCAGATTGTCGTATATTCAAAAGATGACAGCCTTAACTCATCTAAGACCATGACTGTCAATGGCGGGGATGTGACGGTTATCAGCACGAGCAATGACGGCTTGGATTCCAACGGTAACATGTACCTCAACGGAGGTGTAATCCGCGCTTTCGGAGCCGGTTCGCCCGAATGTGGCATTGACGTTAATTCCGAGGAAGGTTATGTCCTGATCATTACCGGCGGATATATTCTCGGAGTTGGAGGAAGCAGTTCTGTTCCGACTACCAACGACAGCACTCAGCCATACGTCTACGAATCGCTGACTGTCAAGGCATCCGAAAAGGTGACCGTCTTTGCCGACGGAGCGGAAATCTATTCCTTTGACGTTCCGGCTGAATACAGTGCAGGCTCCGGATCTACCGGAGGTTTCCGTCCGGGTGGTTCATCCGGCGGAACCAAGGTCTTCCTGAGTGTTCCCGGTATGGTTAATTCCAAAAGCTATACTGTCAAGTGTGGGACATCTTCCGCCAATATGACATCGGCGCTCAAAGGTTCAGGAGGCGGCATGCGCCCTTGGTGATGAATACAGTAACAGATATAGTATGATACTTTAGTTACCCACCAATCCCGCAGACAAGATGGACTCCATGGTTAACTTTGTCTGTGGGATTGCAACTTGAATAAGTAGACTTAAAATAATACCGATATGAAAAGATCTTTTTTAGCGGCAGGAACGCTTTTGGTTCCGATCATCATGTTCGCAAATCCTACGGATGTTAAACCGCATTACGACATTTCTCCCCGTATGTGGAAATATATGCACGTTGATTCGCTTCCGGTAAAGAATCATAAGAATATCAAATCCTATACCGAGATAACTCCCGTATATGAAGAGGATTTCGAATATGGGACCGGCACCACCGCTACGTATAACTATAATAAAAGCGGCCTTCTCACCGGAGGGAGTTTTGAATACGGTGATGCAAGAGGCGGACATAGTTTCACCATAGAACTCAATCAATATGGTCATCCCGCCAAAGTAATATGGACCGAGATCGCTCCCTGTCAAGATTGCTCTGACGAGCACGAAGCTAATCATACGGTAGTGACGGAATACGTTCCGCTCTATCAGACTCCGGGACGAATGCAGCAGATCCGCGCTACTACCGTTAAAGCCGGAGGAAAGAAGGTAAATTCCGTAAATAAATTTCTTGTTACTCCCGGTCCTACAGGTGCCCCGGCCAAACTGATCTGCTTAGAGGACAACAATATAAAAATGACGTTTGACTCCGCAGGCTACCCTGAGACCTACAACATCTACACTTTAGAAGCAGGGTATCCGTCTTCCAACTGGGTTCTCACTACCATTGGTCCGGAGGATTCAACCTTCATAGGAGAAGTTGTCGATGAATCTCATGGAGAAGAGACCATAGAATACGACAGTCACGGCAACTGGATTAAGAAATCCTGGAAAGAAACATACCCCGACGGCGAGCAGATCGAAACCGGCCTTCTCCGCACCATCTCCTACTACTGATTCCAACCAACGAAGAGGAAAATTTTGGCTCCAGATTCCCTGCATGTATCTGCATGCAGGGAATCTTGTGAATGTTAGATCAAGACGAAAATATACACTTTTTCGACTGTCAATTGCGTTTATATTTTGCAAGGTATGAAATTTTTCGTACCTTTGCATACATTATCGCCCTTAGGTGGAAAATACTAAGGCTCGCCCACCTCTTAAGATGGGCTTATTTTTTGCGCATACCTCCCAAATGGAAGGCTTTCCAATAATGACGCTCTACTTTCTTGTAGGGAAAAGGCCGCTTACGAGCGGCTATTTTTATTTTGAAGAGGTTGTATAGTCTGCATTTTCTGCAGTTTGGAGTAGCGGTGTTATTTTATTTGTTTGAGCCAAAGCTTATAGTTAGGGTCTATGTCGTCATCAGTTTTCCAAGTTCGATATTCTTTCTCGAAGGAGCGGATACCGGAATGGGTGCTGTCATTGGATATTTCGAGCCAGACTCTTGTGCTGAAACAATTGATGCGCAGGAGGTCTGGCATTGAGAATGGCAAATGAGTAACGAGGTCGTGTATCGGATAGCAAATGCAAATGTGGTCGAGAGACGGATGGCATAATGGCCCTTCTGCCCTACTTTGTACATCTTCCATATAAAAACCGGTGCCGCATGTCGGTCCAACAATTCGCTCACAGGGGAATGTTTCGCAAGCAGAAAAATTAATTAATTTGAAGATTCCAGAACGAAGTGCACATTCTGATAGGGATTTTCGATAGGCCAACCTTCCTCTCTCCTTCTGGAGGGGGATGCCGCGCGGCGGGGGCGGACTAAACCGCCCCCA
>CAYTOR010000140.1:0-5709 GCA_964439505.1 uncultured Sangeribacter sp.
ACTGAACCAAAAGGCCGAAGGCGGGGTGCAGCTGCGAGACGGGGGTAACTTTTTCGATAGTGGAGGCAAGCGTTTTGAAAGATTTTAACTCTTCCCCTCTCCTTTATGAATCTATTCATCGTTAAAGAAATAAAAACTTTCGTCATGTCATCCATTATCAAACTTAACCGTCGTCAGAAACTGTTGCTTCTCACCGTCATGGAAAACCTTCCTATGCCGAGGAAATACGATTTCTTCGAAATATTAGGCGCCATCCTATACGTGCTTAAAAGCGGCTGCCAATGGAATATGCTGCCGGACAATTACCCTTCCTCAAAGGTAGTCTATCATCATTTCCGTTCATGGAGTGACCGAGGATTCTTCCATCGGGTTCTTGAATTGCTTGTTGCGGGTAAAAGAACTTCCGAAGGACGCGATCCCTCTCCTTAACTTTTGAAAGGTCGCTTCCGGAATATACGGGTATGAGGCTCGAATGTGTCAAATCTAATTTCGGCACTGCGGAGTTCATTCCCATGCAGGGGAGGTGGGTGGTGGAAAGGACATTCTCATGGATGGAGAGTTACAGACGCCTGAACAGAAATTATGAGAAGTCGCTTAAAGTAGCCTGTCATGTATGGACGGCGGCATGCGTTATGTTCATGATGCGATATTTCTGAATTATAATTACATGATCTTTATATAATAGCATCTTATTTCCAGTCTGACGATTTGGAAAACATTCGTCATGTCCTTGTCATCCCGGGATGTATAAGGCTGTCCTGATCGGAGATAAAAATTACTGCTTCTCGGTGCCTTTCCGGTGAATTTTGCCCATCTCTCCGGTCACAATTGGAAATAGCCGAATACCTATTAAATTAACTCAATATGAGGCAATGCTCGCATTGCTCCCTGCGAGATAGACAAAATTCCCTCGAAAATTCACCGCCCGGAATTTAACATTTTTTGTGGGACGGGGTCTAACTTAATATTTAAGAAAAGCCGAGAGATTTCAGAAGAAATCTCTCGGCTTTTTTAGATCGAGGGACACGCATCGCGCGCGCCCCTCGCAAGAGGTTGATTTTAGTCAGCTAATATGTGTAGTTACCTCTTGTAGTATATAAGTCGGTTTTCTGCTTTTGGAGAGGTCGGCGGGGACGCGATTCATCGCGTCCCTACCTGCAGAATTCTATCAGATGGAGGGGAATGTAGCCTGCCAGCCAGCATTCTGTTCTACTCCGGCCTTGGTGTTGATCTCGCCGGCCGGGATGGGGAAGACACAATCGGAGATATTATAGTCTGTCACCATCCAGTTGATTGCGGGTGCCTGACTTGCCTCTACGTTGACTTTCTGTCCCCAGCGGCGGAGGTCATAGAGACGGTGGCCTTCCTGGAAGAGTTCTCTTGCACGCTCATCCTTTACGAAAGAGAGCAGACCGGCCTTGTCGGCGGGAAGATCTTCGACTGCAGCGATAGCGGGATTGCGCTTCGCTACCGTCAGCAGATTGGTAGCCGCATCGGATACGTTGCCAAGCTGAGCATAGGCCTCTGCCTTGATGAGGAACATCTCGGGAGCGTTGAGCAGATAGCAAGTGCCGTAAGCGGCATTGCCGGAAGTGCCGAGGAATTTGCCGCCGTTGAAGACGGGAGTTGTCGGCGTGCTATCTACACTCCAGCCCCATACCGCGCGGCGGCAGTCATCGTCAGCCATAACTGACTGAAGCCAGGGGGAGGGGGAGTAGCTGTAAGTGCTCCAGAGAGTACCGGAAGATTTGGCACTGAAGTTATCCTGCTGATTGATCGAAAGAGCGAAGAAACTTTCATAGTTGCTCGTGCTGTTGGCATAAAGGGCCTTATAACCTGCCGGGTCAACTACGAGTGAGCTGATTCCCTTGAGCGACAGAGCCTCATTGGCTGCGTCAATCGCCTGTTGCCATTTCTCTTCATAGAGATATGTGCGTGCCTGAAGGGCCTTTACGGCAGCGGGAGAGAAGTAGACGAGACTTTCGGCGTCATAACCTGCCGCCTCAAAATGCTTCATCGATTCGTTCAGATCGTTTTCGATCTCAGCGTAGGTCTCGCCCAAAGTAGAGCGGCTCACCTTATCGTTAGCGCTGACAGGATTCTTTACGATTACCAGACCGGGCGAAGAAGAAAAGTCATTGCCGGCTACCTTCACCTGGTGACAGAAGATATTCGTCATCACCAAGTAAGAGTATGCGCGAAGCGCGTAGGCTTCGGCCATATAGCGGTCGAGTTCACCCTGCTCTTCTTCTGAGGCGCCGTCATATAACTGTTGGGCGCCGAGGATTACGCGGGTTGAGTTGTCGACTACCTTATAGCCGTATTGCCAGATATCTTCAAGGATTGTGGAGGTATCGACCGGGCTGAAGCTATAGATTTCATCGAAGTGCTGGGTCTTCTGATTCCAGTAGGTCACGTCGGAAGCCAGATCGCCGAAGGCAGTAGCCTCAGTGCCTGCGAAATAGTAATATTGAAGATTATAGTATGTGCCGTTGAGGGCATAGCCGATGTTGGTAACGGAGTTGAGGGCAAGTTCTGAATCTATCGCGCCGTAGATATCACTCTCCAGGAACTTGTCGCCGCAGCTCGCGAGCGAGGTGGCCAGCGCCAGTCCCGCCACTGCTTTGATATATAGTGCTTTCATTGCTTTCAGAGTTAATTGATGATTATATTAGAACTGTACCTGCACGCCGCCTGTGAAAGAGAAGGCTGCGGGATACTGCCAGGAGATGATACCGTTGGCGTATGTATCCGGGTTATAACCAATGAAGCTCTTCTTAGTCCAGGTCGCGAGGTTATCAAGGTTGATATAGAAGCGCACCTTGTTCATCAGGGCCTTCTTGGTCAGGTCGGAGGGAAGAGTATAGCCGAGGCTGATGTTGCTCAGGCGCACATAGCTGCCGTCCATGAGGAAGCGGGTCGAGTAGTTGCTGGTGACATCGTTATAGGGGTCGCCGTAGATGTACTGGGGATAGAGTGCGTTCGGGTTTTCAGGAGTCCAGGAGTCAGCCCATACCGTCTCAAGAGGAGTGAAGAGCGACATACCCCAGCCGTTGAAGGGAGCACTGTAGTTGAAGACCTTGTTGCCTGCACGATAATTGAACTGTACGCTCAGATCGAAGCCCCAGCCTTTCGCGCTTACGCCGAATGCGCCGAAGAACTTCGGATCGGCCGATCCGACGTAGCGTTTTGCAGCTGAATAGTAGTCGTCGGTAAGTTCGTCGCCGGTCTCATTGAGATAATAGAGGGCGCGGCCTGTCTCGCTGTCGACTCCGGCATATTCGATCATCTTGAACTGACGGTAGCTGTAGCCCTCCTCAAGGATCTGGAAGTTACCTTCGACTGTGCCGTTGGCAAGCTTGAGTACCTTATTCTTGTTCCATGTCATGTTGGCGAAGGCGTTGACAGTAACCTTATCATTAGTGAAGACAGTACCGTTAACTCCGAGTTCGATACCGAGGTTGCGGATCTTACCGACATTGCGGTATACGGAAGAAAGACCAGTCGTATAGGACAGGGGCACCTTATAGAGTGCGTCGGCCGTATCTTCGTTGTAGAAGTCGAAAGTGAGGTTGGCG
The DNA here is from genome assembly GCA_964439505.1 of uncultured Sangeribacter sp. Taxonomy (GTDB): domain Bacteria; phylum Bacteroidota; class Bacteroidia; order Bacteroidales; family Muribaculaceae; genus Lepagella. Next base: position 3,579 of record CAYTOR010000140.1, read on the forward strand.
CGGTTGAAGACACCGAAGTCGAAACCTACGTCAAACTTGCGGGAAGTCTCCCAGGTCAATTCATCATTTGCAAGCTGGGTAGGAAGGATACCCGGAGTCTGGGCATAGCTGAAGCCTGCTTCATAGATGCCGCGTGAAGCATAGAGCGAAGGGAGCGCCTGGTTGCCGACAGTACCGTAAGAGATACGGAGGTCAGCGTTGGAAAGCCAGAGCTGATTCTGAAGGAAATCCTCAGCGGTAAGACGCCACTTAGCACCTACGGACCAGAAGTTACCCCAGCGGTGGTTGGCACCGAATACGGAGCTGCCGTCGCGACGGTAAGAAGCGGAGAAGAAATAACGGTCCATCAGGGCATAGCGGGCATCAATGAAGTAGGATGCCAGACGGGACTGCTCCTGAGCGTATTCCGAACCGTTGTCGGAGCCTGTGCCGGCCATGTTGCGGAAGCCGTCTGCGGCGAAGGGGAAGTCTGTGCGGCTATAGTAGTCGTAATGATATTCATAGCGCTGCATTTCCTGACCGAGCAGGACATTGAAGTTATGGATATCATTGAAAGTCTTGTTCCAGCCGATGGTGTTTGTCCAGGTCAGCGTGCTGGCACGCGACATGTATTTCTGACCGAGGCCGTTATAGTCCATACCCTGAGGATTATATTCCGCGCTCCAGTAGTCATACATGCTCTGGTCGATGATGTTCACACCAAAATTAGTCTTCACGTAGAAGCCGAAGGGAAGATTAACCTGAAGCCAGGGATTGGCTGTGAAAGTCTGGTTGACGGTCTCGTTTAGATCACCGAGCTTGGGATCCTGAAGAGCCAGAGGATTGTAGTTGTAGATGTTGGCGTAAGTGCCGTCGGGATTATAGGCCAGGTCCATGGGAGTCATGGATGACTGGGCGGCTACGATGGGAGAAGACATGGAACCGGTGGTAGCCTGCGAGAAGTTATTGTTGACGGAGTAAGAATATCCGGCATTCAGACCTGCGCTGAAGAATTTCCAGCTTGTATCGAGGTTGACGCGGCCGGAGTAACGCTTGTTGCTGGAGCCGATGACGATACCGTCGGCGTCTACCATACCGAGTGAAACGTAGTAATTGGTCTTGTCGGCGGTGCCGGAGAAGGATACGTTGTATTCCTGATAGTAGCCTTTGCGGGTGATCAGATCCATCCAGTCAGTGCTGTAGCTGCCGTCCCAGTCGGGGAATTGGCCGAGCATGATGTCATAGCAGTCCTCATAGGAATAGCCCGTACGCGCAGCATAGCCGCGGGCGAAGAGATCCATGGTCTGCTTTGCATTGGCATATTTCATATTGTTGTGCTGTATTCCGGAGAATCCCTGCTTGACATCAATATTAAGCTGGAACTTGGAAGAGGCACCCTTCTTGGTGGTGATGACGATCACGCCGTTGGCTGCACGCGAGCCGTAGATAGCGGTAGCGGCCGCGTCCTTGAGGACGGTAACGCTCTCGATGTCGGCAGGGTTATATGCCGCGATCGGATCGAAGAAGTTGTTGTTGTCGGAAGAAATACCATCTGCCGTAGAAGAGACGGGCACTCCGTCGATCACGTACAGCGGAGTCGCAGTTGAGGAAAGCGAACCGAGGCCACGGATATATACGGAGCCCCAGGTACCCGGGGAGGAAGTGGAAGTATTATACTGGAAACCTGTCACGTTGCCTTCAAGACCCTTGACAAGGTTTACGTCAGTCTTCTTCTCGATTGAAGCTCCGCTGACAGAAGAACTCGCGCCGGTGAAGGCCTGCTTGGAGACTGTGCCGTAACCGGTCACGACGACTTCGTTGAGAGTGGAAGACTCCTCGAGTTTCACGATCATGTTGCTCGAAATGTTTGCTTCTACCGGAGTAGTCCCGACGTATGAGAATCGAAGTTTCTTTACGGTCTGGGGAACTGTGATGGAGAAGTTTCCATCGATGTCCGTGGTCGTTCCGACCTTGGCATCCGGAGTCATGACGGTCGCACCGATCAGCGGCTCACCGTCACTCGCACTCAGAACCGTACCGGTCACTACCTGATCCTGCGCAATGGCATTCAGGCTGAGCAGACAGACTGCCCATAGCATAAGACCCCGTCCCACAAAAAATGTTAAATCCAGGGTCGCAGATGTGCCCCGAA
>CAYTOR010000141.1:0-5592 GCA_964439505.1 uncultured Sangeribacter sp.
AGGAGGTTTTCTTCAAACAAATCGATAATTTTGCAGTTGCCAGTTGAGAGTAGGCGGACCGCACCCGCAATTATTGAGGCGTTGAAAAAGAGGGTAGAGCATGGAATTTTCGGTTATACATACGTAGGACCGGAATATTACGATGCGCTGGTCAACTGGAATCTGCGAAGGCATGACTGGAAGATTGATCCCGCCAGAGTAATATATACCTCCGGAGTCGTACCGGCGATCTCGGCGATTATAAAAGCGTTGACGCGTCCCGGAGATGGAGTAATTCTTCAGACACCGGCCTATAATTGTTTCTTCTCTTCGATACGCAACAATAAATGCAGGATAGTTGAAAATCCGCTTGTCAGATATGATGCCAGAGATGGTTTCTCGTATGGATTTGATTTTGACGGCCTTGAATCCTTGGCTTCTGAGCCGTCGAACGTATTGATGATCCTTTGCAATCCGCAGAATCCGACAGGACGGGTATGGACGCGTGACGAATTGGAGCGTATCTCTGAGATTTGTCAGCGTCATGGCGTACGCGTTGTAAGTGATGAAATCCACTGCGAACTCGTACATCCCGATGAACCTGATTATATTCCGTATGCTACTGTTGATGAGACTGCAATTATCTGTACGTCTCCGAGCAAAGCATTCAATACGGCCGGACTTCAGATTGCCAATATAGTATGTCCGGATGAAGATACGCAAAGAAAGATTGATCGGGCGATAAATGACAATGAAGTCTGTGATGTCAATCCCTTCGGGGTAGTCGCTTTAGAAGCGGCTTACAATAAGGGGGAGAAATGGCTGGATGAGCTAAATGAGTATTTAGATATTAATAGTCTCACTCTCAGAAAAGAACTGACACGCGCGATACCTCAGTTGAAGTTCTGTGATTCAGAAGCGACATATTTGGCTTGGATCGACGTCTCCGGACTTAAGGTAGACGGTCATCACGCCACGGGTGATGAAATCGAGGCATTTCTTCTCAATGAGGCAAAAGTAAGGGTAGCGAGCGGGAGTACATACGGAGCAGCCTCTTATATACGTGTCAATTATGCCTGTCCTTTAGACCGGTTGAGTGAGGCTATCCGGCGAATGATTCCGGCATTTCAAAAATTAAGTAAGTGAGAAGGGAATGGGTCATAATTAAGACGATTCAGCCTTAATGACCCTTCTCTTAAGAACCAAGTGAGATACAAAGTGAGATAAAGTGCCATCAATCAAACTTATAAGAGACGGTAAAAATCTCAGCTGGCGGCAGAGATTACACTTGACGGTGATGCTCTCCCTCCCCGCGATGCTCGCGCAATTGTCGAGCATCGCGATGCAGTATATAGACGCTTCGATGGTGGGTCGATTAGGCGCGGATGACTCCGCATCCATCGGTCTGGTCTCGACAAGCCTCTGGTTATTCTGGGGTATTTGCGCCGCCATGACATCCGGTTATTCGGTTCAGGTCGCCCACAAAGTAGGGGCGAAGGATGAGGAAGGTGCGAAAAGAGTATTCCGCCAGGGTATAACCGCCAGTCTTATATTCAGTGTGACGGTGACATTAATCGGCATTGCCATTGCGCCGTATCTTCCATATTGGCTCGGTGGCGAACCGACGATCAACCCTAAGGCCTCGCTATATTTCGTCGTGTTCATTGCGGCGTTGCCACTCTTGACTCTCAATTACTTAGGAGGGGGGATGTTGCGTTGCGTGGGTAATATGAAGGTGCCGAGTATCGTTAGCGGACTGATGTGTGTGTTGGATTGCCTGTTTAATTTCCTGCTGATATTTCCTTCACGTCATCTGATGATAGGAGGTCTTTCCGTGACAATTCCCGGCGCGGATCTCGGAGTCCTCGGTGCAGCCTTAGGTACAGTCGCTGCAGAGGCTATTTCCGCTTTCATCATGATGTATTACGCATGGTTCAAGCAGCCTGAGATTAGACTCGCCGGATGTAAGGGTAGCTTTCGGCCAACGCGTGAAATTACTTCTAAAGCAGCATCCATTTCGACTCCGATGACTATAGAACATGCCATTATCTGCGGGGCTCAGATCGCGATAACGATGATCGTCAGTCCACTTGGGGTCATCGCCATTGCGGCCAATGCCTTTGCCGTGACGGCCGAGAGCCTTTGTTATATGCCGGGGTATGGAATAGGGGATGCGGCGACTGCCTTGACCGGGCAAAGTCACGGAGCCGACAGACCGCTACTCGTGCGCCAATTCGGTAACATGGCAGTAGGGCTCGGCATGGTGATAATGACCGTAATGGGGGGATTGATGTATATCTTCGCACCGGAAATAATGGCCGTCATCACTCCTGTTGAGGCCATACGACACTTGGGCGCGGAGGTTCTTCGGATCGAGGCCTGGGCCGAACCTATGTTCGCGGCTTCGATAGTAGCGTACGGTGCATTTGTCGGAGTGGGGGATACGAAGATCCCGGCCTTGATGAATTTTGGAAGTATCTGGTTAGTGCGCGTGCCCTTGGCGTGGGTTTTAGCCTCAACCATGGGATTGCGCGGAGTATGGTTGGCAATGTGCATCGAATTGACTTTCAGAGGTACAATCTTCCTGCTACGCCTGCTCCGCACAAAATGGTATAAATAATAAGATACGATGATTAAGATCCCGTCGGCTGTAACTGAAAAGTTAATCAAACCTCCGGCCTCATTCCGGCAACAAATCGCGTCCGCGCAGAACTGCCGGGAATACTGCGGGAGACATAATTTCATATACGCTTGTCGAGGTTAAAATGCAACCGCAGCCCATAAGAATCCAGGTGACAATACCGGAGTCGATATGACTTCTGAAAAAATCAAGATTGCCTATCAATTGACTTTCCCAAGCCGATAATATCGGGAAAAGTAAAGTCAGCACTGTTCCTACAAGAGCGCCGCTGATGGCTGCGAGTGCAACGGCCAGTCTATTGCGTCTCTTCAGATATAAATTATGCTTTTTAAGTATTTCCACGACCTCCATTTTCTTTGTCAGATTGGCTATAAACCCTTCGTCGGAGGATAGCTCGGGTTGAAAGTCAGAAAATAATTTCATTATTCTATCATCTTCATTCATTAGCATAATTCCAAATTTATGAAATTTTAAATCTAACTCAGCAAAGCTTTGAGATGTAGTCGGCCTCGTGAAAGATGTTGCTTTACAGAATCCTTTGAGATTTCCTCTATCTCTGCTATCTCCTTTATCGAATAGCCTTCCATATAGTAAAGCAAAATGGAGGCTCTCTCCTTCGCCGAAAGCTTGTTCATGGCCAGATATAACTCTTGATATCGGAATTGAGAATCACAGGTCACACCTGAAGTTAAACTCCTTACCTCATCTAAATCCCCATGAATTCTCTCTCCTCTCTTTTGATTGAGGAATGTATTGTAGCCTATCTTGAATATCCAGGACTTGAATCTTTCCGGGTCCCGAAGTTTATCGCATGACATATAAGCCTTGACGTAAGCATCTTGGGCAATATCGTCAGCACGGGTTGAATCTCCGCAGCAAAGGGCCACAAGAAAACGTCGGAACGCTTCCATTGTGGCCTCAACTTGCAGTATGAAATCCTCACGGGTCATCTTATTTCTCTACCTCTTCGGTCAAGATCTGCTTTCGGGTGATGAACCAGACTATCAGAAAACTTACTCCGATAGCCATGGCGATCCCGCCTAACAGAACAGGCATGGTAACCTCCGCTTCGCTGAATACAAATCCGGATGCAAGATTTATTATCCCTAAAACGGTAAGTATTATGCCTATTAAGGTAAACATGCAGCCTCTGAGAAGTCGGCCATTAAGGATTTCCCGGGGAGTCTTCTGTACTTTTTTCAAGGACTCGATGAGTTTTTCCGCATCTATATCCCTATTGGCTTCTATAGCCTTGAGGATGATCTGAGAACGTTTGTTCTCACCGTTGATCTTCACAAAAGCGGTGATGAGCACGATTGATACCGGGAGCACCACGCAAACGAAAATTGGAACTAAAATATCAGACATGATTGATATTGTTAAAAGTTATCTGTATGTTACATTCTTTGAGACAGCTCACAAGTAAGACACTGTTCCAATTCAAAAGGTGACATTCCTGTCCCTATAACCAAGCTGTGCAAGTCTATTGGGATGGGAAATACTACTTTTCCGTAAAGCTCAACTTACCGCTCACGATATCGTCCACCATTCCTTCATAAGGGTCCTGAGAGATTTCCTTCTCATTGTTGACTCCTTCATTTTTAGAGTAGAATATCTTTCCGAACTCCGGTACTACATACTTAGGATATGTATCATATTTCAGCCTGCTTTCTTCCATCAAAGGTATATGTTCGTTTTGGTAGCAGACTGTAATTTCAGGATGCTCCTGCACCCATTTTGGGAAGAAGATAACCCCGTGAAGTCTATTTTGCTCAGGCATGAAATTAAGACTCACATCGGTTCCTGTCGGCTCAGTCCAGGAAATCTTATAAACCCCGTCAGCCAACTTGACGATATCTGCTTTTTGGTCTCTGACCCATCTTCCTCCAACCATTCCGCTATGGATTCGGTAATCTACAGTGGTTTCATTCTTTACATAAAGTTCATACATCCACCCGTTGTCATAGGTGTAAAAAAATGTGATCCAATAAAATTATCCATTGTTTTTAATTTTTTAGAATAGCCTCTTTCCATACGGCATTGAAGGATATTCATTTGTCGCGGAATCAATAGGTTAACAACGAATATCCAACCGCAAGGAAGAGTTGTATTTCATAAATAAAACGAAATAATAAGCATTTGAGTTCACGTTGCAGCATTTGTTAATTCTTATTTATGGCTCAAAGAAAAAATTTTATTAACTTTGTAAATTTATATGAATATCACCTATGAATTATATTGAAAAATCACGGAGATCAGCTGATCGCGCTATCAAAGTATTAGAAAAATCGGGAGTCATGGCAATTTGGGAGAAAGCCGGAGCAGAAGTCAGGATTGTAGGATCCTTACGCATGGGATTGATGGCGAAGCATCGTGACATAGACCTCCATGTTTATTCCTCCTGCATAACGGAAGAAAGTAGTTTTGCAATAGCTTCCCAAATGGTAAAAAATCCCGACGTCCTTGAGTTGAAATGCATTAACGGCTTGCATACCGACGAATGTTGTATGGCTTGGCATCTTAAGTATCGAATCGATGAAGATGAAATATGGCAAATAGACATAATTCACATCGAGAAAGGGACAAAATATGATGGGTATTTTGAAGAAATGGCCGACAGGATTGCCAAAAAGTTAACTCCTGAGATTCAAGAGGCAATTCTTTCTTTAAAATTCAATACTCTTGAGAATGAAGAAATTCATGGGGTTGAATATTATGAGGCTGTCATAGCCGATGGCATCAGAAATATAATGGATTTAAGAGAATGGATTAAGAGAAGAAGAGCAAAACCATTTTATTATTGGATGCCGGAGTAATCATTATATATAGATAAGTTTCGCGATCTATAGATCGCGAAACTTATCCGGGAAAGGAGAGCAGAGGATCAGAAGGAATTATAATGGACTTTTGACGGCTTCCATTTGTCTTTAGGAGCGACCGGTTGTGAGGGGTATCCGAACGCCATGACATTG